>CAZTZC010000037.1:3938-16515 GCA_964618045.1 uncultured Candidatus Bathyarchaeia archaeon | reverse complement strand
GCTGTTTGTGCCACGTTTCTTTGGTTAAGATAAAAACGTTGGGGTCCGATTAGCCGTCTGTATCTTTGAATACCTCGTCTCCTTTACGGACTCTGTCGCTTACCTTCAGCCCGATGGAGTCTCCGGCGCCTGCCTCCTCGACTGCTTCATGCATTATCTGCATGGATCTGACCAGCTGCGTGAACTCGGTGGTGGCGCCCTTCACCGTTATCGTGTCTCCGACCTTCAACGTCGAAACCAGATCAACCACCGCTACGCCTATGTTTGTGTAGTAGTGGCTTACATCACCAACTTTCACTAAAGGTTCCGGCATGGATAGAGATTGGTTGAAGGACGTTAAATGGTTTCCGGGAGAAGTTGTTATCATGTGCTCCTATTATCATGGTTCAAATTGACCTGTACTGGAACCTGGCTTTTACCATGTTGAAAAAATGTGGGTGTATGTGATTTGGTTTACCATGCTTTTTTCAATAGACTTAATCCGTTTCCACCGACTATTTTGGCTATCTCGGTGTCGCTGTAGCCGTGCTTTATCATCCAGCGGCAGACGTTCTGGAGGCACTCAGTTGGGTTCTCCATGCCCCGGACGTACTTGAGCGTCTTGAGCTGCTCCACGTTCATGTCGATGCCGAGGTACTTGGCTTTCTCGCCTTTTCCAGGACGCGTGTAGTGGCCGAGGCCCAGCTTGCCATGCTGCTCCAGGTTGGTGAGGTAGAGGCCCACGTGGTCGCCGTAGTTGGAGTCGGGGCCGCAGCCCACGTGGTCGACGCCGACGAGGTCTATGCAGTACTCGATGTGCTCCATGTAGCTCTCGATGCTATGCAGCGGGTGCTTCTCGGTGACGGTCAGGTTCGGTGCCGCCTCTATCGCCATGACCCCGCCGCGCTCAGCTAGTGCCTGGATGACCTCATCGGGGAACATGCGGGTGGTGGGGGTGAGAGATCGTGCCCCGGCGTGGCTAACGATTATGGGGTCCTTGCTGAGTTCGATGACCTCCAGCGCCGTTTGGTCGCTGGTATGGCTTACGTCCACGAGGAAGCCGAGCTTGTTCATGCGGACGAGGGCGTCGTAACCGAAGTCGGTGAGGCCTCCGTCCAGGTGCTCCTTGAGGCCGCTGCCAAGCATGTTGCTCTCGCTGTAGTTGACGCCGATGCTTCGGACGCCGAGGCCGTAGAGGACGTCGAGGCGGTCAACCTCGTTCTCGATGCAGCTGGCTGACTCGAGGACGGCCACCCACGCGATCCTGCCTTCCCTGTGGGCGCTCTCGATGTCTTCGACCCTTTTACAGTGGATCAGGAAGTCTTGGTGTGCGATGTCGCAGAGCCTCATGCCCAAGTCGTGGAGGGTGCTGTTCCAGTCCCAGCCGTGTTTAGTGTTGATGAAGCTGCTGCCGTCCTGCATGTTGTCGAAGACGCAGTCGAGGCCGCTGGCTGCGAGGGCCTCGTACGCGAGGACGTTGCGGCCCTCCCTGTCGAAGCCCCTGTTCTCGGCGGGATCCTCGGGACTGATGTCGGCGTGGGCGTGGAGGTCTATGACGACGCTGTTCTCCATGACCGTCTCGAAGCGTTCCTCCTCCGTCTTGCTGAGGGGGACGGGCTCCCACCACTCAGGGATCACGGCTCTGCGGAGCTTGAACTCCCGATAATCTCGGCCAGGTTCAAGGTACTGATAGGCTTTGTAGCCTTCGTACTTCTTGTTTCGACCCATAGAAACCGTTGAAGCCTATGTTCGGAGAATTATATAACAGGATAGGGAGTCTCGTGTTCTTGGTTCGGGGGTGGAGGTTAATCTTGTCCTCCACGATGCTGAATTTGCTTGATATGGAAAAGACACGGATTTTACTCGTAAAATCGTGTGGGGGCCCATCCTCGCACTGTTGCTGAACCCGCCTCAATCCATGGGGAGTACTGTGAAATTTACCTGCATCGAATCATATTAAGTAGGGATCAGAACAGCGTTACTACCGAGATGGTCCTTATCTCGTCGATGGTATCCTCGCACCTGTCTGCAATGTTCTCCATGGCGTCGAGGAACTGAGTCAACAGGATCGTGGGCCCTATCTCGACATCGCCTCCCTTTATCCCGTTTATGGCTCTCCTACCTCTCTGGTAGAGGTCATCCATCTCCTCCTCTAGCCTCTCCACTGCGTCCGCGGCCGTCAAGGCGTCGTCGAAATTTCTGCCTATCAGTTTCCCGGTGCAATAGTCGAGCCTGACTACACAGTTCTTCACGACCCTTATCATGTCGAGTATGATCGTCTTGATCCCATCAGGCATCTTGTTCAACTCGAACTCGACGAGTATCCTGCCCGTCTCATTGATCCAGTCAATCACCTGATCTATGGCCCTGGCCAGACGCATGAGGTCCTCCCTCTCGTTCGGTGGCAGGTCTCCCTTGGCGAGTTCTATTATGATCTTCTTCTTGAGGACGTCAGCCTCCTTCTCCTTCAGGGTTAAGACGTTGAAGCAGCGAGCGAGGTCCTCCGTCTTCCCCTCGATGGCGAAGGAGATGCATCGCTCAAGCTCCTCTATCGCCATGACGGTGTCCTTAGAGTGTTCTCCCACCATGGTTATGGCCTGAACCTTTCTCCTCGACTTCAACCAGCTCTCAAGAGGCTTCATTTTTATTCCTCAGCTACTCCAAGGCGAGCTCATTCTCAAGTCCATCCGATGGGTACCGGTAGATCAGCAGGTGCTCTTCAGGCAGCACAATAGTTACATCGTCACCTACACTTATATCAGGTTCCTCCTCCGAGATCTGAACCTTCACCTGTACACGGAGGCCATTAAGGGCCTCAACGATGTAGTTCATCAGGTCGCCGAGGAAACTAGTCTCCACGATTTTACCCTTCAATGCATTCAAACGATATCCCTCCTCCCTTTGAATCATCTTGACGAACTCGGGTCTAATAGCCAGCACGCAGGGATCGTTGGGCTTTAGATTAATGTTCTCCCTTTTCCTTAGGAAAAGGGTGGCGTCACTGATCTTTATTTTAAGGGTCTTGCCTACATGCTTCTCTACTCTGCCGACGAAGAAGTTCGCCTCGCCTAGGAACTTGGCCGTGAAGATTCGGCTGGGGTTAAGGTATAGCTCGTCTGAAGGGCCCACCTCGACTATGCGTCCAGCCTTAATTATGACGATCCTGTCCGCTATGGAGAGGGCCTCTTCCTGATCATGGGTGACGTGGATGGCGGTGAGACCGAGCTCCTTCACCAGCCTCTTCAGCTCGTAACGGATCACCGTCCTCACCTTGAAATCGAGTGCGCCGAGGGGCTCGTCGAGAAGAAGGAACGTCGACCCTGATGCGAGGGCCCTCGCTATGGCGGTCTTCTGCCTCGCGCCGCCGCTCAGTTCCATAGGATAAAACATAGAGTTCTTTTTGATGGAGAGCATGTCAAGCATCTCGGTCACCGTGCCCCTCCTCTCTTCAGGTGACTCCCCCCTCACCATCAACCCATACGAGACGTTGTCGTACACGTTCATGTGGGGGAAGAGGGCTATCTCCTGGAAGACGTAGCCTGTCCCCCTGTCCTCGATGGGCAGGTGCGACACAGGCTTACCGTCTATGAGTATCTCACCTTCATCAGGCTGGACGATGCCTGCTATGGACTTGATTAGGGTGGTCTTGCCGCAGCCACTAGGCCCGACTATGCATACATACTCGCCGTCGTGGACCTCTAGGTTGACGCCGCTGAGTGCGGTTATCTTTCCGTAAGACTTTGAGACGTCTATTATCCTCACTTCAGGCATTCAGTAAGCCTCCAGCTCGTGGCGTAGCCCCAGGGTCGGGTAATCGTAGACAATGGTGTTCCTTGGATTGAAAGAAACACGGACCCTGTCGCCCATCTTTAATCTACTAATGGGATCGTCTGTCATAACTAGGGACGAGACTCTGTCCTCATTCTTTAGCTTGACCTCGAATCGGATGGAGTTTCCCAAGAAGTATTTCCGGGTGATCTCGCCGTCCAGCACGTTCATTCCCGTCCCCGGGTCGTCACGCGTCAGGCGCGTGCTCTCCTCTCTCACAGCGATTATGAGGTATTCCTCTCTCTCATGGCTCGTATCCGCTACGTCTACGTACATGTTCTGGCGGAGTCTCACCGTGGTCTTCTCACGGTCTCTGGAGTCTATGATCCCCTCCAGGAAGTTTGTCCTTCCTACGAAGTTGGCGACGAACAGGTTCTCCGGCTTCCTGTAGACATGGAATGGGGTGCCGTGCTGCTGGACGCGCCCCTTCCTCAGTATGAGTATCTTGTCGGCTATGCTCATGGCTTCCTCCTGGTCGTGGGTGACATGGATTACTGTGAGACCGGAATCCTTGGCTATCCTCTTCAGGTCGCCCCTGAGCTCTATCCTTAGCCTCGCATCCAACGCCCCTAGAGGCTCGTCGAGGAGAAGCAGCTTCGCTCCCGACGCGAGGCCTCTCGCGAGGGCAACCCTTTGCTGCATCCCGCCGCTGAGCTCGCTAGGGAGGGCGTCAGTCCTGTGATCGAGTCTGACGAGTTGAAGCACACTCATAGCCTTCTCCTTCGCCTTCTTCTGAGGGACTCGTCTCGCGACGGGCCCGAACATCACGTTCTCCAGCACAGTCATGTGGGGGAAGAGGGCGTATGTCTGGGGGACATAGACGACGTTTCTATCCTCGGGAGGAGTCTCGTTCATCAAGGTCTCGTCTATGTACGTCTCTCCCTCGTCGGGTCTGAGTATGCCCGCGATTAGACGCAGAAGCGTCGTCTTCCCGCTGCCCGTGGAGCCTAGGATGCAGAGGTACTCGCCATCACTTACCTCGAATGTAGCGTCATCAACGGCTCTTACCGCTCCGAACCGCTTGGACAAGCTCAAAACGCGTAGCGTTGGCATCTCTTCATTCACCTCCTCCTATAGACCAGCAGCCTGAGGGCGAGCAGAGACACGAACGATGTCAGTATCAGGAATGATATGCCGAGGGCTATGTCTGATGTCGTCGCAGGCACCGTGTGTTTAACCCAGGATACCAGCAGCACCGGCGCCGTCTTGAGCTGGTTTGAGACGGCTGTGGTGGCCCCCGTCTCGTCCACACTCCTTGTGAATGTGAGTATGGCGCCTGAGAACATGGAGTACTTAGCCAGAGGCATGATGATGCGCCTGAAGACGTTCATAGGTTTACTTCCAAGCGTCCTCGCCGTCTCCTCCATCTCCTCCGGGATACCCTCAATGGCGGCCGCCATGGCCTGAACGAAGTAGGTGTACGTGATGGCCGTGTGGGCGAATACTATTATCCAGAACTCGGGAAGGAAGCTGAAGGACCGCCAGAAATATCCGAGGGATACACCTAGGGCGACGCTAGGTACGACGATGGGGACGTTGACAGCCGCGTCGAGGAGGGTGGTCAACGTCTTGCCAAGCCTCTTCCTAGCTATCAGGATCGCTATGGGTAGCCCAGCGGCTACGTTGATAATCGTGGCGGTGAACCCGATGACGTACGATAGGCTCATAGCCTGCCAGTACTCCGACCAAACCCCTTCCCCGGCGATTGCTCTGCCCAGGGTTCCGTCACTGAGCGCACCAAAGGCTGGGAAGGTTATGTATACGGACGGGATGAAGACGAAGAGGAAAAAGACCACGAACATGATGATGTCCCTAGTCCTCGCGCTTCTCGCTGAGCTGAGTACCGCCTCGGGGCGTGGATAAACCATGTTTATCGGTATCTTTAACCTCGTGCCTAAAACCCTGATGAGGGCGAAGACGGTTATGGATGCCAAGATGAGGGTGAAACTGACGAGGACCATGGGCCCCTCGAGGCCGGCATCTTTCGCGTTTTTAATGAAGACGGGGCCGTTCTCGAAGGCCCCGGCGACGATTATGGTTGCACCAGTCTCAGAGAGGGATCTGGCGAAGGCGAGGAGGAAGGCAGCGACAAGGGCAGGCCTCAGTATTGGGAGAGTAACTGTCCTCGCGACGGTGAAGGACTTTGCGCCCAAGGTTCTCGCAGCCGTCTCGTAGACACTCTTGTAGGATAGAAGTTCTCCTACCATGACTCTTACTATGACAGGGAAGGAGAAGGCGAAGTGGAGGAGCAGTATCAGGGCGAGCCCCGGCGAGAGCTTGGGGACGCCTAGGACGCTTATTGGGCTCGACGGGCTAGCCCAGAAGAGGAGGGTGGAGAAGCCGAGTGCCACAGTCGGTATGATGAAGGGGATGTCGATGAGAGCGTCTATAACGCTCACCAACTGTGAGCCGCTTCTAGCTATGTACCAAGCCATAGGGAGACCCGCCATAAGGTCGAGGAGGGCTATTGTAAAAGCGATCGAGAAAGACCAGAATATCGCTCCTTTCGCCCTCGCCATTAAGGCCTCGTTGTCCAGGACTTGGCTGACCAAATCTAGCTTTAGGGAGATTCCAAGGAGGGGTGGAAGTAGGATGAAGGCCGTGAGGAATAAGACGGCTCCGGCATAGAAGAGTCGTCTGACGGCGGGTTTCGAGGAGAGGTCGTCAATGATTATTGATGCCTTCTGCATGACGTCAGCCACCGTATTAATCTCCTCTTTCCTTCGTCTTTATTGCTAAGTACGTGTAAAGAGATTAATTGGATTTTATATCTACTCTCAATAGTTTATATAGGCTAATATAAGGTAAAAATGAAGCACACGCTGCGAGCAAACGCTTGTTGTAATAAATTTGTATATTACCCCCACTCTCATCTCTCAAACTATTGTGGGCATAAAAATAATGTGAAAGAATAGGATAAGGAGATTCGATGAATATTATGAGAATGTGTGCATAGGGTTAATCTTATTTCTCTATCAGAGAACATGGAACTGATTCATCATGCTTGACCACCGAGTCGAAGAAGATATTGTGAGGTTCGTAGAGGCCGAGCTCAAATGTAGAAAGCACCCCGGCTCCAGCCTATCGATCATAAAAGGCGGGGAGATATCGTGGGCCAAGGGTTTCGGCTTCGCCGACATAGATAAAAAAGTGCCGACCAAACCAGACACGGTTTTCAGGTGCGCGTCGGTGACCAAGCCGGTCATCACAGTCGGGTTACTCCAGCTCATGGAGAGGGGCAAATTTAGTCTGGACGACGAGGTGAACAGCCACCTGGATGTCAAGATCAGGGATGTGCAGGGGGAGGAGCCAACCATCCGGGACCTTCTGACTCACCGCAGCGGCATGCCTACCCGGGTGCCGCCGATATACCTGCTGGACGAAGAGCCTCTGACCATGAGGGGCTACATAGAGTCCGAGGCGCGGGCCGTTAGGCCCCGAGGGGAGACGTGGGCCTACTGCAACACGGCGTACATGATAGTCGGATACCTCATAGAGCTATTCTCTGGAAAGACCTATGACAAATACGTCGCCGAGAACGTGTTAGAGCCGCTGGAGATGAGCTCAAGCGCGTTCACCCTGACCCCGAAGATCCGCGACAACCTGGCTCAAGGCTACAAGCGCGCGGGAGGCCCAGAGAACCCCCTAATACCTGTCAGCCCCTATGTATTGGGCACCATGCCGGAGGACCCGGCGGGGAGCCTGTACTCCACCGTACTCGACCTGGCCAACTTCGTCATAATGAACATGGGTGGCGGGAAGTTCAAGGGTAGACGCATACTCGGTGAGGAAACTGTTAAGGAGATGCATCGGCTCCAAGCCCCCTCCGGCAACTCAAGGAGCGGCATGGGTCTCACTTGGTTCTACAGCATCCACGACGGCCACATCATGCTCAGCCACACAGGAGGGCTGCCTGACTACACTAACAACGTATGCTTCTACCCGGCGAAGAGAGTGGGAGTGTGCTGGCTAAGCAACCTTCAGGACGGCTCGGGCTGGAGGCCCCCGTCATCCACGGTGCTTAGGATGGTCTTGGGAGAGAAGCCTGTTTTCGGCGCGGGGTTCCAGATGGTTCCAGAGAACTGGGAAATGATATGTGGAGTTTACGGCGACGAGACGCATCAAACCGTGCTGGGGGTTCGGAACGGGTACCTGACAATGGATAATGCGGTGCTACTGGAGAGAATAGACGACACAAGGTACCGGGCACACGGACCGTCAAACGACGGGTACGAGGTCACATTCGATTACGGCGCGGACGGAGAGGTGAAGAGCGTCTGCGTCGGGACGACGGTTCTCCCGAGGTACAAGCCGGAAGAGCCTGAGGTAGACATGGACCTAGACTTGAAAGGCATGTGGAGAGGCGAGTACTACGACTCATATGGGTTCCACACATTAGAGCTGGCCATAGAGGACGAGGCGATAGCCACGGTCAAGGACCCAGACGGAGAGAGCATCACACCCAGCGAGTTCGAGGCAAAATCTGGTAAGGTCACGGGTGTGTTTAGTTATAGTATCCCTGAGGAGTACGCCCGCTGGAGGACCAAGGAGCGCGCCGACGTCTATGTTGAGCTGTATGGCCATGAAGGCAAGCTGAAAGGGACGCTGAGCGTGGGGACCGCGAAGACGCTCGTAGAGCTGGAGAGGGCCACCTAGTCCTTTTTTCTATTGAGTCGATTGTAGGATAATCGTAACGGGCTGAACGATCGCCTCGTAAGGACCACGTTTTTATATACATTGCTATCAAAAAGGGTCTGTTTTAAATGCTCTTTTAGCTGAAGAGACGTGGTTTCCATCAAGACGGTTCTACCCCCTCCCCCAGCCGTAAACCACGGATCTGGCTCGGGTGCCCTAGCGGTGAAGGTCGATGTGGTGAGAATGTGCAAATGAAAATGATTTATTACATTAAATTTACTTTTAGTCGATGTTAGATATCTTTTTTAGGGTCGTCAATGGGGTAGCCACCCTGTTCATATCCGCTCTTCTCTTCAAGCTGTATAGGCGGAAGGATCTCCGTTTCTACCAGTATTGGAGCTATGGTTTCTTCTTCTACGGTGCCAACATCTTTCTGAGGCTTTTTGTGGCGTCGATGGAGATGACTGCCTTGGGGTTCCTGGCGTTTGTCTTGAACACCGTAGGCTTCATACTGATCATGACGGGGATAGGCGAGTTGGTCGACATGGCGAAGAAGACGCTTCTCGTCACGGTCGCTGTCCAGATATCGTTGATTTTACTGGGTCTTTTAGCCGACTCGAGTACGGTGGCGTGGGTGGCGCTGCTCGCCCCCCATGTTCTCGTCATCCTAAGCCTTGGCTTCATCTTTCTCCGCTACGACATCGACATATCGCTGATCCTTATAGGGTGGATACCAATCTTCGCTGTGAACCTAGCCCTCGCGTTCAACCTGCTGGACATCGCGTACGTGGACCTCGTTTCGGCAGTCTCGAAGCTCGTCGTATACAAGGGCATGTCCGAGCCCATCTTCTCTGAGCTTGCGGATCGTCTGCACAAGTTCTTCCTTGGCGGGATAGCCACCGATTACGAGCAGGAGCACGTCGGAGGGTTCTACATGGTGGAGCTTGGATCGATCTCGAAGGCCAGGGAGATCCAGTGGATCAATAGACGCGTGAAAAAGAACAAGAGAAATGGGGTGAGGACGGCTCTGTTTTCTTTCTACGATCAAATCACTTCAGCGGATATCTTGGAAGAGAACCGAGAGGATCTGTTCCTCGTGAGGGTCATGCTAGGGCAGACGAAGTTGGTCAACGAGTTAGACAGCCAAGAGACGGTCAACGACGACATGAGCCACATCCAGGTCGTGCTTCAAGACATCATAAAGGCAAGCAGGGAGGCCGCGGCTCCAGCCGAGGTGATAGTGTATACATTGTCTAACGCTATTCATACACACGGCTGGAAAAGGATATACGCGATCTTGACCTCCACGATATGGAAGCTAAAGGAGAGCCACGTCAGTTTGACCTGCTTCTACCATCCCGAGACCCATGGGAATGAGGCGATGACGGCAAGGTTTGAGTCTATGGCGGAGGGCGTCATCCGCGAGTAGCGGAGCCCATGAACTCTCTGAACTGGCTGTCCCTCATGCCTATCCTGGCCATCCTTGGGACGCCCTCCTTGTCCTGGAGGAACCTTTTGACGGCCCCCTTCGGTAGTATGATCACCCTCAACGGGTTGTACTCCATGAAGTCTGTGAGGTCCCTCCAGTCCTTGTCGACCTCCAGCAGCCGCTCATTGACCCTTCTGGCGACCTCCTCCTCGGTCATATCCCCGGACAGCTCTATGTAGAGCCCCATGTACTCCCTGCTGCCGTCAATCTCGCGCCGGGCAGTGAAGTCGACGAAGGGTATCTTTGCATCGTGAATGGTCTGTAGCAGCTCCTCCTCCGATATCCTGGTGAAGTTGTGGAGCACGAGGAGGCGGTCAGCGCGGGAGAAGTACTTGAAGACGGGAGTCTCGCAGTTGAGTACATCGTCTCCCTTGGACACGCACTCGAAGATGTCCGGCATTATGAACCGGGTTAGGTCGTTGAAGAAGGGTGTGGCGATGAACTGGTACCGGTCGCCCACCTCTACCTGGCTTAAAGTAAGGGTCTCGGGTGGCTCAGCCACGTCGACTTCAGTGTCCACCCTCAGCTTCTCTGGGACGAACTCGGGGTATATGACCCTCCAGTCGAAGAGGAAGCAGCCGGGGTACTGGAGGCTGGGGAGGTTGGACATCATGCTCTCCGTGGACCCGAACACCGTCTTGGGGTAGCCCCCCGTCACCTCCTTTATTCGGTCCTTTAGGGGGCCGGCTGAGAGGTCCTGGGTGAAGAAGGCCTTCAGGTGGAAGGGCTCGCCGACGCTGGGGTAGACCTGGTCGAGGAGGGTGGTCACGGTCATGTACGCGATGTCGATCTCCTTGTAGTGGTCTATGAAGTAGCTTACCTTCTGCTGGAAAGTCATGGCGTCGGCGGCGGGGGGCACCTGCCTGCCAAAGCCGGGGCCACCGCTGCCATATGCCGCCTTCACGTGGCCCGTGAAGTAGCTGCCCCCAGGGGTGTTGGTGTAAATGACGTCGTCGGCCTCTAGGGTGGACCGCTCGCCGTCGTAGGTACCTATCATGAAGAGGCTCGGGCCGGTCCTGTCGGTGTTCTCCCGCAGACCGGTTCTGGGGAGGAGATAGGTCTTGGGCTTGCCCATGGTGCCGCTTGTCAGGGCCCTAACGTAGTCCCTGATGGGGTACATGAAGTCGCCCTCCGTGGGGGATCTGAAGAAGGGCTCGTAGAACTTGTAGCCGGTCAGAGGCAGCCTCCCGATGTCTGTACCGGGCTCCACGCCCAGCTTCCTGCCTACACCGCACCCTGACAAGGTCTTGAGTTTCTTGCGTAGGGCTTCCTGATTCTTGGCTTGCTGGCCTCTGTCCCTAAGGAAGCCTATGGCTCTTCTCTGGGCGAGGGGCTTAAGTAAGCTGAATATGTGCTTGTTCACGTCTCAGTCACGCACCGTGTGTAGTGAGTTTTAGATAAACTAGGCTATGAAACTTTCCAAGTCTCGTTTTCCACGTGAGCTCGCCGTGGACGTGCACTCCATGTTAAATGCAGGATTTAATGTCGACATTAATTTTTAGGGCCTGAGTTCGTGTTTCTCAATTCCAGCCCACTTATTACTGAGCTTGGCTGTTCCGAGAATAATCTTCAAGACCCGCCAGGATACGTCAGGGATCTGATACTCTTCGGGGATCTTCACAGGTCTATCAGGTTCATTTAGAATGACCTCGATGGCGTCGAGGACTGTCTCCTTGTCTAGCCCGGTGAGGATTATGGTCCCAGCGTCAAGGGCCTCGGGACGCTCGGTGGCTTCGCGGAGGTTGACGGCGGGGAACCGCAGGATGGCTGACTCCTCGCTGATGGTGCCGCTGTCGCTCATGGTGCATAACGTGTTCTTCTGCAGGTGGACATAGTCGTGGTACCCGAAGGGCTTATGGAACCTGATCTTATCGCTCGTCTCGATTCCTCTCAGAGACTCCATCCTCTTCAAGGTCCTGGGGTGGGTGGACACTATCACAGGATGGCCGTGCTTCTCGGCGACGCCGTTCAGGATGCCGAGTATCTTCGTCAGGTTCTCCGAGTTGTCCACGTTCTCCTCGCGGTGCGTGCTCACGAGGAAGTACTCCTTGGGTCTGAGGCCAAGCTCTTCAAGGATCTTGGATTGGTTGATCTGTGCTTCGTAGTGTTTGAGGACCTCATACATTGGTGATCCAGTTAAGTAGATGCGCCGGTGGTGAATGCCCTCCGATAGGAGGTGGCGGCGGGCATGCTCGGTGTAGACCAAGTTGTAGTCAGCTATATGGTCGATGATGCGGCGATTGATCTCCTCTGGGACGTTCGGGTCGAAGCATCTGTTTCCCGCCTCCATGTGGTATACGGGAATCTTCATCCGCTTAGCCATGATGGCGGCGAGGCTGCTGTTGGTGTCCCCGAGGATGAGGACGGCGTCTGGGCTCTCCTCCTTCAACACCTTCTCGGATTTGGTTATGGTCTCGCCGATGACGGTGCCGAGGCTCTCGGTGTTTACATCGAGGAAGTGGTCGGGCCGCCTGATGCCGAGGTCCTTGAAGAATATCTCGTTGAGCTCGTAGTCGTAGTTCTGCCCTGTGTGCACGATCCTGTGGTCGAGATGCTCGTCCAGCAGGGCCATGACTCGGCTCAGGCGTATTATCTCGGGCCGTGTGCCGAGTATCGTGACTACTTTGAGGCTGCTCTTCACTGCGT
>CAZTZC010000037.1:880-3838 GCA_964618045.1 uncultured Candidatus Bathyarchaeia archaeon | reverse complement strand
CCTGTGGTAGTGGTTGCCTCTCTCTACCCCCGGCTTCGTCGTCGAGAGGAAGGCTTGGCCCTGGTTGAGGGATCTTATGGCCTCGAAGAGGTAGCCCCTGTGGTCCTGTTTCACGTCGTATGGGACCGGGTAGTGACTGGGCTCGATGTACGACCTGAAGGTGTTGAACAGCTTTAGGTCGAAGGGGTCCGAGAGGTCTGGGATGACTTTCTCCTCTATGTACTGATGTTTGAAGCCTTGGAGCTTTTGCAGGAGTTCGCTCACCTTTATCTCCAGGTTGGGTGGCACCAGCATCTCGTCTGACTCCAGCTCGTACAGTATCACCCGGTGGATCTTCTGGAGCACGTCGTCGATGTATATGAGGCCGATGGGCTGGTCCATCTTTATCTCTGGCTCCTGGCCGTGGGTGAGCTGGTGGCAGAACGTGGCGACCACGGAGTTGTAGAAGGGCCTGCAGAAGGGGCCGTAGACGTTGGGGATGATGAGGCCGGTGAACTTGGCGTCGTTCTCGTGGGCCCATGCTGAGAGTGTCCGCCTCGCGTGGAGCTTGGATCTGCCGTACGCCGTGTCGCGGGTCTCGTGGATAGAGGAGCTGTATATCAGATGGGGCGTGGATCCTGTTCGTTCGAGCGCCGACACGAGCCCCTCGGCTAGCTATGAGTTGGTCTCGTAGATCTCTTCGTCTGGGCCGCGGTTGGCTCCGGCCAGGTGGACCACGACGTCGCAGCGTTGAAGGAACCTGTCGAGCTCCTAGGCGTTCTCGAAGAACCTTCTCTGGTATGGGATCAGGGTCACGTCTTCGTCGGTCTTCAGGTAGCTGTTCAGGTGTGAGCCGATGAAGCCCGACTGGCCCGTGATCCCGACTCTCATGTGTTCACCTCTGGACTGGCTGGCTGATCTCTGGCAGGTGCTCAAGGGGCGAAGGCGGCTCGTCTCTCAGCTGTACCTGTACCTCGCTGCATGACAGCAGTAGAGCTATGGTCTCGTCGAGGGTGAGCCTGTGGGTGTTGCTGGACGTGTATCCATCCGCGGGGAGCCCGTCGTACTTGCCGGACGAGAAGAACTCTTCGTAGTCGAGCTTCCGTAGGTTCCTTATCCTGTAGAAGGAGTCGTTGCTCTCGGCCTTCATGAGTTCCTCCCGGGTGACGAGGGTCTCGTGCATCTTCTCTCCCTCCCTGACGCCGATGGTCTTGACGCCCTTGTCGTGGTTGAAGATGATGGTCATGGCCTCCGCCAGGGTGCCTATGGTTGCGGCTGGGCTCTTCTTGACAAGTATGTCGCCGTTCTCCCCGTGCTCTATTGCGTAGAGCACGAGGTCGATGGCGGTCTCCAGGGGTAGCAGGAACCGGGTCATGTCGGGGTTGGTGACGGTCAGCTGGGCGTCGTTCCTTATCTGGTTGATGAAGAGGGGGAGCACCGATCCCCTGCTGAACATGACGTTGCCGTATCTGACGCCGCTGTAGACGGTGCCTCCGTTGAGCCTAGCCTTGGCGGTCATGAGCTTCTCCATGAGGGCCTTGGTCATGCCCATGGCGTTTATCGGGTAGACGGCCTTGTCTGTGCTCAGTATGATGACCTTCTCGGCGCCCGCTTCCTCGGCGGCGTCCAGGACGTTGCTGGAGCCATGGATGTTGGTCTTGATGGCCTCCATGGGGAAGAACTCGCAGGTCGGGACCTGCTTGTAGGCGGCCGCGTGGAACACGATGTCAACGCCTTTCATGACCCGGTTTACGGACTCCTTGTCGCGGACGTCTCCTATGATGAACTTGACTCTGTCCGTTTTGAGGCGTCTGCGCATGTCGTACTGTTTTTTCTCGTCTCGGCTGAAGACTATGATCTCCTTGGGGTGCTGGTCGTTGAGGATGCGTTCGACCATATTGTTACCGAAGGATCCGGTGCCCCCCCGTGACGAGTATGGTCTTTTCTTCGAGTAGGTCGTCTCTGGTCTTGTATGAATGCACCTTAGTGACTCCTGGAGGTATCTGGGGGTTTCGTGGAACAGTATTCCATATTAGAGTGTGAGTGTAGTCACGGGCGACAATCACCGCCTGTCTGTGAATTTATGTCGTGGCTGCCTTGACAGGGTGGGTCTCCGTGTTCTCGTCTTGAACTTATTTATGTATCTGGGCGTCGTGGTCGACGTCGCCGAAGACGGTTTCCAGATGCTCCACGATGTCTGTCAGGTGTTTTATGACGGCTTCCTCCTCGGCGCCGTTGGGGCACCACGCGAAGTACAGGGGGTTCTGTGTGTCGGGGGCGATGGAGGTTCTCCGCGCCGGGCCGTAGAGGACGCTGGCCAGCACCCCTTCTTCGTCTCTGAGCACTACATCGTTCTTCTTGAGGCTCTGTTCCTCGCCGTTGAGCTTGGTGTAGGGCTCGCCTTCGTCGGCGAGGTCGAAGACTGGGTCGCCTTTTATGGCTTCTTGGTCGTGGCCCGAGGTGAGTATCCTGTTTCCCAGCTCAGCCATGAACATGGCGTCCACGTGGACGGATACCCGTGGGAACTTCCTCCCGGATTTCAGGGACTTTATCTGGTACTCTATGGGGTAGGTCTTTTCCCATTTGCCGTAGTAGTCGTTGTAGCTCTGTATCACTGGGTCTTCCCGGGGGTCGGGGTAGGTATCCCTTATCTGTTCCTCTAGAGCCCTTTTCCTGTCCTCGAGCCTCTGGTCCTGTCTGGTGTTTTTCTGGTTGTACACCTTTAGGCTCCCGAACACTGCCCTGGGGTAGAGTATCTTTACCTCGGGTCTGACGGTGGTTTTCATCTCGATTATGTGTTACGTGTTTAGAGTATTAAATGCGTCATTTGGTTTGGTGCTTGATCGTGTCTAGTTTCGGGGCTCGGCGGTGTTTTTCGTTACATGGATCGACGACTTTGCTTTTCCCTTGTAGTTGTTTACTTACTATAAGCGTTTTTTTGGGGTGCGTGGCGGCGCCGTGGATCGACGACTCGGTGTT
>CAZTZC010000037.1:0-870 GCA_964618045.1 uncultured Candidatus Bathyarchaeia archaeon | reverse complement strand
CTGGCATCGGACTCTCTGCGAAGCCGCCCCTCCCTTAACCCGATCCATGACAACCTGTAAACCGCACATTAGTCCTGACTGCGCCATATATCTTTTTCAAGTTTAGCCATTCAAGATTCCATCAGCATGACCTGGGTTTCTTCAGAACCTACTAAGATTGCATGTGCCCAGAACCATGAAATACGTAGACAACAAAGTATCTTACTGAATTATTATGCCCTTCAAAGACTTAATCGTTGAAAGGGAGGATAGACAGCTTCTAATCAAGATAAACCGGCCCGAGGTACTTAACGCTCTCCGAAAAGATACCTTCCTCGAACTAGAGCAGGCGCTGAAAGAGTTCTCAGGCGCAGAAGAGTACTGGGCGATGATAATCACAGGGGAGGGGGATCGAGCGTTCTCGGCAGGCGGAGACATCAAAGCCCTCGCAAAAATGGATGGCAGCGACGCAGCCTCCTTCGCCGCCATGACTCACAGGATCCTCGACAGGTTGGAGAGTGTCCCCAAGCCTATCATCGCAGCCGTCAACGGCCTCGCCCTCGGAGCTGGATGCGACCTCGCCATCGCATGCGACATGGTCATAGCATCCGAGAAAGCAAGGTTTGGGGAGCCTCCCGCAGGTTTGGGGATCACGACCCCCTTCGGCGGCACTCAGAGGCTTCCGAGGATTGTCGGCCCCAAGAGGGCCAAACAGCTCTTCTTCACAGGCGAGACCATAGACGCAGGGGAAGCGTATAAGTTTGGTTTGGTGAACAAAGTCGTCAAGCATGAGGAACTGTTGTCGGAGACAGGGAAGCTGGTGGATAGGATTCTTGAACGCGCGCCGATAGCCGTCGGCTACTTTAAACAGCTCGTTAACTTCAGCTCTTA
>CAZTZC010000036.1:0-16772 GCA_964618045.1 uncultured Candidatus Bathyarchaeia archaeon | reverse complement strand
AGAAGATGCTCGAAGTAAGGTGCAGTCACCCCACCACCCCTAAATACCGCCGCTCCCCACCACAAACCATGTTCAAAAACATACTCGCCGCCATAGACGGCAGCGAACCAAGCCAACACGCCCTAACCATAGCCGCAGACCTCGCCCAACAACAAGGCGCAACCCTCACCATAGTAACAGTCGTCCCCTACGCCCCCCCACTCCTCATGGAAGACATGACCCAAGCCTACATGCCCGAATACCAGGAACGACTACGCAAAGGCTACGAGCAACTACTAACCAAGACCACCACAGCCCTCAAAACCAGCCACCCAGACCTCAAAACAAAAACCATCCTCAAGGAAGGCAGCCCAGCCACAAAGATCATCGAGACAGCCAGAGAACAAAAAACCGACCTCATAGTCATCGGCAACAGAGGCACAGGAGGCATCGCCACCTGGCTCCTAGGCAGCGTCAGCCGCCACATAACAGACAGCTGCACCGCACCAGTCCTCGTAGTAAAAGACCAGCGATACTGCGAAACCAAATAAAAACCCCACCCCCACAAAAATACACATCCATGCACACAAAACCCACCCCCCACACCCAAAATTACACAAAAAACCCACACCCCAAAAAACCTTATCAACACCAAAAACCCCCTACCACAACATGGCAGCCCCCGAGCTCGAAGCCCTAAACACGAGGCTACAAACCCTACACAAGAGGCTCAGCGACGGCGACTGCACAGCAGACGAACTAGCCACCTACATACAGGAGATCGACCAGAAGAAGAGGGAACTATCCGAGATCCGGGGAAAGATGTACAGCATGTACATCAACATCAAACTCAAGGAGATGTACAAACACCCCAAACAGAAGTAGAACCCAATAACGCATCCATAAAGCCTCAGCCCACCCAAACGGAATATCCCCACCCAAACAATATTCCAAGAGACCATAAAAAACACGTCAACCATCGACAGCCGCCTATAGGAACAATCGTTCCACCACGTTCTTTCTAAACAACCCCACGGCTTACAAAAAGACCGAGATGAACCGCAGAACACTGCTAACACTCGTGCTGCTCACAGCCATATTCATAACCCCGGCGCTACCACCCCTGGCAGGCGCCACCACCCTACCAGAGACCGTCCAGACACACACCGCGGTCCTGAACTACTACAACGCCGCCCGCACCATACTCTACGCCAGCCTCGTCATCTCGGGCGCCAACGTCGCCTTCGCGTACCAACTCTACAAGAGGAAGCCCCAGGGAAAGGACACATAGCCCCCCAGAACCCAGGGCCGCCCGCGAAGGCGACGACCAAACCACCTCCACCGAGCAGATACGAAAGACACACCAAACCCGGCACAGCATATAAGATTTGTAGATCACCCCCACAAACAAGGCAATATAGGCATCGCCGAGACCTCCGATAATGCTCCGGGAGGAAACAAGTTGTCAGCCGTCCTAGATAACCCCCGCGCCTGCGACGAGTGCGGATCCACCGCCCTCGTCACCGACTCCGAGACCGGCGAACTCGTCTGCACCCAGTGCGGCGCCGTCCTCGTCGACACCATCATCGACCAGGGCCCAGAGTGGCGAGCCTTCGACCTGGAACAGCAGGAGAAACTCACCCGCGTAGGCGCCCCCCTCACCCTCACCATCCACGACAAGGGCCTCAGCACCACCATAAGCTGGCAGAACCAGGACGCCACAGGCCGCAAACTCACCCCCCAGGAGCAGGAACGACAATACCGCCTCCGCAAATGGCAGCGCCGAACAAGCTCCAACGACTCCACCCAGCGCAACCTCACCCACGCGCTATCCGAGATGAACAGGATCTCCAACAAGCTCAACCTCCCCAAGAGCGCCACCGAGACCGCAGCCATGCTATACCGCAGAGCCATCCAACGACAGCTCATCCGCGGCAGAACCATCCAATCCGTCGTGGCCAGCGCCCTATACATGGCGTGCCGCCAGTGCAACATCATACGCAGCCTCGAGGACGTAGCCAAGGCAGCCAACATAAGCCGCAAGGAGGCCGCCCGCAACTACAGGTTCCTCTACAAGGAGCTCCAGCAGGACGTGCCCCCCGTCGACCGCGACAACCTCATAACCAAGTTCGTGTCCAAGCTCAGCATCAGCGGCACCACCGAGCAGCTCGCCCGAGCCATCCTCGAGGAGGCCGGCGAGAGGAAGCTCACCATCGGCCGGGCACCCGAAGGCATCACCGCCGCCTGCATCTACATCGCCTGCAAGCTCAACAAGGAGGAGCGCACACAGGGCGAGATAGCCAAGACCGCCCAGATAACGGAGGTCACCATACGCAACAGGTACAAGGAGCTCATAAAGAACCTAGACTTCATAGTGGAGCTCTGACGATGCAGCCCCAGGTACGCCACCTAATGAACCGCGACCCCGTCACCATAGACCAGACCTACACCGTACGCGAGACCGCCCAGATGATGATCGACTTCGGCATCGACACCCTCATAGTCACCGACCTCGACCAGATACTCGGCGCCGTCACCTACCGGGACCTCCTCGAGCACCTCCTCGCCCCCGGCTTCGACCCCGACGACGCCACAGTCGGCGAGATCACCGACGAGGCCATAACCCTGGTCCGACCCACCACCAGCCTCGGCGACGCCGCCGAGATAATGCTAGAGGACGACCGCACCACCCTCCCCGTCGTCGACGACGACCTCGTAGGCTACATCAGCTTCACAGACATACTGAGGGCCATACACCTGGCCAAGCCCAAGGCGCAGCAGAACTCCTTCGACCCAGCCCACTACATCATATAGGCTCCTGCAGGATCCTCGGTCAACCCTATCTTTATGTCCCCCCACCCCACTAGAACCACCCATGAAGCCCAGGGTCGCCGTCGTCAGGACAGACATAGGCGTCAAGGAGGCAGCCCAGAGGGCCGTGGAGCTCCTCGGAGGCATCGAGGCGTTCATCGAGCCGGGCGAGACCGTGCTCCTCAAGCCCAACCTCTTCACCGTGATGGACTCCGACACCGGTGCCACCACAGACATGATGGTCGTCCTGGGCGTGGCCGAGCTCCTCCAGCGGCAGGGCAGCCTCTGCGTCCTCGGCGAGTGCCCCGCCACCGGCAGCTACACCCGCCCCGACATAGTGTTCGACGGCCTAGGCGTCAGGGAGCTGTGCGAGAGCAACGACATCATGGTCAACGTCCTCGACAGGGACCCGCCCGTCAGGTTCGAGGTGGACGGCGACGTCCTGAAGGAGCTGTGGTTCCCCGAGGCCGCCGCCACGCACCCCGTCATCAGCTTCCCCAAGCTCAAGACCCACAACCTCACCACCCTCACATGCGCCGTCAAGAACCTCTTCGGCCTCCAGCAGGGAGGCACCAAGGCCCACCACCACGTCTCGGTGGCCAACGACCCCGAGTCCTTCAGCAGGCTCCTCGTCGACATCTACCAGGCCATACGCCCCCAGGTCAGGCTCCACGTCGTGGACGCCCACGTGGCCATGGAGGGGGAGGGCCCCACAGCCGGAGACCCCGTGCCCCTGGGGCTCATAATCGCCGGAGCAGACGCCGTGGCCGTCGACCTCGTCTCCTCGGCCATCATGGGCTGGGACCCCATGGACGTGGGCACCAACTACCTGGCCGGCGCCCGCGGCCTCGGCCCCACCTCCCTCGACGAGGTTGAGGTGGTCGGCGAACCCATAGAAGCGGTGATGCGCCGCTTCAAGAAGCCCCAGATCCACAGCGACGGCGAGATGTTCGTCAGGATCAGGATGCCCATCCAATGCGACCCCGAGAAGTGCGTAGCCTGCGGCGTCTGCGCCGAGGTCTGCCCCGTCGGCGCCATCCAGGTCCACGACGCACCCGAGTTCGACTACACGCGATGCATCCAGTGCTTCTGCTGCGCCGAGCTCTGCCCACAGGGGGCGCTTAAACCCATCAGGCCGGACGATTAGCCATGTGCATCTTCTGCAAGATAATAGAGGGGGAGGCCCCCGCTTACAGGGTCTACGAGGACGACATGACCCTGGCGTTCCTCGACGTCAACCCGGTGACGGACGGCCACACCCTCGTCGTCCCCAAGCACCACGAGGCCCGGGTAGAGCGGCTGCCCAGAGACCACTACGACGCCGTCTGGGCTACGGTCCAGAGGCTCATCCCCCCGATAGAGAGGGCCATGGACGCGTCGGCGTCCAACATAGACGTCCACAACGGACGCGCCGCCGGCCAACTGATCCCCCACGTCCACGTACACATAATCCCGCGGAGGGGCCCAGGCCTAGCCATCGCGGACGCCGCCCAGAGGATCAGGCCTAGGAGCAGAGAATACTTCGAGGAGATAGCGGATAGGATAAGAGAAGAGGTCAACAGGTGAGGTACTCGGGGAACGGCCAAGCCTTCAGGCAGCCGTCCAGATACTTCACGTCCCCATAGCCGAGCCCCCGTAGGGTCCTCTCGGCACGGTAGGCGCGGACACCTGTCAAGCAGAAAATGATGATCTCCTTGTCTTCTGGTAGCTCATTGTGGCGCTGCCTGAGCTTATCCACTGGAATATGCACCGTCCTAGCGTCCCTGAACGTCTGGGCCATGTACTCGTCCCGGCTCCTCACGTCGAGAAGCACGAAGTCGTCGTCCCCGTCCAGCTTCTCTTTAAACTCCAGTATGCCGACGTCGTGGCCGATCCCCTGGATCTTGTTCCTGAGGACGTTGGCTGCGTGCGCCAGCGCGTCTATGGCTGTGCTGTACGCCGGGGCGTACCCAAGGTCGATGTCGGCTACTCCCTTCAGGTCGGAGCCGAACTTCATCGCCGTGGCGGCCACGTCTATGCGCTTGACGCCGTCGCCCTCACCCACCACCTGGCAGCCCAGCAGTCTGCAACTTTTCCTATCAGCCACGAGCTTGATCACCGTATGCTTTGCGCCGGGGATGTAGCTGCTGTAGTCGGGGCGGGGGCAGACGGTGGTGACTACGTCGTACCCGTTCTCCCTGGCCTGTCTCTCGGTGAGCCCCGTGGTGCCGCAGTGGTAGTCCAGCACCTTGAAGACCGCGGTTCCGTTGACTCCCGGAAACTCGGTGGGTATCCCGTGGATGTTGTCCGCGATGACTCTGCCGTGCTTGTTGGCCGTGCTGCCGAGGGGCGCGTACACCTTCTTCCCCGTCAATGTGTGGGTGCACTCGACGCAGTCGCCGCCTGCGTAGATGTCCGGGTCGCTGGTCTGCATGTGCTCGTTGACTGCGATGGCCCTCGTCGGCCCTATTTCGAGGCCGGCTTCGGCCGCCAGCCCCGTGTTGGGGCGGACGCCTATGGCTATGATCACGAGGTCTGCCTCTACCCTGGTCCCGTCGGCTGTCTCCACCGCCGTGACCCTGCCCCGCCCGTCGCCGTGTATCCTCGTCACAGGGCTGCCTTTCACCACCTCCACTCCCTTATCCTTGAGGTAGTTCTCCAGCAGCAGCGCCATCTCCGTGTCGAGGAGGTTGGGCACGAGATGGGGCATCATCTCCAGGACCGTCACCTTGCAGCCCCTCGCGACGAAGGCGCCGCAGGTCTCTATCCCTATGAGGCCTCCGCCGATGACGGCCACCTTCTCGGCGCCCCGGTCGACGGCGTCCTTTATGGCTTTCGCGTCGTGGGGGTTGTAGAGCCTGTGGACGCCCTTGAGGTCGGTGCCCTCCATCCGCGGCACGAAGGGGCTGGCCCCGGTCGCTATGACGAGCTTGTCGTAGGGGATCTCCCGAGTCTCGTGGGTCCTCAGGTCCTCGACGGTGACCGTCTTGGCTTCCCTGTTGATCTTCTTAGCCTCAGTCCTGTCCAACACCGTGAATCCCATGTTGGCGTGGAAGTACTCGGCGTCCCTGACGGTGGCTCCTCCTAGGAGGCTGCTCCACTCCTTGATCACGTCCTCAATATAGAATGGCATTCCACAGCCAGCGTAGCTGACCATGTCCTGACGCTCGACAACCGTTATCTCGGCGTCGGGCTCCAGCCTGCTGAGCCTCGCAGCCGTCTTCGGGCCCGTGGCGACGCCCCCTATGACAAGAACCTTCATGGATATGCTATCCAACCTGAATCCTTTCACATTATTCATGCCCCTATAAAACATGTTGACATGGGCAGGGGAGCGCCTCAGGGCCGTCGATACGTTGTTAAACCCCTGTCATATGTTCAAGGGTATGAGCATTCTCTTCGAGCCCTACAGGATCAGGGGCCTAACCCTGCGGAACCGTTTCATGAGGAGCGCCACCACGAGTTACTGGGCCGACGATGAAGGCATCGTCAAGGACGCCCACGTGAGGCTCTACAGGAGCCTCGCCAGGGGAGGCGTTGGCCTCATCGTGAAGGGTCACCTCTACGTATCGGAAAACGGGAAGGCCCACACCGGGATGGCGGGCATAAGCAGCGACAGGCACATACCCATGCTGAGGAGGCTCACTGACGCCGTCCACGAGCAGGGCGGCCGCATAGCGGCGCAGATCAACCACGCCGGAGTGGTCCATCAGCCCGACAGGGCGGGACCCAGCGCCTACAATGAGGACGGCTGGACCGCCCGGGAGATGACTGTGGACGAGATCGAGGCGGCGGTAGAGGCCTACGGCGACGCCGCCGAGAGGGCGATGCAGGCGGGGTTCGACGGCGTCCAGATACACGGCGCCCACGGCTACCTGGTGAGCCAGTTCCTCAGCCGCCTCGTGAACAGGCGCACAGACAGGTGGGGAGGCAGCCCCGAGAACCGGATGAGGTTCCTCATGGAGGTATACGACGAGGTCAGGGGCCGAGTCGGGAACCAGCCGGTGCTCATCAAGATGAACTGCGACGACTTCAGCCCAGACGGTTTCACCGTCGACGACAGCGTCGAGGTGGCGGTGGCCATCGCCGAGAGAGGCGTCGACCTGATAGAGGTCAGCGGCGGCGGCAGGGGACAGCAGGAGGCGCTGAGAGCCCGCGCCAGGCACAGCGACCCGGCCTACGCCGAGTTGGCTTTCGCCGGCCACGCGTCGAAGATACGGGACGCCACCCGGCCGACTCCCATGGCCCTCGTCTACGGCTTCAGGAAGCTTGAGACCATGCGTAGGGCTGTCGAGATGGGTCTCACGGACATGGTTAGCATGAGCAGGCCTTTCATAAGGGAGCCCGACCTGGTCAGGAGGCTCCAGTCCGGCCAGCGGGAGGTCTCCTGCACCAGATGCGACGCCTGCAGAGGCGACGACGTCTTCGGGAAGACCATGCTAAGGTGCCAGCTGGAGTAGCATCAACTTTTAACCGTGCCCGCCCCCCCTTTCTGCCATGGCTTCCTTGGCCGGTCGAGCGATGGCCTTTATACGGCGGCAGAAGAGGCCCTTCAAAGTCAACATAGTCAAGAACATACTGCAGAACTTCTCCATAGGCCTGACCTACCAGTACCAGAGCGTATACATCTCGGAGCTCGGCGCCTCGGCCATGGAGGTCGGCTACGTGAACAGCGTCGGCGGCCTAGCCAGCACCCTCATAACGCTGCCCGTGGGCTGGCTCGCCGACAAGTACGGCATCAAGAGGATACTGCTCACCGCCCTCCCGTTGATGGCGGTGGGGTACGCCGTCTTCGGAGTCGCCCAGGGATGGGAGATCACCATGGCCGCCCTGGTGCTCACCTCCATGAGCGCCGCCATGGCGATGACGGTGTGCCCCATGATCTGCGGTAACACACTGGACAGCGCCGAGAGGGCGACCGGGATGCAGCTCTGCGACACCCTCGCCGCCCTCCCCCGGGTGGTGGCGCCGGTGGTGGCCGCCTTCATCATATCCCGTTTCGGCGGCCTATCGGTGGAGGGCATCAGACCCCTCTACTGGATGCAGACGGCTGGCATCGCCGCGGCGGCCGCCGTCATATACATGTGGTTCCAGAACCCCATCGCCCCAGGCGCCGGCGGCGGTAGGAGCCTCGCGGAGGGCGTGGCGAGGATCCTCGACGAGGGCACCACGGTGAAGAGGTGGATCCTCTATCAGGTCATCTCCGCGTTCCCCATGTACATGGCCATATACGTGCCGCTGTACGCCCGGGAGTTCAAGCTGGCGGACCAGTACACGCTGGGAATGATGGACACCGGCTACTACCTCGTGGTGACGCTCATCGCCATACCCAGCGGGCTGCTCGCCGACAGGATAGGCAGGAGACGCCTCATAGCCATGGTGACGCCCCTCTACTGTGCCTCGATGTTGCTTCTGGTCTACTCGGACGGTTCTCCGGCTTTGATACTATCCGGGCTCCTCAGCGGCTTCAACTTCGTCTCCGCGGTCACCGCCGGGGCGATGTCGGTTGAGCTCATGCCCAGGGACCTGCTGGGTAGCTGGTTCGGGCTCAACGGCCTGTTCAGGGGGCTCGTCAACATGAGCAGCCCCATACTGGGCGGCCTCATCTGGAACCGGCTGGGCCCGGAGTACGTGTTCTACTTCCTGGCCGCCTCCCAGATGCTGAAGCTAGCCATACTTTGGACGGTGCCGGAGACCATCCGGGGGCTACACACGTAGCCTGCTACGCAGTTCTTTCAGACGGTCCTTGAAAATATCAGCCCTCAGTCCCTCTTCGCCGAAGACACCGTTCGGGAAAAATGTCAGGGTAAGTGCTAGGAAGGCGAGTGGCAGGAGCTGCTGCCACTTCAGCGCGGGCAGCCCGAACAGGATGAAGAAGAAGTCTGCTAGGAAGTCCTGGGCGAGGACCACGAAGAGGCCGCCCACCACGGCGCCCCAGACGCTCTGGACGCCGCCGAAGATGGCGCCGGACATCACCGTGATTATCAGCCCGTCGCCTCCCACCCCCATCCCACTATGGATGCTGATGATGCTACCGGCCAGGGCAGACAACGCGCCGCTTATGAACCAGCTGGCGCAGTGAGCCCTGAAGGTGTTTACACCTATGACGGCTGACAGGGCCTCGTTCTCCGCCGTGGCCCTGAGGCTTAGACCCAGCTTGGATTTGGTGAGGAAAAGGTGGAGCCCTACTATGAGGAGAACGCAGGTAACCGTGCTTATGATGGCTATGCCTGGCACTCCCCTGTAGCCGAAGTCCCACCCTCTCAGGTTGTAGCCCCTCGACGGGGCTTCCATGTAGTACCTGCTCCAGTAGTTGAATATGCCAGCTATCGAAGGCATCACGTACGCGATGATGAAGAAGGTCAGGGTGAGCGTTATCTCCTGGTAGCCTCCGTGCCGCCTGATGGGCCTCACGAGGAACATGTAGAGTGCCACGCCGATGAGGCCGCCCACGATGGCTGTGAACAACCACGTGTCGTATGGGTTGAACCTGTATATCCTTGTCAGGTAGAAGCTTACCATGGCGCCGATGGCCGCGTAGCTTGTGTGGGCGAAGTTTGGGAACCCTTCAAGCATGTAGGTAAGCGTGAACCCGACGCAGAGTATTATCATGAGGCTCGCGTTGATCAGCTTGTCGATGTCGAAGGGTAGATTTAGCTCGTCGTCGGTGGGCGGCCTCTGGCCCGGGTAGTGGCAGCTGAACGAAGTCACCGTCTGGTTGAAGAGCCAGTCGACGTATGTCAGGTTTCCATGGCTGGGCGAGTCGACGAGCAGCGTCATCACCTTGCCCGAGTTGGTGCAGTTCCAGTATCCCACGTATCCGAACCGGGACGTGTTGATTTCCTGCTTTTCGAATGACGCGTGCAGGAACGGGTGCTCGTGGATGGTCTTGTTCATCAAAGCTCCTAGACTGTAATGGGTGTACCGTGTGTCGGTGTAGTTGTACGACCGCGTGAGGGCCTCCGTGATGTTGAGAGGCGCAGCCTCCAGCCAACTCACCGCGATGTACGGCAACTCTGTCTCGTTGTCGTACAGAACCCTGAACCAGTAGCCCTCCATGTAGCTGAGGCCTTCATCCCCCAGCCTACTGAAGTTGAACCGCATGCCCTCCGGGCCCTCGAAGCTGAACCCTGCGCCACCATAACCCTTGAGGCCAGATTCGTCGATGTAAGGCCCTCCACCGTAGGCTGCGATGTTAGCAGCAGTGATCACAGCCGCCAGCGCCACCGCCGCGAGGAAAGTGCCTCTACGCATCTTCATCATGGTTCACCTATATGTACTGTAGGAACGATTTCGGGTGCCCCCTCTTAACCGCCTCGTAGCGTTTACAGAGCTCGTACAGGGCCAGAAGGCCCAATGCCCAGAAAGTTATGGTGGGGGTCATGGGCATGTAGAACAGTGGCTGCGCCCCAGGCAGCCTCACCCTGTACAGCCACAGATGCGTAAGGTAGAAGAAGAGAGGGTTACGCCCAAACACGAGGATGGCGCCGGTGACGCCTTCTCCGAACCACGGCTTCTCCTGAAGCCTGAGCCCCAGCGACATGAAGAGGCACATGCCACCGAGGGTCCAGAGGAGGAACGCGACGCTGGGCGGGTACTTCGCCACGTACAGCCAGTCGACCAGCGTGTACCCGTTCCTAGGAAGAAGGTTGCCGTAGCCGTTGAACAGCCTCACGAGGAAGAATAACACTATCGAGGCGGCTCCCGTCCACTTGAGCGGCTCCCTCAGCGCCCTAATCTTGTCCTCGGTGTAGTCGCTTATGACCGACCCGAAGGTCCATCCAAGCCCCATGACGCCTATCCAAGGTATGATGGGGTACAGGCCGATATAGGGCGGCCACTCGAAGTTGGGCTCGTGGACAATGACCCTCAGGTACCAGCCCCACCCGACGTCGGTGGGGATCATATCCAATCTCAGGAAGTTGTGGTTGAGGATGATTACTAGGCTTGCTGCCAGTATGACCGTTAGAGGCAGCTTCCTGGCCAAGCTGAATATGATGAAGCAGACGCCGATGCAGGCTATGACGCCGAAGTACAGGAAGCTGAAGTCCATGTAGGGGCTGCTGAACGCTGGAGATACAATCAATGCCTCCGCCGCGAGCAGCACGAGGCCCCTTATTATCATCCGGACGCTGACGTCCAGCTCATTGTCCCCTCTCTCAAGCCGTTTAAAGGTGGAGAGCGCCAGCACGGTGCCTGCTAGGAAGATGAAAGTCGGGGCGCAGTAGTGGCTCACGAAGCGGGCGATGAACCAGGTCGTGTTAAGGAAGGGCCGGGCGGAGCCCATGACGCCCTCGCTGCCTTGGTGGTACCTGTTCCAGAAACCAGAGACGTGGTCCCACGCCATTATCGCCATGACCACGCCGCGGGTGAAGTCTATGAACTGTAGACGGCCCCTCGGTGGCATGGCGCCAGAATCCATGGACTCCATACAGTCTGTTTAGGCTTAAAATATTGACCCCAAGAGGTTAAACCAACGACGCGTATCATTAAACATGTTATCAGAGACTGAGAAACGGGTATTCGACTACATAGAGTCCCACAGGGACGACGTGATAGGCTACCTGCGTAAGATGGTGAGCATCGACACCCAGACGCCCCCGGGTCTCAACTACGACGTCATCTGCGACCTGATGGCGGGCAGGTTCAACGAGCTGGGCTGCGAGACCAGCATCCACGAGGCCACCGAGAAATACATGAAGCTCTCCGGCGCCGACTTCCTCGGCTTGAAGGGGCCCCGCAGTAACGTGGTGGCCCTCTACAAGGGGAGGGGAGGCGGCCCCACGCTTCACATCAGCGCCCACACCGACTGCGCCGCCATACAGGAGGAGGGGTGGAACGTCGACCCCCTCGGAGGCGAGGTCACCGACGACACGCCCTACACCAGAAGCATGTGGGATCGTGGTGGCGGGTACATCTGGGGCAGAGGCGTCGCAGACGACAAAGGCGAGATATCGGCGATGACTCTCGCCCTCCAGGCCATAAACGAGCTCGGCGTGAAGCTAGAGGGAGACCTGATACTCACGGGGAACTGCGACGAGGAGATAGGCGGCGTCGCTGGACTAGGCTACCTCATAAAGGAAGGCATCGTCAAAGCAGATATAGGGATACAGCTGGACGGAGGCCTATCCGGCATCGGCCTCGCTGCTCAGGGGAGGACACGCTTCCTCCTTAAGACCAAGGGCCTGAGCTGGCACGGGCAGACCCCCATACTCGGGATAAACGCCATAGAGAAGATGAGCAAGCTCAACGTGGCCCTGAATGATTACTGGAGGAACGTGCTCCTCAGGAGACAGGTCTCAGTCCCCGGAATCGACCTCGGGGACGCGCTGCGCACGAAGGGCATCGAGTCTATGACCGCCATGCTCAACATAGGGACCATCAAGGGAGGCGTGCAGGGCGCCACGGTGCCGGACTTGTGTGAGGAGGAGGTGCTCCGGGGTATGGTGCCCGGCGAGACCTACCGGGAGGTCCACGACGAGTTCAAGGCTGTGCTCGACGGCGTCAAGGCGACCGACGCGGACCTGGAGTACGAACTCGGCGTCGTGAACTTCAGGGAGGGTTACGTCGTCCAAGCCGATGACCCCTACGCCGTCGGCTCCAGGGAGATCATAACGGACGCCTTGGGGCGGATGCTCCCGTTCACCGGCACACTGGGCAGCACGGACATGAACTACCAGGTGGTGGACGGCGGCATGCCGTGCATCAACTTCGGCGTCGGCGGCGCCTACAGCAGGGGCCACAAGCAGGACGAGAACGCCAGCATCGACGAGATGGTCCAGTGCAGCAAGGCCGTGGCGCTCCTATTCATGAGGAAGCTGGGCGTGGCAGCGTAGAGATAGTTACCCTTATTCCCTATAACCAGGAGTGAACCCAGAGGTACAGCGTAGACGTGCCCAACTTCTGAGGCTTAATTCTGCCCTCGCTTTGGGTGGGGGAAGCGCCTCCGCTCAAGCCCATGGCCTGATGGCTCTGCATGATGTTTTAAATCGGCTACAACTCATAGTATGAGTCACAGGACAGTCAACGAGCGAAGGTTGGTGGTGTTATGGTCGTACTTGAGGAGCCCATCAAGGGCGTGATTGAGCTTAAGAACTACATCGACGGTGAGTGGGTGGAGTCAGAGGCCTCGGAGACCAGGGACGTGGTGAACCCCGCGACCCTGAAGAAGATAGCCAAGGTGCCTGTCGGCCACAGAGAGGACGTTAAGGCGGCCGTGGACGCGGCGAAGGACGCTTTTCCGCGTTGGAGACGGACTACCCCTCTCTCTAGGGCCCGGTACCTGATGGCGCTTAAGCAGCTGTTGGAGGAGAACTTCGAGGAGCTGGGCCGCGTCGTGACCATGGAGCACGGTAAGGTCATCGACGAGGCCCGGGGAGAGGTGCGTAGAGGCATAGAGAACGTGGAGATGGCGACGGGCATCCCGAGCCTCATGATGGGGTACAACGCTGAGGACATAAGCAGGGGCATCGACGAGGTGCTCATCAAGCAGCCCCTAGGCGTCTTCGCGTGCGTGGCGCCGTTCAACTTCCCGTTCATGGTGCCCCTCTGGTTCATGCCTTACGCGGTGGCCACCGGCAACACCTACGTCATCAAGCCGAGCCCCTGGACGCCGCTGAGCGCCATGAAGCTGGTCGAGCTCATCGACGAAGCCGGGTTCCCCCCGGGCGTGATCAACCTCGTCAACGGCGAAGCGGAGCCAGTCACGGAGATACTGGAGAACCCCGGCGTCAAAGGCGTGAGCTTCGTCGGCTCCACGAAGATAGGTAGGGACGTCATCTACAGGACCGCGACGGCCCACGGGAAGAGGGTTCAGGCCCAGTGCAGCGCCAAGAACTTCCTCGTCGTGACCCCCGACGCCGACGTCGAGCTCACCGTCTCGTCTCTGATGTCAAGCTTCTTCGGCAACACGGGGCAGAGGTGCCTCGCCGGCGCAAACCTCGTGTTCGCGGGGGACGACCGGGGTTTCATGGACAAGACACTGGGAGTCATAAAGGAGAGGGCAGCCGCACTCAAGATTGGCTACGGCCTCGAGGAGGGGGTCCAGATGGGGCCCCTCCAGGCGGAGCCCCGGAAGAAACGGGTGGTGGGCTACATCGAGTCCGGCCTCGACGAGGGCGCCAAGCTCACCATGGACGGCAGGGAGTATAACTGCGACCCGTACCCTGAGACGTGCTTCCTCGGCCCCTCCATATTCGAGGGCGTAAACTTGGAAATGGCCATCGCCCGGGAGGAGATATTCGGCCCCGTGATGAGCGTGCTCACCGCGGAGAACCTCGACGAAGCAATAGAGATGGTGAACAGCGGCAGATACGGCAACGCCGCCAGCATATTCACCACCAACGGAGGCACCGCCCGCCGGTTCCAGTACGACGTGGAGTGCGGCAACATAGGCGTCAACATAGGCACCGCCGCCCCCATGGCGTTCTTCCCGTTCAGCGGCATGAAGGACAGCTTCTTCGGCGACCTCCACGGCCAGGGCAAGGACGCCGTCGACTTCTTCACCGAGAACAAGGTCGTCATCCAGCGGTGGCCCTAGTGCTCAGGACCACCAGCCAGATCATTAGCCACCACGCGGGACTGGAGAGGAGGTCAGCCGAGGGGTACAGGAAGCTGGCTGAGCGGTACCCAGATCACCAAGATTCTTTCAACAGGCTAGCCGACGAGAACCATAGACACATGGCCCGCGTCGAGAGGGCCTACAGGCTCGGGGTGACGGACGCCTATGAGGTGGGCATCACGCCGACGCAGCTGGACCCCGGAGACTATGTGCTTGAAGAGTACAGCGGGGAATCACTCGAAGAGGACTTGGCGACGGCGCTGAGAAACGAGGAGACGATGATGAGGTTCTGCCTCGACGCGGCGAAGACCTCCGGCGAGCTGCTGCCCGACCTTCCCGACACCTTCGATTATCTGGTTAAAAGGAAGGGGAAGAGGGTGGAGCTACTCAGGAGCCTCACTTAGCCTTCTCGTCGGCCACCTTCAGCGCCTCGTCCAGCGCCTGGGCGCCTTCCTCGATCTCCTTCTCCGTGGCGATCAGCGGAGGAGCGACGATGAGGGTGTTTATGACGTTGGTCACGTAGACGCCTCTCTCCATGGCGGCCGCGCTGACGCGTTTCAGCATGTTGGGCAGGAACTTCTCCTCCCTCGTCACGAAGGGCTCCCGGGTCTCCCTGTCCTTGACGAGCTCGACGCCCCAGAACAGGCCCTTTCCGCGGACGTCGCCCACCGACCTGTGTTCCTCCTTCAGCTCGTTGAGCCTCTTGCCGAGGACCTTGCCCATCTTGGCTGCGTTCTCGACGAGGCCGTGCTTCTTGTACTCGTCGATCGCCGCGACGGCTGCTGCGCAGCCGAGGGGGTGCATGGCGTATGTCTGGCCGTGGCAGAACAGGTTGCCGGGCTCGTCGAAGTAGTCCGCTATCTTCTTGGTGGTGATGGTGGCCCCGACTGGGACGTATGCGCCGGTTATCCCCTTCGCCATGGTCATGATGTCGGGGACGACTCCCCAGTGCTCGGTGCAGAACATCTTGCCCGTGCGGCCGAAGCCAGCCATGACCTCGTCGTCGATCAGCAGCACCCCGTGCTCGTCGCATATCTCCCTGACGCGGGGCATGTACTCGTCTGGCGGCACGAGTATGCCGTTGCTGCCCACGATGGGCTCCAGGACGACGCCTGCCACCGTCTTGGGCCCCTCCATCCTGATGATCTCGTCCATGATCTCGGCGCACCTGACGCCGCAGCCCGGGTACTCCAGCTTGAAGGGGCACCTGTAGCAGTAGCAGTCAGGGGCGCGGACCACGCCCGCCATGCCGACGGCGTACTGGGTGCGTGGGTCGCCTGTGAGGGCTATGGCGCCCGAGGACGCTCCGTGGTACGACTGGTACCGCGAGACCAGCTTTATCCTGTGTGTGTACATCCTCGCTATCTTGATGGCGGCCTCGTTCGCCTCGGCGCCGCCGTTGCACAGGTAGCTCTTGCAGAGGTCGCCCGGCGCTATCTCGGCGAGCTTCTTGCCCAGCAGGGCCGCGGGGACGGTTGCGAATCCGGGTGCGGCGAACGCCAGCTTCTTGGCTTGGTCGCAGATCGCCTTCTTAACGGCCTCGTTGCTGTGCCCCAGGTTGCTGCACATGAGCTGGGAGCTGAAGTCGAGTATGCGTTTCCCGTCGAGGTCGGTCATGTAGCAGCCGTCAGCCGTGTCTATGACCTTGGGGTTCCAGGCGTTCTCGTAGGTCCACGTCCCGTAGACGTACTTCTTCTCCATTTCCCGGTAGTGATCGGAGTCAGACATGGTTCAGAGTCGGCGGCTTAGAATATAATATTTAGCAGAGTAGCGACCAAAGGTTACTCGTTGGTGATCGTATGCACGCTGATCTTGTGCTGGTTAACGGCAAGGTGGTTACCATGGACCCGGCCGGGAAGGTCGCGGAGGCCGTCGCGGTCAAGTACAACCGGATAGAGAAGGTGGGCGCCACAGCCGACGTCCTCGAACTCAGGGGCGACGACACGGAGGTGATCGACTTGGGCGGGAGAACCGTGGTCCCCGGCTTCATAGACAGCCACTGCCACATGATATCCACGGGGGCCAGGAGGATGCTCAACGTGGACCTCAGCGAGGAGGCCGGAGTCCACTCCATAGCCGACCTAGTCGAGAGGCTGAAGGAGAGGGCCGGGGAGACCCCGAAGGGCCACTGGGTCACGGGCTACCAGGAGGACGACTCCAAGCTCAAGGAGAAGCGGCACCCCACCCGCTGGGAGCTGGACGAGGCCAGCACCGAGCACCCCATACTCATCTCCACGGTGGGCGGCCACTTCTACATGGCGAACAGCAAGGTTTTCGAGGACGCCGGCGTGTCCAAGGACACCCCTGACCCCGTCGGGGGCAAGTTCGATAGAGACCCAGAGACGGGTGAGGTCACGGGTGGCATCCACGAGAAGGCCCGGGACCTGGTCTGCCCGGAGCCCATAATTCCCACCCGCAGGCAGTCCATCGACGGCGCCAAGAT
>CAZTZC010000035.1:0-16968 GCA_964618045.1 uncultured Candidatus Bathyarchaeia archaeon | reverse complement strand
CATCTTCCTCGACATATCACCCGAGGTCGGGCAGACTAGGCTGATCAACGGCCAGGTACGAATCAAGGATCACTCCTATTTCGAGAACATAAGCCAGCAGGAGAAAATCAGGATGGTCTATCTAGAGGTGCTTAACCTCAACGACTCGCCCTTGGGCTCCGAGAAGGTCGTCGTCAGCCAGGCCGGCGGTACGAAGGTCTACAGGGTCGACGGGACTCTTCCTGTCGACGAGGTCGAGAAGATCATATGGAGACAGGTGTCGGGTCTATTGAAGAAGTTGAACGTGGAGGCTGAGGGGAGAGACTCGAAGATGGGGTCCCTGACCAAGTTCATCGAGGAGTAGCCACCTATCCCGATCTTTATATCTTTCCCGATGTTTGCTTGATGGATCTAGTTTGCAGGTGGAAGCCTACGCCCTCGTGACTGCGTTCAGCTTCGGGCTCACGGCGGTGCTCGTGCGCAAGGGGCTGAGCGAGTCCACGGCCGTCACCGCCACCCTCGTCATCAGCGGGGTGCAGGTCGTCGTCCTGAGTCTCCTGCTGGTCTTGTCGCCGCCGAGCCTCAGCTGGGCGGCGGTCGGCTACTTCGTCGTCGCCGGGCTGTTGGCGGCGACCCTTGGCAGGACCCTCAACTACATGAGCATCGACAGGCTGGGGGTGCCCATTAGCACGTCGCTGAGCGGAACCAACCCGCTGTTTACTATCGTCTTCGCGTCCATCCTCATAGGTGAGGCCGTGGAGATGAGCACCGTGGTTGGCACCGTGCTCGTGGTCGCCGGCATCGCTTTCATCAGCGGCTGGGGCGGAGAGAACGGCGTAAAGAAAGGCGACCTCGTCATCCCGCTGACGGCCGCGAGCCTCTACGCCCTCTCCAGCATCATAAGGAAGACGGCCCTGACCATTCTGCCGGAGCCTGTGCTAGGCGCAGTCGTGGGGGCGCTCGCAAGCCTCGTCACCTACCCGATTGTGCTGAGGCTGATGAACAGGCAGGGAGACCTCAGGCTTACGAAGGGCTCCCTACCCTACTTCGCGGCGGCGGGGGTCTCCAACAGCGTCGCGTGGATAAGCATGTTCATAGCCACCCAGAGGGGCTCCGTCTCGGTCGTCTCCGCCATAATCGGGGCCAACCCCCTGTTCGGGCTGCTCCTCAGCGCTCTCTTTCTCAGGGACGTCGAGAGGATAACGCCCAGGATCATGGCGGGTTGCCTCGTCATAGTCGCCGGGGTCACGGTTATAACGCTGCTCTAGGCGCCCAGCTTCTTCGCCCTGTCGAGGGCGTCCATGAGCTTCATCAACGTGTCCGTGAGCTCGCCGATGAGCACCGGGTCGTCGGCCTCCTCAAGCCTCTCCTGGACTTCGTCCACCTTCTTCCTCAGGGACTCTTCGAGCCGCTCCCTGTGGGCTACCGCCTTGGAGTCGGTGCCCTCCTTCACATACTTGATGGGTCTGTTGCACATGGGGCAGACTGTTTCGCCGTCCTTCAGTTGGAACAGCGGGGTCCCGCACTCCGGGCACGCATCGCTGAGCATTCGCGCCCCCTGCCGCAGTAGCTCGCCCATCTTCTTAACGCTGCCTTCAGACAAACTGGCACCATCAACGCATCGGCGCAGCCGCTTAAAGGCTTACCCCACCGGCACGCCTAAGACGCCCTGCGCCCAGTTATACCGGATCAGGTTGGATATAGAGTTCGATGGAGGCAGCGTCGACGAGCTCAGGGAGCACATGGCGCGTATGGGATTCAGGCTGGGAGAGACCGAACTCAGACTGGTTACCGAGAGACCCGAGCGGCTGATCCTCTGGAGGGATGGCGACAGGGTCGTGGGGCACACTATATGGCACGAGTCCAACACCAAGACGCACCCAGACGGTGAGCCCAGAGAAGAGGAGGACAGAAGGATACTTGAGGAGGAGTTGGATGTCGAAGGAGACTTCGTGGAGCTCCACGAGATATGGCTGGGCGACGAGAGCCGAGGCAGGGGGTATGGGCATAGTTTCTTCGACTACTTCGAGTCCATGGTCGGGGCGATGGGTTTCAGGTACATCGTCTACTACGCCGACCACCCCGCAGCCCTCGCCATCTGCAGGGGGAGGGGTTACAGGGAGGCGTACGGCGTGGAGCTGGACGGCATAGACGGCGGAGGCGGCGTCTTCTATGTGCTCGCCAAGGAGCTACCTTAAAACCGTTCAGGCTAAATTAACAGCCGTATGCCCCTGGTCGAGAGATTCAACCCGTTGACGGGGCTGCTCCTAGGACTCACATTGGGGGGCGTAGCCGGGATCTACTTGGAAAACTTCGGACTGGGCGTCGCTGTGGGCGCGTCCCTCGGGCTCCTCCTCGGTCAGTGGTGCCGCAGCAGGGCGAAAGGACGAAGCGTCGCCGCCGCGCCGTAAATATAACGTGTTTTTAAGCCAGGTACCCCTAGATGAGAACGCTATGATCCAACTGGAGGGACGGAACCCCGTTCAGGAGGCTATACAGCAGGGCACAGTCACGCTGATACGCGTGGAGAAAGGCAAAGAGAAGGACCCCAAGGTCCAGTCTATCCTGAGTGCCGCTGCCAAGAAGGGGGTGCCCGTGGAGTACGTATTAAGGCAGAGGCTGGACAGGATGAGCGAGACAGGGCGCCATCAGGGAATCATGGCAGTCGTTGAGCCTAACCCTGTATGGGGACTCGAGAAGGTGCTCACCGAGACCGGGAGGGAGGCTTGCATACTCCTGCTGGACCAGGTTCAGGACCCCCACAACCTGGGAGCCATACTGAGGACATCTGACGCCGCCGGGGTGGACGGCGTGGTCATACCCAAGAAGGGGAGCGCGGACCTGGGGGCGACGGTCCACAGGGTCTCCATGGGGGGCAGCCTCCACGTGCCCGTCTGGAGGCGGAGCCTCTACACGGCTATAAAGACCTTGAAGGACGACGGGTTCAGAGTCTTTGGGGTGGACGCCTCCGGCGATGCGCCTTACTGGGGCGTCGACCTGACGGGGGCAGTCGCTTTCGTCATTGGCGGCGAAGACAGAGGCATAAATCCCACCCTCCTGGAGAAGTGCGACACCCTCATCAGGATACCCATGATGGGCAAGATTCCCTCACTCAACGTGAGCGTCGCCACGGCGATAGTCCTCTACGAGAGGATGAGACAACAAGAAACAGGATAAGAAAATGTTGGTCAGCGTCTGCTCATCGCGTTGCTGACGATGAGGACGCCGATGGCGATGATGAAGAGAGGCCAAAGAGTGTCCCAACCAGCCCACCAGAACACGTCATCCAGCAGCGTCGAGAGGCCCATGAGGATGAGGAACGCGCCTATGAGCAGGGGCCAGGTCATCCTGTTCCTGCCGCCGAAGCAGTCGTCTTCGAAGTCCCAGTCCCGCCTCCTCGACCTGTACGCCGGTGGATGGAGACTGGCTCCGCAGTTCTTGCAGACTTCCGCATCCTCCTCGTTCTCGGTTCCGCATTTCGTACAGTACACCAAAACCGTCACCTAGGACGCTGATCGTCGTCCTCTTATAGAAACGTTACTAAATGAACGTCACCTGAAGCCGTCTGGGCAGGGCTCAGGGCAGTTGCTACACACCCTGACGTGCTCCTCCTGGGACACCCTGACGCGAGCCGCAACCCAAAACAGCACCGACGCCAGCAGGTAAGCCTCAACGTAGAAGCTCGTACCCATCTCTCTAACGGATGCAGTCAACATTAACGCGCCGAAAACGAAAACGACATTCAGTGCCATGTGGAAAAGGGGGCTGCCAATGTCGATGAAATGCTGTATGACTCCCAGGGCGACTAGTAGGACGCCGGTGTAGAAGACTATCGAGGGATCCCCAACCCAAAACCCGCCAAAGAAATACAGTAATCCACCGAGGATGGCTAATATGGCGCCCACGGCGAGGCCAGTGCACCCCGCGCACAGCGCCCTACCGTAAACCCTCAACACGTGCCCGCTGAACTCCGGGCAGTCCGGGTGGTGACCAACGATGCCCGGTTTCTGCTTCGCCCTGTGTCCGACGCCCCTCAGCCTCCCTGGGGCGACGGCTGCGACTAGCCCCGCTACGCAGATGAGGATGAAGAGGCCACCGGTTACCACCGTCTGGGCGCCGAAGATGATCCTTGGGACGCTTGGGCTGAACGCCAGCAACCCGAGGACCACGAGGAGAAGCAGCCCGAGAAAGACATACAGTAGCTGCGTCCTCCGCCCAGATAGGCCGTGCGTGACGAAGCCACGGTACAGCCTCCTCGGAGCCGGGACCAAGAAGGGTGTCTTCTCACTGTATCGACGGTACTCGTCACCGAACCTCCTCTCAAGGTCCGGCTCCTCCCTCAGCTTGACTATCGCCACGTTCAGCAGCAGGACCAGGGGAGTGATGGACAGCGCCATTCCCGGCGACTGGAGGAGCAGCCCCATCGCCAGTGGGAGCAGAGAGTAGCCCAGCACCATCGGGTTCCTAGTGTAGGCGTAGACGCCGGAGGTGACGAGCCTGCTGGTCCTGGCGTCCTCGACAACCTCGCCCCAGGGCAGCCCGCCACCCCTGCTGTAGAGGAGACGCGTCGACCTCAAACCGACTCCGAGACCGAACATGAAAACCGCTACGCCGATGTAGAGGTTCCACGGAAAAGGAGGATAACGTTCTAGACCGAGGACGGAGTCCACGCGTCTACCCGCAATGTAGGTGATGACGGGCATGACGACGAATATCATGATGTACGGCGTCAGCTGCCTAGCCTTCACGGGGGGCGTCCGGGTCTGGTCGTCGTCAGCCATCGTCGGCGCCTCAGAAAAGGCTCTTCAGCTGCATGAGCAGCGTCTGCTTGGCGAGGTAGGCGTAGGTGCGCCGGGTGACGGGGTTCCTGCTGCCTACTCCGCGGAACCTGCGGTCCCAGGAGCCGAAGAAGCTCTCGTAGCACTTGTATAGCTCCTCCTGGACCTCCTCGCGTGTCAGGTGCTCGGTGGGCATCACCGCGTGGACCATGTCGTAGTGAGCCCAGTTGTCGTCCATGATACAGCCGCTGCGCCTCGCCTCCTCGTATATCTCGGTGCCGGGGAACGGCGTCAACACGAAGAAGGAGGCTATGTCGGGGTCAAGCCTGTCCGCGTACTCGCGCAGAGCCTCGATTGACTCGTGGCTGTCTCTCCTCTCACCGATGATGAAGGTTCCCTGGCTGAACATCTCGTTGGACCGCAGCAGCTCCACGGCCTTCATGCTCCTGTCCTCGTCTATGCCTCTACGCCGGAAGGAGCTGAGGGTTTCCTGGCTTGGGCTGTCGAAGCCTACGAGGGCCCAGACGGCCCCCGCCTCCCGCATCAGACCGAGGGTCTCGGGGTTGTCCACCACGTCGTCGACCCTGACCTGGCAGAACCACTCTATCTCGTCTCCGAGGCCCCGCTCTATGAGGCCCCTGCATATCTCGCGGGTATTCTCGCCCATGCCGAAGTTGTCGTCGGAGAACCAGAAGAAGCGGCTGCCGTACATGCTGTGCAGGTGTTCGAACTCGTCGACGACCCTCGTGGGGGACTTGTGGCGGTGGCACCTGGACCAGAACCTCCACTGGCTGCAGTAGCGGCAGTCGTGTCGGCAGCCCCTGGAGCCCTCGACTATGGCGAAGGGTTTCTCCTGGTCGGCCATGAGGGAGAAGTAGTATCCAGCCATGTGCTCAGCCACCTTGTGGTAGGCCGGGTACGGAAGCGTGTCAAGGTCGGCTATGAGGGGCCTGTCAGGCTGATGATGGATCTCCTCACCGTCTCTCAGGGAGACCCCTGGAACGGCGGCTGCCCTACCCTCCCTGACGGCGCGGAGCAGCTCTGTGAAAGTCTCCTCCCCCTCTCCCCGTACGACGTAGTCTATGAACGGGTAGGCTCTTAGTGTCTCGTCGGCGAGAGCCGTGAAGTGCTGGCCTCCCAGAACCGTGACGGTCTCAGGATGTAGCGTCTTGGCCGCCTCGGCGACCCTGACGGCGTAGAAAGCGTTGGCCGTGGCCATTCCTGAGGGGGCGACGATGTCTGGCTCAGCCGCCTCCATCCTGGCCTCCAGGCCGGCCCAGTCGAGTCCCTCGCTCTGGCTGTCCACGACCTCCACCTCGGCCCAGGGTAGACGCTCCTCGACGTAGGCGGCGAGGCATAGCAGGCCGAAGGGCGGCGGGATGTACTGACCCATGATGAACCAGAAGTCCTTGGGAGGCTCGACGAGAAGTACCTTCATGGGGCTCACGTTCGCAGAGATGGGTTCAAGTTGATGGGTAAACTACTTTTCCAGACCTTAAAAACAGTGGACTTCGAGAACCATTTTATTCCGCCTTTCACTGTGGCTTCCTGCTGATCCTATGAGCGAGAAGGCTAGGGGGCTCTTGTCTCCGATCAACGTGATCGTTTTAACTGTCCTAGTGGACATGACCGGCTTCGGGATAATAATACCCCTCATACCGTTCTACGTGCAGAAGCTGGGCTCAGGGCCTTCCGGCATCGGGGTTCTACTGGCCAGCTTCAGCGTTATGCAGCTTTTGTTCTCACCGCTCCTAGGCAGGGTATCGGATAGCAGGGGAAGGCGGCCGGTCCTGCTCTTCAGCATATTGACCTCCATCGGAAGCTTCGCCATCTTCACCTTAGCCGAGAGCTATCTCATGCTTCTTCTGTCCCGGTTGATCGCGGGTCTGGCCACTGAGGGCGCCGTTGCCCAGGCCTATGTCGCAGACATAACCACGGAGGAGGAACGCTCCAAGGGAATAGGCATGGTCGGGGCCGCGACGGGGGTGGGTTTCATCCTAGGCCCGGTCCTAGGTGGCCTCCTCAGCCCGTACGGGCTCAGGGTTCCGGGTTACGCCGCTGTTTTGCTGGGGGTGCTTAACCTAGTTTTTATACTGTTCTTCTTGCCGGAGCCGGAGAGGCTCAGGAACGCCGTGGAGCCGCGTGGGCTCGCCGAGTCCCTGTCCGAGGTTCTTGACGCGGTGAGGGCGCCGCTGACCGGCCAGGTGTTGACAATATTCTTCGTCATAACTCTCTCGTTCGCCGCGATCCCTGTGATCGTGCCTCTTCTGGCGATAGACTTCTACGGGTTCACTGAGGTCGAGATGAGCTACGTTTTCATCTTCATCGGACTCGTCCAGGTGTTCCTGCAGGGCTTCGCGATGAGCAGGCTGGTGAGGAAGCTGGGGGAGGAGAAGCTCATAGTCTTCGGACCGCTGCTGATGCTCTGCGGCGTGTTGATGATGCCGATGCTAAGGGGCCTGGGTTTCTTCGGCCTCAGCCTAGTCCTCGTCTCGGTTGGGGTGGGGTTGACCAACACCAGTGTTCCGAGCTTCATGTCTCTCATGTCGCCGCCTGACAATCAGGGAGGCGTGCTCGGGGTGACCCAGTCGGTGGGCAGCGTGGCGCGTATCCCCGGTCCGCTCATCGGAGGAGTGGCTGTAGAGTTCGGTGGTATAGGGCTCCCTTTCTATGTGAGCGCCTTCCTGCTGCTCATCCCGTTCCTGCTGGGCTGCAGGGTCTTCAGGGCGTGCACCATCAGGGGCTTGCTGGAGCCGCCTAGTAGCCGTCGGCGTTTCCCAGGCGGCGTGGATCGGCCGTTCCATTGAGCAACCCCGTTTCATGGTCCAGCCACACGGTCTGCATGCTTCCCATGGGCCAGTGGTACTCGCCGAGGGGCCTGGTCATTATCCCCATCCTCTTGAGGCCTTTGACGACCTTCAGGGGCAGCCGGCTCTCCACCTCTATGGTCCAGTCCTCCCTTATGGGCCAGAACCTCGGCGCGTCTATCGCAGGATAGGGCTCCCAGCCGTGCACGAGGACGCTGACTAGGACTTGGGGGACGGTGAATATGCAGTCGCCTGGGGAGCCCAGGGCCATCCACGGCTCGCCGTCCCTCATCAACAGCGTGTTGGCTATGGCGTGTTGGGTCCTGCCGCCGGGCTCGGCTAGGGCGTACCTCTCCCACCCTATGCCGCTGCCCGGGACCCCGTCCACCACTACGCCTGGGATTCCTCCGCCTCCTGTCTCCATCATCTGCACCCAGTTTCCCATGGAGTCTACGATGCTGAGCTCGCAGCTGTCGTGGGGCACGTGGTCTGTTCCTGGCAGGCTTCCGCGGTGAGCCGTCTTGCCGTGGGTGAGCTCCAGGTACCGGGTCAGGTCAACGGTGGGTCTGCTCCTCTTCCAGAGCTCCGCGGTCACCGTGTGGTACTCCTCCGAGAGCAGAACCTCCGTGGGGTTCTCGTAGTAATCGGGGTCATGGATGAGGTTCCTGTCGTGGTGGGCACGCCTCAGCGTCCAAGCCATGAGGGCCAGCGTCTCCGCCGACTCGGTGTAGTGACCCATCTCGGGCAGATCGAAGTATCCGATTACACCGAGAAGAAACCCCGTGTAGAAGCCTCCCCTCTGGGGCGGCGGTATCCCGACCACCTCGTCCTCGCCGCAGGGTATCTCGACGGGCTCCACCCAGATGGGCTCATAGCCTGCGACGTGCTCAAGGGTTATCCCCCAGCCTAGGCTGTTGGCTTCCTCGACGAGCCTCTCGGCCCAACGCCCCTCCGTGAAGTAGCTTGGCCCTTCCTCCGCCGACGCCTCGAGGGTCTTCGCAAGGTCAGGCCGTCTCCAGAGCTCGCCTGCGGGCACCTGGAAGCCGTCAGGGACGTAGTGGGCTCTACCCGAGGGGAAGAAGGTCCTGCCCTGCAGCGTGCTTGAGCCGCCGCCGGCTCCGCCGTAGAGGAGGGCGTACTCCCAGCTCGTCACTGTGTGGCCTTCCCGTGCCGCCTTTGCGGCGGGCTGCACCAGCTCCCTCCACTCCATGGACCCGAACCGCTCAAGCATAGACTCCAGCCCCGCCGTGGAACCAGGTATGGCCGCCGCCGTGGTCGGGGCGTATGGGTGCGGGCAGAAAGGCGACAGCCCCTCAGGCAGGGTCGGGGACGCGTCCATGAAGTAGGGGCGCCTAGTCTCGGCGTCCCAGTAGAGGAACGACACAGTGCCTGAGTGGGTGGTCATGTGGGGCTCGTAGACGGGGCCAGCTAGGCTCCCCGCCACAGCGGCGTCCACCGCGTTCCCCCCTGCCTTAAGGATGTCCACCATTATCCTGCTAACCTCCGGGTGGCTGCTGCTCACCACCCCGTTTCTGCCCTTTACCACCTCCTTCGGTCCCTGCCTGGGCTGCATCATGATCGTTGATGAAGGGGACTCAGACGTATTTGAAACCAAGGAGAGAAGATAGGAAACCTTCATTACGGGATTAACCGAAGTCAATACCATGCCTGAAGACGAGACCATGCCGGGATGGGTCTACAAGGGCAGGAGGCCCGCGACGGATAGAGAGTATTTCGAGAACATGACCAGGTGCATCTTCCAGGGCGGGCTCAACTGGCAGATGATCGCCAACAAGTGGCCCAACTTCAGGGAGGCGTTCAACGGGTTCGACATCGACAAGGTGGCCGCGTATGGGCCGGACGACGTGGCCAGGCTGCGCGGAGACGAGGGCATCATCAGGAACAGGCAGAAGATAGAGGCGACCATACGCAACGCCGAGGAGTTCAAGCGCATCGCGGCCGAGGACGGCAGCTTCCAGAAGTGGCTGGACGGCATGGACAAGGGCAGCAACTACGACTACGTGGTGAAGAGGCTGAAGAGCAGGTTCAAACGGGTGGGCACCGGCACCGCCCACATATTCCTGTGGAGCGTCGGCGAGCCCATAGAGTACGACGAGAGCGTCCACAGCAGGCGGCCCACGAAGATCGTTTGACCCCATTTTATTTAGCGACACTCATTAGCAATAATACCTTCCCTTTAACCTGATCAGGGACATCTATCAAGCCTATAGTGTATGTCTCGCTAGGGCGCATCCGCAAATCCCATTTATAGCGTGGCTGAAAGAAATCCCTAGCCCGGAGGCGGTGCTATCTTTTAGAAGGGGAAGGAGAAAACCGCCTCCGTGCTCACTCCATGATCTTCTTGAGTATAATGTACCTCAACGATCAGGACTTGTTCAAAAAGATGTAAAAAAGAAGTTACTGCGGCTTGGTGAAGATGCGCCGGGCTTCTCTGATGAACTTCCTGATGGGCAGCTCCTGTGGGCACTGCTCCTCGCAGACGCCGCAGGATATGCACTGGTCGGCGTGGGCCTCTAGCCCTATCTTCTCCCAGTACTTCTCCTTGACCTCGTCGCTCTGGCCGCTCATGTAGTACTCGTTATACATGCCCAGGATTTCCGGTATCTCCACGCCCTGGGGGCAGGGCATGCAGTACCTGCAGGCGGTGCATCCCACGAAGCCCAGCCTGTTGTAGGCGTCCTTAGCTTCATCTATGAGCTTCAGTTCATCTGCTGTCAGTGATCCTACTCCGCTGCGGCCGGCGTACTCCACGTTCTCCTCGACGTGCCTCATCTCGCTCATGCCGCTGAGGACGACGCTCACCTCGGGGAGGTTCCAGACCCACTGTAGGGCCCACTCCGCGGGCGTCCTTTTCTTCTTAGCCTTTTCCCATACAGCCCGGACGTCCTTGGGCGGCGTCACGGCGAGCTTCCCGCCTTTGATCGGCTCCATGACTACGACCGCGAGCCCCTTCTCGGCGGCGTACCGGAGCCCCTCCAGTCCGGCCTGGTACTCTGTGTCCATGTAGTTGAGCTGGATCTGGCAGAACGTCCACTCGTAGCTGTCCACGATCTCCTTGAAGAGGGTCAGGTCGTCGTGGAAGCTGAAACCCAGGCATCCTATCTTACCTTCCCGGATCTTCTCCTCGGCCCAGCTGAACACGTCCAAGTCCCTCACGGTGGGCCACCTGGCTTGCCTCAGCCCGTGGAGCAGGTAGAAGTCGATCTTATCCGTCTGGAGCTTCCCCAGCTGCTCGTCGAGGTACTTGTCGAAGTCGCTCCACTCGTTTATCAGCCACGTGGGCATCTTGGTGGCGAGTCGAACCTTCTCACGGTAGCCGTCCTTGAGGGCCTTGGCCACCAGCCTCTCGGACTCGCCCTGGTGGTAAGGGTAAGCCGTGTCCACGTAGTTGACACCGTGGTCTATGGCATACCTTATCATCTTGATCGCGAGGGGCTCATCGATATTGCTCGTGTCGCCTCCTATCACTGGAAGCCTCATGGCGCCGAACCCCAGCGCCGACACCATCCAGTCTAGTCTACCGAATTTACGGTACTTCACGTTATCACCTAAAATTACGTGAAGACATCGAAGCCATCATTTATAGGCGTTTAGGGTGAACGATTTTTTATCTTCGACACGCATATTGTGGTGAATACTATGGAGTCTGAGAGATTCGAGAGGGTCATGGCGGTCATGCACAGGGAGGTGCCTGACAGGGTGCCCTGGAGCATCTGGGGCCACTTCCCCGCCGTGAACTGGCTGGACTACTACAGCTGGGAGCTGGCCACCCGCAGCGGCGAGGAGTCCGCGAAGGCCCACATGGCTCTGCTCCGCGAGCTCGACTACAAGATGGACATGCTCAAGGTGACGCCCTACTACAGGTTCATGGCCATGAAGTGGGGCAGCGGGTTCGACTTCAGGGACAACGAGGAGGAGGCACACACCCTCAGCAACACCGTCAAGGAGCCCGGCGACTGGGAGAAGCTCTGGTTCCTCGACCCCAAGAAGGAGCTCCGCGAGTACGTGCGCTGCAACGAGGTGCTGGCGCGGGACCTGCGTAGGATGCCTTTCATCTACACCATACCGAGTCCCATCATCCAGGCCATGAACGGCGTCGGCACCCCGGAGCGGGTGATGGAGGACATGAAGAGCAGCCCCGACGCCCTGAGGGAAGGCATGGAGACCATCACGGAGACCACCATCGAGTTCGCCAAGGCATGCGTTGACGCCGGAGCCACAGGCATATTCTACGGCATCGGCGGCGGAGGCCGGATCTGGCGGGAGCTGTCCAAGGAGCAGCTGGAGAAATACGCCCTCGGCTACGACAAGCGAGTGCTGGACGCCGTGGACTGCCCCATAAAGCTCATGCACATATGCAGCACCCCCCAGGGCAACCCACAGGACAAGAACCTCATGGAGAGCGGCTGGTTCAAGAAGTATCCTGTGCACTGCATCAACTGGGACGCCCACGAGTACACGTGGCTCGATAAAGCCAAGGAGGTATACGGTGACAGTTTCGCCGTCTGCGGCGGCCTCAACAGGGTCACGACGCTGCGAACCGGATCACCCGAGCAGGTGGAGGCCGAGGTCAAGAAGGCCATAGAGGACGCCGGCGATGGAGGCGGCTTCATGCTGGGCCCGGGCTGCACCGTCTACCAGGACATGCCCAGGGAGAACTACAACGCCGTGGGCAGAGCCGTCATAAAGTACGGCTACTATAAGAAGTAGGTGATAACTCCTCTTCTCTACCAGTTTCTGAGGACGTCCAGTATCAGGCGCACCCCGGGGCCTTTACTGCCCTTGGGGTTGTAGCCTTTGTCGCTCTTCTGCTCCATGAGGCCCGCTATGTCGAAGTGGGCCCACGGCGTGTTCTCGACGAACTTGCTGAGGAACCGGGCCGCCGTGATGGCGCCGCCGGGCCTGCCTCCCGTGTGTTTCCAGTCCGCGACGTCGCTCTTGAGCTGCTCGTCGTAGACGTCCCAGAGAGGCATCCTCCACACCCGCTCGCCGCTGGTGCGTGACGCCTTCTCGATGCGCTCCGCCACGGCGTCGTCGTTTGCGAAGTAGCCGATGGCGTGCTCCCCGAGGGCCACCTGCATGGCGCCCGTTAGGGTGGCGAAGTCGAACATGGCGGCAGGCTTGTAGTTCTTGGCGGCGTAGCTGAGGGCGTCGTTGAGCACCATTCTGCCTTCGGCGTCGGTGCTGATGACCTCCACGGTGAGGCCGCTGTATGTGTCTACGACGTCGCCGGGGTGGTAAGCCTTGCCTGAGGGCATGTTGTCCGTGGCAGCCACGATGCCCAGGACGTTGAGGGGAGGCTTCAGCTGCGCCAAGGCCTTCATAGCCGAGATGGTTATGGCTGCGCCGGTCATGTCGGTCTTCATGAGGGGCATGCCGTCGCGGCTCTTGAGGCTGATGCCGCCCGTGTCGAAGGTGATCCCCTTGCCGATGACGGCCACTGTCTCTGCATCCTTCTCGCCGCTGTATTCCATGATTATGAACTTGGGTGGCTCCTCTGTGCCCTGTGCTACCGCTAGGAAGCTGTGGAGCCCAGCCTTCTCGGCGTCATCCCGGTCAAGCACCTTGACCTCTACGCCAAGCTCCCTGAGCTTCAACGCCTCCTCGGCGAGCACGGTGGGGGTGACCCGGTTCCCTGGGCCCCACGCGAGCCTCCTGCACATGTTGACTGCCTCAGCAACCACCGCGCCCTCCGTGATCCTCCTCTCATGCTCCTTACCTGCTTTGGGGGAGACGATCCTGAGCTCCTCTATGGCCTTGAACTCGTCAAGCTCCCTAGTCTTGTAGTACGGGTCCTTGAAGCCGCCCAGAATGAATGCCTCGACGAGGGCCTCGGCTGCATCGCCGAGGTCCAAGCTGCCCGCGACGTGTTCTAGGCTCACAGCGACGGTCTCCACCCCCAGGTCTCGGATACGTCTGGATGCCCCGCCCAGAACGTTTCTCAGGTTCTCTGCGTCGTGGCTTTCCGCGTCGCCGAGGCCGACGAGCATGAGCCGCTTAGCCGGTAGCCTTCCCTGGGTGTAGATGAGGGTCTGCTCATCCTTCTTACCTTTGAAGTCGCCGAGGTCCATGACGTCTTTCACCAGCCCCTGAATCATAGGGGGCAGCTTAGCTGAGCCTTCGGTTACCCCCATCACGAGGAGGGGGGCGTCCACTTCCTCAGGCTTCTTCTTGACTATGACTGTCTTCATGGATGGAGAATGGGGGGCGTGGTTATTTAAACGGAGGAGCTTGTCTAAGCTTCTGTCGCGCCTCCTTTTCTTGTGTCCAGCGGCCCCGCATCATCGACGCTGTAGCTGTTTGATGCAATAACGAACACTGCTCGACCATGATTTAACTAATAGAGGACAATTCAGAGGATTGGTGAAAAGGCTTTAAAAATTGGATGATTCCAAAAAAAGAGATATGATTTTATAATGATGTGCCCCATTTCTGTGTGAAAACCCTCCATTGGTGAAGAGATGGCGCAAGAGGACACGAAATTCCATGGCGTAGTAAACCAGGTGGGGCTGGAGCGGGACGAGGCGGAGTTCCGTAGCTTCAACCTCACGCTGGGGATCAAGGTGAAGACGGGGAAGAAGCTGAGCCTGAAGGAGGGGGAGCGCCTAATTAAGCAGATGAGGAAGGATTTCCTAGGCAAGAACATCGAGTTTGAGGCCATCTCCATACCGTGCCCGGTCTGCGGCAGGACGTTCAACACGGAGCCGGGCATGAAGCAGCACTTGAGGCGGCAGCACAACGACGGCGTAGACACAGTGGAGCCGAAGAAGACCAAGAAGGCTTCGACGAAGAAGAAGACGTCGAAGAAGCCCAGTAAAAAGAGGTCCAAGAAGAAGACCTAGTCACTTTTATCGATGGTCTTCTTGAAATCGATGAGGGCCTTAACCTGTGGGTTGCTTCTGTTGAGCTGGTAGACAACGGAGACCTTGCCTACCTTGCAGCCCGTGACCAGGCCCCTTTCGAGTAGCTGGGGCATCACGGGGCTGACGGAGCCGGGGTTCTTGTCTATCCTCCTGGCGATCTCCCTGAGGTTCATCCACTGGTTGGGGTTGTCTATGAGCATGTCTAGCACCAGCAGCATTATGGATGGCCCCAAGAGGTCGTTGAGGGATGGTTTCACAGGTTTTAACATGTGTCTGGAAATATAAAAGATAGCCTTTACATCAAACATATAATAATATCTTCAAATGATTGTTTGATTATCCAAACATTTATATTTATATGGCGTCCCCAGATACAAAGATAGATTCTGATCAACTACAGGGGAAACTAGTTTGAAGAAGATTCGACTAGGCAAGACCGGGCTCATGGTATCCAAGGTCGGCATGGGCGGCATCCCCATACAGCGTCCTCCACTGGACGAGGCCGTCAAGGTGATCAACAGGGCGCTGGACCTCGGCGTCAACCTCATCGACACCAGCATCGGGTACGGGGACAGCGAGCTGATCATAGGGAAGGGCATCGCCGGGAGGAGAGACGAGGTGATACTCGCCACCAAGGGGAGCTGGCAGAGCAAGGAAGTCTCGGCGGAGCACATCGACTTCAGCCTGAAGAGGCTAGGCACCGACCATATCGATCTATGGCAGATGCACAACATAAGGGACCCTGAGGCCTTCAAGCAGGTCGTGGCGCCCGGGGGCTCGATTGAGGCGGCTCACGAGGCGGTGGACGAGGGAAAGATTCTGCACCTCGGGTTCAGCACCCATAACCTGGAGGTCGCGCTCATGGGGGTGGAGTCCGGGCTCTTCGAGACGGTTCAGTTTCCGTTCAACTTCATCGCCAGGGAGGCCGCAGGCGAGCTAGTCGCACGAGCCGATAAGCACGACGTAGGCTTCATAGGGATGAAGCCGTTCGCCGGCGGCAACATCACTGACGCGAGGCTCGCCATAGGGTACGTGCTTCACCACCAGAGTGTGGTGCCTGACCCAGGAGTGGAGCGGGCGGAGGAGATAGAGGAGATAGTTGGCCTCGTGGATGGAGGCATCGAGCTCACTAAAGACGATTGGGCCCGGATGGACGCCACCCGTGACGAGCTGGGCAGCCGGTTCTGCCGCCAGTGCATGTATTGCATGCCCTGCCCCCAGGGCGTGGAGATATGGCTCCTAACCTACATGAAGAACCTGTTCAGGCTCTGGCCCCGGGAGCGGGTCATCCAGGTATTCGGGGACCGCGCCGAGACCGCCCTGAAATGCATCCAGTGCGGCGAGTGCGAGGAGAAGTGCCCATACAACCTGCCCATAAGGGAGCTGATCCAGGAGAACTACGTGTTCTACAAGAAAGAGGTTGGGCGGAGCGGGTGAAGAGTGAAGGTAGGTTTACAGTTACCGAGGTTCCACTGGCCGGGGAGTCCTGGCAACATCGGCCCGAAGCTCGCGGAGATAGCGGGGGCGGCGGACGACGCGGGCTTCGACAGCCTCTGGGTGATGGACCACTTCTACCAGGTGGGGCAGGGCTACGGGGCGCCGGATGAGCCCATGCTTGAGGCGTACACGGCGCTCGCCTACATGGCCGCAGTGACCCGGAATGTCAGGCTCGGCACCATGGTGACGGGGGCCTTCTACAGGCACCCCGGCGTCCTCGTCAAGACGGTGACGACTCTGGACGTGCTCTCCGGCGGCCGGGGCATGCTCGGCATAGGGGCCGGGTGGTACAGGCAGGAGAGCCTGGGGATGGGAGTACCCTTCCCGCGTTCTCGCAGGGAGCTTATGGGGCGCTTAGAGGAGACCCTCCAGATCGCCCACCACATGTGGAGAGACGACAGGTCGACTTTCGAGGGCAGGTACTACAGGCTTGAGGAGCCTATATGCAGCCCCCAGCCCATCAGCGAGCCCCACCCCTACATATTGATCGGCGGAGGAGGCGAGGAGAAGACCCTGCGCTACGTGGCGAGGTACGGCGACGCCTGCAACCTCCACCTCGGCGCCCACCCCAAGCTCAGGGGATACACCCCGCACTCATATGAGAACTACAGGACACGAGCCGACAGAATCAGGCACAAGCTTGAGGTGCTGAGGAGGCACTGCGAGAGGGAGAAACGAGACTACGACGAGATCGACAAGTCGGTCCTCAGCCCCATGGAGATCTCGCCGGAGGCTTTGACGCCGGGTGAGGTAGTCGAGATGTGCCGGGAGCTCGCCGAGATAGGCATCGACTACGTGATATTCAACATGCCCAACGACCACGAGATCACCCCCATTGAGGTAATCGGTGAAGAGGTAATCCCCCAAGTAGAAGACATGTGAGGACAGAGATTGAGCCACGAGCATGAGCATGACGAGAGCCTGACCCTACAGACCCTAATAGTCTCGATCTCCTCCATCGACCCCCGAGAAAGATTGGAGCCTCGGGCGGGAATTGAACCCGCGACCAACAGCTTACAAGGC
>CAZTZC010000034.1:0-17154 GCA_964618045.1 uncultured Candidatus Bathyarchaeia archaeon | reverse complement strand
TACGAGGGCGTTACGAGGGTCCTAAACGGCGTGAACTTCAGGGTCGCCAAGGGCGAGAAGGTGGGGCTGATAGGCGAGGCTGGGTGCGGAAAGACGACCACTGTCAAGTCGATAATGAAGATACTGCAGATACCCCCAGCCGAGATAGTGGGCGGAGAGATCTATCTCGAGGGATCTGACGTCCTGAAGATGAGCCAGAGGGACCTCCAGATGATGCGGAGAAAGACCGTCTCCATGATATTCCAGGACCCCACCTCAGCCCTCAACCCGGTCTTCAAGGTGGGAGACCAGATCGGAGACATAATCAACTACAACCAGCTCGCCCTCGGCAACAAGATCTCGAAGCAGGACATCCATGAAAGGACGGTGCAGGTGCTCAAGGAGGTCCAGATGCCGGACCCCGAGAGGATAATGAACAGCTACCCCATACAGCTCAGCGGCGGCATGCGGCAGAGGATATGCATAGCCATGGCACTCGTCTCCGCCACCAACCTCCTCATCGCGGACGAGCCCGGCACGAACCTCGACGTCACCATCCAGGACCAGGTGCTGAGGCTCCTGGGGGACCTCGTCAGGGACAGAGGCACGTCCATCATACTGATCAGCCACGCGCTCGGGGCCGTCAAGGGCCTAGTGGACAGGGTGTACGTGATGTACGCGGGGAGCATGGTGGAGGCAGCCAAGACCGAGGACCTGTTCTCTGATCCCCTTCACCCGTACACCAAGGCCCTGTTCGATGCGGTGCCGAAGCTCACGGGAGGAGGCATCTCACTGGGGATACCCGGGAGGATCCCCAACTACCTGAGCCCCCCGACGGGGTGCAGGTTCAACCCCAGGTGCCCCCACGCGAAACCCGAGTGCCGTGAAAACTCTCCCCCATTCTACAAGGTAGGCGACGGACACGAGGTGGCTTGCTACCTCTACGGAGGACGGTGACATGAGCAAGGAACTCGTCGTCGTGAAGGATCTCAAGAAATATTTCGCCACAGACGAAGGCACGGTGAGGGCCGTGGACGGGATCAGCTTCACCATAAACGAGGGAGAGACCTTCGGCCTCGTCGGGGAGTCTGGCTCAGGCAAGAGTACCACGGCCTACACTCTGATGGGGATATACACGCCGACGGAGGGCGAGATCAGATACAAGGGGAAGGACATCTCCATGGGCGTCAAGAAGAGGCCCCTCAGCCTCAAGAAGGAGATGCAGATGGTCTTCCAGGACCCGGGTTCATCCTTGAACCCGAAGAGAAGCATCGAGCAGATCATAGAGCTCCCGCTGCAGGTGCACGGCATCGCGAAGGATGAGCGTAGGAAGAGGGTGATAGAGCTCCTCCGCATGGTGGAGCTGCCCGAGGACTACCTCGACAGACAGCCCACCAAGATAGGCGGCGGCGAGAAGCAGATGATCGCCATAGCCAGGGCTCTCGCCACCAACCCGACGTTCATAACCCTCGACGAGCCCACGTCGGCCCTCGACGTCTCGATGCAGGCCAAGATCATCAACAAGCTCATCGAGTTCCAGAATGAGCTTGACCTCTCGTACCTGTTCATCACCCATAACCTGAGCCTGATGCGGAACGTGGCGACCCGGGTGGGCATAATGTACCTGGGGAAGCTCTGCGAGGTGGCGCCGACGGATGTGTTCTTCAGCAAGCCCCTCCACCCATATACCAAGATGCTCCTGTCCTCGATCCCCGTCATCACGAGCGAGGAGGAGGCTGTGAAGCCCGACAAGGTGGTGTCGAGGGGCGAGATACCGAGTCCGGTGAACGTCCCCAGCGGCTGCTACTTCCACCCGAGGTGCAGCGAGTGCACCGAGAGGTGCATGAGGGACGACCCGCCGATGGTGGAGGTGAAGCCCGGTCACTTCGTCAAGTGCCACACCATATCTGAATGAATTTAGTTGACGCCCCGGGGCGTTCACTTTTATTTTTGTTTTCCGTAGACCCGTCGCCAGATGGGCTCAAGCTCGTCCCCGGGAGGGGCCTCGTATCCCCCGATCTTGCTGTGGGAGATGCCGTGCCTTTTCCATAGGGTCACCCTGAGCTCCGCCACCTTCACCCCCATCAGCACCGGGTCCAGGACGGGTACGCCGAGCTCTTCCTGCGCCCTCATCGCCTGCCCAGCCATCCCCGTGCAGCCCAGGACGACGCACTCGGCCATGTCCTCCTCCACTGCTCCCCTGGCCTCCCTGAGGATGGCGGCCTGGGTCTTCTCCACGTCGTGCATGTCCGGCACCGTGAGGTCCAGCACCCTCCACGACGCGATCTGGTCTTCGAAGCCGTATATCTTGGCGTTGTCCGCCATCTTGGGTATCCACTTCCGCCGCCCGATGAGGACCGAGAACCTGCCCGCTGACAGCATGGAGGCGACGTGGAGGCTTGCCTCGCATACGCCCACGACTGGTATCTCTACCAGCTCCCTGGCCTCCCTGAGCCCCGGGTCGTAGAAGCACCCGATCACCACCGCGTCGAAGCCCTCCCTCTCCGCGTTCACCGTCTTCTCGATGACGTTGTGGATGGCGAGGTGCTCGTAGAACTCGTTCTCTAGGTGGCTGGTGCCCGAGTCGAACCCGGTCCCGACCAGCGTCGTCTCAGGCTCTGCGATGTCATTCGACCACGTGGGGTACCAACCTATGAACAGGATCTTGTTTCCCACTCTAAAGGAACGCTCCTACCACATCGTGGGTCCTCGAAGGATAATAGCTGTTACTATTGGGAATTTAATGAAAATCACTAAATCAAGTTTAAAGGCACATCAGAATATAATGTAACTACGTTAAGGCGATCACATGGGCGAGGAACACGATGGAAGATTCCTCGGGATGGGGAGGAACGCGCTGGTCCTCTCGGTCACCGAGTCCGTGGGTCAGGGCATCCTGTTCCTCGTCTCCCCATTCTGGGCCCTCTTCGTCCTCGAGGTCGGTGCGTCTCTGCCGGTCCTGGGCTTCTTGGGCTTCATCCTCGGCCTCACCCGCATAGCCCTCCAGCCGCCCGTCGGGTACCTCACGGACAGGATCGGTAGGAAGAGGCTGGTGGTGTGGGGCGGCTTCGTGGCGTCCTTCGCGCCCTTCGTCTACCTCTTCGCCACGAGGTGGTGGCACTTGGTCCCCGGGGTCGTGTTGGAGGCTTTCACCAACATAGTTCTGCCTGCAAGGCAGGCCATGTTCGCCGACTCCGTTGAGCCCGAGAGGAGGGCGACAGCGTTCGCCGCCATACACACCCTCTTCGCGGTCTTCTCGATGACGATGCCTGTGCTGGGAGGGTTCATGCTGGAGCGCGTCGGTTTCCTATCCGGTATGCGGGTCTTCTTCCTCGTCTCAGGCGTGACGATGCTGCTGGCGAGCATCGGCAGGTGGCGTTTCCTGAGGGAGGACTTCACCCACGAACCGGGCACCGACGAGGGACAGGGTCTCCGCAGGGTCTTCCTCGAGACGTTTGAGCCCGTCAGATCCCTGAGGGCACTGCGGGTGGTGCTCCTCGGGGCGTTTCTATACTCCCTGGCTGTGGGGGTCCTGACGCAGTACGGCGTCGTCTACGCCACCGGCGTGATAGGGCTCTCGACGGCTCAGTGGGGACTAGTCGTGGGCGGGATGGGTGCGGTGGGCATCTTGACGCGGCTCCCCACCGGGCGCATGATAGACAGGTTTGGCAGAAGGGTCAGCCTACTGCTGAGCTACGCTGCGCGGCCCCTCTTCATCATCGCCTTCACGGTGGCCACCGGCTTCAGGCAGGTGCTCCTGATCCAGGTTGTCGACAACATCTTCGCGTACGTGCAGCAGCCGGCCCTCGAGGCCCTCGTCGTGGACATCGCCTCCAAGGAGAGGCGCGGCAGGACCTACGGGGTGATGAACGTGGTCCCAGGCGTCGCGCTCACGGTCTCGCCGCTTATAGGCGCCGCCCTGTGGGAGGGCGTCGGGGCGGCGTGGCCCTTCTACTTCTCCGCCGTGGCCTCGGCTCTGGCCGCGGTGGTTGTGTTCACGTTCCTGAGGGAGCCCGAGGGAAGAGGCGTGTGAATGAGTCTGCCGGCGCTGCGCATGTTTTATCTTGGTAGAGACATGAGTTGAGCCAGCCTATGAACCGACGCACGACCTTGGCCGTCCTCGTCTTGCTGCTGGTGGAGTCGGGTCTAGCGTACATCGTCTTCAACCACACCGCACGGGAGAGGACGCCGACCACCACCATTCTGAGCGAGGAGGTCGTGAGCTGCCTCGACATCTCTGACTGGGGGGACTCCCTCGCCGTGGGGACAGCGAACGGGACAGTCTACTACTATCAGAGGGGCAAGACCGTGCCTCAGTGGGTGTACAGGGGAAGTTCAGGAGTGGTCTCCATACTCGTGTCCGCGGAGGGGGACTACGTCCTCGCCATGGACATGAACCACACAGTCTCCCTCTTCCGCTCCCTCGGCGTCGGCGTGAACACGCCCAGATGGAGCCACCGGCTACAGGGCGGCAGCATACTTGGGATCCACTCCTCGGGCGGGATTCCGCCCACCGTCTACATGCTGGCCTCCGTTGACGGACGCATCCTCCTGTTCTCCGACAGGGAGGGGCTGCTCTGGGAGTACTCGACGAAGACCGGCGCCGTCGCGGCGGAGATATCCTACAACGGCAAATACATGGCCGCCGTGGACGCTGATGGGAGGGTCTCCCTCTTCGACGTCGGCGAGCCAAACTCCGTCTGGGTGTCATCCACGGGGGTGACGGGTGGAGTCCTCTCCCTGTCCCAGGCCTCCCGGGTGGCAGTGGGCGGAGGCGACGCCTCCGGGGGAGGGCGGGTCCTCTCCCTGTCCCTGGAGGACGGCGAGAGGGTCTGGGAGTGGGGAACGGCGTCCCCGGTAGCCTCCGTCTCGATGTCGAGCGACGGCTCAAAGGTGGTCGTGTATGAACGTGAAGGCGGGGCGTCGGTTCTAACGGAAACCATGGGAGAGGTTGCCGGGAGGGAGCTCAAGGTCTCTGGGGGGATAGAGTCGGTCTGGGCTCCTCCCTATGGCTCGTACGCCGTTGCCCTCGGCGCCGAGGGGCGCGTATACTTCCTCTACACACCCCGCTCGGCTCCTCTCTGGGTGTACGACGCCGGGGCAGACGTGGTGATGATCGCCGTGACGTCCATCGGGGACAAGGTCTTCATAGCAGGCGAGAGGAGCGTGGAGGTGATTACAAACACAGCCGAGACCGGGATGATCCCGGGCTCACGCGGCCTGTGGGGGCTCTGCTTCCTGACGGGTCTCGCCGGGTTAGTCGTTGTCTATCACGTTGCGGACGGGGAGCTGGAGTGGCTGAAGCCAGTCAAGGCGAGTTACCCCATACTGGTGTCCGGCTTGATGATCGGAGGCACAGCAGGCTTCATCATATGGGGCGGGACCTTGGTGATATTCGCCGCCGCGGTGAGCTGCGCGGTTGGGACCTACCTCGGCTTCAGCAAGGAGGGGTTAGGCGGCTTCGTGGTTGGGCTCTTCGCCTCGGTGGTGGGCTCATTGGCTGCGTCTATCCTGCACGGCCTGTTCGTCTGGTTCAGCGGGGTCGAGAGCAACGTCGTGTTTCTGGTCGTAACCAGCGTGAGTAGAGGAACCCAAATCGGTTTCGTTTTCGGGTTGCTGGGCACCTCCTTAGGGTTCCTCGTGACGAAGTTTAGGGGAGCCCGTTGAGGGTCGCGGCTCCTTCGTGAATAACCCGTCGTTTTGGGTGCCCCGGTGACTCTAAAACGTTAAATATCATAGCAATATTGCGTTAAGCAAATTACGCTTAATTTGGTGTCCGATGTATGAAGTGTGATGTTCTCATCATAGGCGGAGGCGTCCTCGGCTTCAGCTCGGCGTACCACATGAAACGAAGGAAACCCGACGACAAGATAGTCCTCATAGACAGGCTCGGCGGCCCCGGGCAGGGGAACACCGCCAAGAGCGAGGGAGCCTTCAGGAATGTTTTCACCTCCAAGACCAATTACCTTCTAGCAGACTCCACCATCGACGCGTTCACCCACTTCCAGCAAGACCTGGGCTATGACCTGAAGCTGGACCACATCGGCTACCTTTGGCTCTTCAGCGATGAGCAGCACCGTCGCCTCAGGCCCGTCCTCGACTCCATGGCGGGGCTAGGGGTAGAGCTGAGGTTCTTCGACGAGGAGCTCAGCCGGATGATCCCGGGCCTCGTCACCGAGTTCACGGGCGAAGAGGCTGAGATACTGGGCCTCGAACCCGTCGACGTGGCCATGCAAGGCGTGAAGTGCGGCAGCATAGACGCGGACTCCCTGGTCCGATGCTACGAGCGGATGTTCCTCGAGGCCGAAGGCGAGGTGGTCTACGGCGCCGAGGCGAAGAGGCTGATCCTGGAGCCGGAGGAGGAGCTGGGTATACCCGGTGAGCCCTTCGTATGGCAGAATGCCGCGGTGAAGGGCGCCGAGACGAGCAAGGGAGAGATCAGGGCCGGCACCACGGTGGTGGCCACCGGCGTCTGGTCCGAGAGGCTCCTGGACCCCATAGGGATAGACGCCATGATGCGGCCGAAGAAGAGGCATATCTTCGTCTTCAAGGACCCGAGGCTGCGGAGCCTCTTCGAGGTGAAGGGCCTGAACGAGCTGGGCGTCCTCCCCCTCACGGTTCTCCCCAAGTCGGGGGTCTACCTGAAGGCCGAGGTTTCGGAGGGGAGCATCTGGGTGGGGTGCGCTGACAACCTAGGCCGCCGCTTCGGCCTCGAGGACGACCCCCAGCCGGAGGAAGGCTATTACACGGAGGGCATCTACCACGTGCTCGTTGAGTACCTACCCTTCTTCAAGGACGTCAGGCCTGTGAACATGTGGGCGGGTCAGTACGCCATCAACGGCTTCGACGGCATCCCGGTAGTCGCCCCCACGCCTGGTATGATATACGTGGGGGCGGCCAGCGGCAGCGGCATCATGAAGAGCGACGCCCTCGGCCGGATCGCCGCAGCCCTATACGTGGGGGAGGAAGAGGCGGAGCTTTACGGAGGCCGCCGCTTCAGGGTCGCCGACCTGGGGGTCCGCTCCCGCAGGGTCGAGCGCGAGGAGTTCATAATCTAGTTTCTTCATCTGGCTTGAACACGTGGATGGATTCAGGGGTCATTATATCTCCTCTTTTTTTCTCGATGGATACGTTAAAGTAACCCTAAACGATGTATGTTCTCGCGCAGCGACGGGGAGCCATGAGCATATCATGTTGGAGCTACTCTGCGGCCTCGTTTCCATGTCTTGGCATACCCGTTTCATGGTCGATACTGCGATATACTATGGTCTGGTGGCCATCGTGGCGCTGTCGCTGGGGTTCATGTACAGGAGAGCTGGTGTCCCGTTTCTCGGGTGCTCCGTGCCCGTCATGATGGGAGGGTTAACGGTTAGCGCGGTCGCCATGCGTCTCGCTTTCATCGCCGCCGCAGCCGCCGGGGTAGAGCTGCTGCCGTACGCGTCTGACAGCGACTGGGTCTACAACAACGAGCAGAACGTGGGGCTGGTGAACGAGTTCCTCGAGTCTAGGCCGCTTCTCTGCCTCGGCTTCATAGCGTTCATATTGGCGGCCTCCGTTGCCCTCGGGGCCGCGTCTGGGTGGCTCATCTCGAGGCCCGCCATCGGGCTCGGCCCAGTTTACATCATGATGGTCACGTTGACGATTCCCAACTTCGCCTCGATCCTCGGGAGGGTCGTGATCCCGCTCAGCGGCGGTACGTTAGGCGTCTACGTGCCAAATTTTCTGGCGTTCTACCGTGACGAGAAGTCTTTCGTGGTGCTGGCTCTGGTCCTCTTGACGTTACTTGGCGTGTTTCTGATCCTGAGAGCCGTGGAGGGCTCTCCTCTAGGAATGCTCATTGGTGCCGTGAGGGACGACGAGGTGGCGGCCGCCAGCCTCGGCAAGGACGTTGTGAGGGTCAGGGAGACGGCGGTGATCATCGGCTCAGGCTTGATGGCTCTCTCCGGGGCCTTGCTCTCCTTCTACTTCTCATACGTGGTAGAGTGCAACTTCTCGAACCACCAATGGAGCCTCTGGCCTCTGTTCATCATAATCATCGGGGGAGGCGGCGACGCCGGCACGCTGCTCGGGGTGGCGGCCGTCGAGGCGCTTCGCAGAGCCATAATTCTGTACAAGGAAAGCATCATCGACGTCATATTCTTCCCCATAGTCTATCTCGAGGTCATGCTTCGCTCCCTGCTGATGCTCGTCTTCCTCTTCCTGCGCCTGAGGCTGTCCGGGGGCGTGTTCTCGGCTTCGCCCTGGGCCTCAGCTCATGGTGAGAGGGACACGCAGCCTGCCCGCCGGTACATATCTGCCGACAAGCGCATCGGCGGCGGCTTCGAGGGAGGGCTCGGCGTCCCCGAGGGTGAGGAGAACGGAGCCGGCCTCTAAGGCTCCTGCGTCGTAGGGGTTTCGCAGGCAGACGAGGACGCTTGGCTTCCCTGCGGCGAGCAGTCTCTGCGCCGCTTCCATTTGAGCCGGGTTCAGGTGGGCGTTCCGCGTGGCCAGGACCAGTGTGTCTGAGGATTCGGCGAGCCTCTTGGCTCGTTCCAGCTGTCCCTCAGTGGGCGCCGATGGGTCAATCAGTGCGGATTCCAGCCGGGGCAGCCTGGTTCTCAGTTTGGCGGCGAACACGGTCTCCCCTCCCTGCTCAAGAGCCTCTGGTTCCAGGTGTGAGACGAACTCGGTTAACACTGCTTGGGCCTCGGGGCCGATGGGAAGAATCCCGGGTGTCTCCCTCAGGAGCACTGTTCCGGCCCTGGCGGCCCTCTCCATGATTTCCAGGTGCTTGGGTTGGCGGATAACGGTGAGTGGCGGCCGCTGATCCACGGCGAACCTCCGCTTCACCTCAGCGATCCTCTCGACGGAGTAGTCCACCTGCTCCATGGGCAAGCGGCCGGTGCGGGCGGCGTCTAGTAAAGCATCGTAGGCTGCCTCCTGGCGTTCACGGGTGTGGCTGTAGAGGACCACGTTTGCGCCGGCCTTGGCTGCGAGGACTGCGGACTCGCCTGGGCCGTAGGCGTCTGTCACGGCCTTCATCTCCATGCAGTCCGTGGTGACGAGGCCCCTGTAGCCGATGTCTCGGCGGAGGAGCCCCTGGATGATGGCTGGGCTGAGGGTGCTGGGGTACACGGGCTCCAAGGCCTTGAACTGGACGTGGGTGATCATCACCGCCGCGACGCCTGCGCCGCACACGGCGCGGAAGGGGACGAGGTCGGTGTCCCACATGTCTTCGAGGGGGCCCTCGATGACCGGGAGCTCTACGTGGGGGTCCACCGGCGTGTTGGCCTTGCCGGGGAAGTGCTTGGCTGTGGCGGCGACGCCTGTGCCTTGGAAGCCCCGTACCTGAGCCAGGGCGTGCCGTTTGACGTGTTCAGGGTCTGAGCCGAGGCTGCGGACGCCGACGCTGGGGTTGTGTATGTTGTGGGTGAGGTCGATGGCTGGGGCCAGGTTCCAGTTGATGCCAAGGGCCCGCATCTCGGCGGCGAGGACCGCGGAGACCTCCTCGGTGAGCGCCGTGTTGTCAGCGGCTCCGAGGGCCATGGCTCCAGGGCTCTCGGTGAAGCCGCCGCGGAGACGGGCGACTACCCCGCCCTCCTGGTCGATGGCGACGAGGATGGGGCGTCTGGCTGCCTCGTGGAGCGCCTTGGATAGCTCGGCGACTTGCTCGGGAGTGCCTATGTTGCGGGCGAAGAGTATGACTCCTCCTACGCGTCCCTCCCGGAGCCATTCAATTATGTGCTGCGGCGGCTCGTGGCCGTGGAAGCCGACGACGAGCATCTGCCCTATCTTCTCTTCAAGGCTTAGCATTACTCGTCCTCTAGCTCCACTGTCTTGCAGTATCTTCTTTCGAGGTGTCCCATGAGGTCTACGCCGGCTCTGGCCCGCTGCTCCTCCTCTTCGAGGTGCTTCTCCAGGCCTACCTGCTTGACGCGTTGGTGGTGGTCCGCTACGAAGGGGTAGGTGTCTCTCATGTACTCTGTGTTGCTGCAGGTGAGGTAGTTGCTGCACTCTAGGCAGCTCCGGAGCCCCTTCTCCTCGGCGCATCCCCTGTTCTGACATGGGGCGCCGTCTCCGCCGCCGCAGCCGCGGCACTGTGCTTGGCTGAACCACTCGAGGCCCTTCCTGAACTCGTTGAAGCTGAAGCTCTTGACGGCTTCCTCGACCCAGCCGTAGCGGGTGGTGTCGACGAGGCGTTTGAGTTCGCCGGCGGCGTACCTTACCCTGCCGTTCCCGTTGGGGCATTGGCCGCAGTAGACGCCGCAGACCCCGTACCGGTATTGGTCTAGGGTCATGTTATCCATGCATTGTCTTTCGGGGGCGTCTGGATAAGGGTTTCACTTGAACCATGGGGGCTATTGAGTGCCGTCAATTGATTACCTATAATAATGGTGAAAAAATGGATGAATGTGTGAAACGATCAGCTTTTTTCGATGAGGACTGGTGCCTCACCTGACGTACACTATGTGGGTCTTCTGGTTGGTGACGATGGACGTTGCCTCGGAGTACTCCTCCTTGAGCATCAGCGCCTCGTACTTGGTTATGTCTCCCTTGATGACGTAGACCGTGTCCTCCGTGGTTCCCCACGGGTGGCCCCAGAAAGCCAGCTCTAAGCCATGTTTCTTCAGCTCATTACCGATTTTCTTGAAGCTGTCCTCTATCTTCTCCTCAGCCTTGGGGGCTATGTTTCCATATACTATGTAGTAAGCAAACTTTCCCATGTTTCTTCCTCCTTAGAAGGCTCCGCGTCCAGTTTACGGACTGGAGCCCAGTCTCATTGTATATGCAGTAAATATAATATTTACTAGCAGCTTTTTTTCTGCTAATTTCAACTAAAAGGTGTCTGTGTTTTACTTGAAATTCTATTGCTGATGGGTTTTCTTTTAGTGATGGGATGTTTGTTCACCTTGGCCGTGTGGGCCACAGTTACATATTGTAAAGATTAGTTTACAATTAGTAAAGTTTATATTACATATAGTAAAACATTCTTTACGTGATGTGTTGTGGATAAGGAAAGATACAACCAGATAAAGACCGCCGTGACCCTGGGCGTCGGCCTAATAATGATCTATGAGGCGCTGAGGACAAGCAACTACATACTCGGCATGGTGACGGTCCTCGTCGGAATGTTGACACTGTACGTTGCTAGGACCCGTGTGGACGAGGTACTATACGACGAACGAACAAGGCTGATCAGAGAGAAGGCAGCCAGCAGGACACTGGGTTTAATGGCCGTCGCCATGGGAGCCGGAGGACTGATGTTGATAGAGGCTTCGTACCGTGGGTTCGCCGAGTTCAGGCAGACCGGTTACGTTTTGGCGTATCTGGCCAGCTTCACCCTATGGATCTATATGCTGTTCTCGTGGTACTATCGGAGGCAAATGGGAGGATAGTTCTTGGAGAACAACATCAGGGTCCTCAGGGCTGTGAAGAACATCTCCCAGGAACAGTTAGCCCAGGAGCTGGGCGTGACAAGGCAGACCATCCATGCAGTGGAGACCGGTAAGTACAACCCGAGCCTAGACCTGGCCTTCAAGATGGCGAAGTTCTTCGATAAAAGGATCGAGGAGATCTTCATCTACGATGAGGCTTAGCAGGTTAGCTTGTGGCCCCACCCTTTTTCGATGGATTTTACCTAGTTCTGGGGCTCCGGTGTAGGGTTCCCAGACAACGGGGTGTCGTCCCGTCTGGTCTTCAGCCAGAGCAACGCAAGAAGCAGCAAGAAAGCTGCTCCGACGATGATCATGCCGGAAGTGTCGTCGGGCCTCGAAGCGTCTAGCTCCTGGATGGGCGACACGAGTATGAAGAGCAGCACCGGACCCGAGACGAGTCCCATGAGGTGGCTCCTCCTGGCCTTCCGCCACTCGAAGCCCGTGAGGTACCTGAAGACACCGTAGACCAAGGCGACGCCCACGATGCAAACCAGAAGCGGGTGGATGAAGCTGTCTGATATGGAAGGCAGCCACCCGAACGTCAGCGCGGATGCCAGGGCTGCGAAGAAGCCTACCGCAGTGTAGAAGGCGGGGCGACGCATGGGCTTGGCTCCCCTCCTCGCCCAATCGCTTGGCAGGCGATTGGCTGCGTAGATGAACCCCAGCGTAGCCGCTACACCGAGGAGATACTGGGCCGCTGGGGGCCAGAAGCCCAGCATCGAGCCGAAGAGGACGAACCCGGCCACGACGTCCAGGAGCAGGACGGCGGCCACGATCTTGAGTCGTCTATCGGTGAGCCACGGCTCCGACTTGCGGGACGGATAGGCGAGCTCCACGAGGAGTACCGGCGTCACTACGCTGAAGAGGGCGTGGTAGATGGTGAGCTCCACCGCCCACACCCAGTTCACGCCCCAGACCCGGCCGAAGCCCGCAAGGGCGCCGAGGTCCATCCACGACGGGTTGTAGAAGCTGGCCACCATGAGGGCCTCCTCAAGGACGCCGTAGCCGCACCCCAATAGTACCAGGGTACCCACGCCTTTCCTCCAGCGTACCTTGAGCTCCCTGCACACTAGGGCCCCGCAGCCGTAGAGGGCCACCATGATGGTGAAGCCGAAGGGCTGGAAGAACTCCGCTGGGGGCGACGAGCCCGAGAGGAGTTCACCCATGGCCGGCGCCAGTAGCAGAAGGGCGAGCCACGGGGGGACGCCGATCCTCATGATCGTATGGATGCCTCTGAGGCTTTAAGGGGTGCCAGTCTCTGCGGGGGATAAAGAGGTGTCAGCCGATGCGTCGACAGCTCAATATCTCTATGGGGGGCTCAAGCCTTTGCCCCTCATGGGGCTGTTTATGGATATCTCTGACCACGTCCATGCCTCCTCTGACGCGTCCGAACGCCGCGAATCCCTGCCCGTCCGGGTTCCTCTTGCCCCCGTGGTCCAGCTCGGGCTGGTCCCCGATGCAGATGAAGAAGCTGGAGGTCGCTGTCCCCGGGGCCATCCTCGCCATGGAGACGGCGCCGTCCACGTGGCTCAGCCCCGTTGTCTCGGTGGTCTCGTGCTCGATCGGTGGGTACTTTGATGGGTAGGCGGCGTCCTTGGGCGTCGTGCCTCCTTGGATCACCTCTATCTTCACGTCCGAGGTGGGCTGGTTCTCCATGGTGACTGTCCTGAAGAAGGCGGTTCCGTCGAGGAGCCCTTCGTCCACGTATCGGAGGAAGTTCTCCGAGGTTATCGGGGCTCTGTCAGGGAATACCTCGACCTCTATGTCTCCGAGGGGCGTGGTTATCAGTACGAGGGTGTGGCCTTCTGGCGAAGCCATTTCAATCTAGGCTGGATTTCTCGATTGTTCTATAATAATTTACGTGCACGAGGAAAACGAAGCCCTATAATTTTATCCAGCGAGTCGTGGCACTCGGCAGATCCGCCTCCTGAGACATAGGGGCTGGTGTGTCCTGTTCTGTTTTCTCGATATTTATGTGCTGGGTGCGCGCACCGTTAAATCCCTTCTTCTTAAAATCTAAATACGTTTTCAGGCAACAGGTCTCCATGTACGACGTTCTCATCAAGGGTGGACGGGTCATCGATGGCACCGGTAGCCCATGGAGAAAAGCCGATGTTGGTGTTTCAGATGAGTCCATCAAAAGAATAGGTCATATCTCAGAGTCCGATGCAGAGAGGGTTATAGATGCCAGGGGTCTCGTGGTATCCCCTGGTTGGATTGATATCCACCTACATGCCGACCATACGGTTCTCGGTAACCCAGCTTGTCTCAGCTTCGCCCATCAAGGAATAACGACTGTCACGATGGGCAACTGCGGGCTCAGCATGTATCCGTTGACACCGGAGCACAAGGAAGACCTCATCGAGTACATGTTGCCGTTCACCTATGGCCTCCGGATCGATTGGGATTGGTCGACGATGGACGAGTTCTTGGCCAGGCTTGACGCCGTCAGCTTGAACCTGGTGCCTTTCATCGGCCATGGCAGCATCAGGATAGCCGTAATGGGGTTTGAGGACAGAACCCCCACAGAGGACGAGTTCAGGTCAATGAAGAAGCTCCTAGTCGATGCAATGGAAAGCGGGGCCCATGGGCTGTCCACTGGGCTGGGGTACCCTCCGGGCATGTTCACAGGTGAGAAGGAGCTTGTCGACCTGATGAACGTCGTCAAGGAGTATGATGGACTCTACTCGACCCACATGATGGATAACGAGTCCAACCTCGACGACACAATAAGGCTGGGAAAGATGACAGGCGTCCCGGTACAAGTATCCCACATCGGGTACAGCTGTGGCCACCAGAGACAGCTAAGGGGCAGACACGAGTCCACCACCCTAAGGAAGATCGATGAGGCTAGAGAAGGAGGCGTAGACATCACGGCTGATATCTACCCCTATACGTTTGGATCATCCCTGCTCACACAGGCAATCCCCGCCTGGCTCCACGTCGGGGGAGTCCGGACCATGTTGAAGCGTCTAGAGGACCCCAAGGTAAGGATAAGGCTCGCAGAAGATTTCGAAAAAACCGGCATGGACTTCGACAAGGTGATAGTCAGCTTCGTTAAAAGCGATAGAAACAAACCCATCGAGGGCCTGAGCCTGCAAGAGATAGCCGAGAAGCGATCCCAGAACGTAGTGGACACATTCTGTGATATATTGATAGATGAGCGAGCCGAGGCAATGAACGTGACCTTCTGGGGCAACGAGGAGGACGTAACAACAATGGTTCGCCACCCCGCCGTGATGCCCTGTAGCGATGGATGGATTCTCGCCCCATTCGGCCCACTCGGAGCCGGCAAGCCCCACCCGAGGTGTTACGGCGCGTTCCCCCGTTACATCAGACGCTACGTGAGGGAGGAAAGGGTGTTTACCCTCGAAGAGGCTGTCAGGCGTATGACGTCCATGCCGGCCTCTCGAATGGGGCTTCAGGACAGGGGGTTGCTGCTCGAAGGCTTGAAGGCGGACATAACTGTGTTTGACCCCGAGAAAGTCAAGGACCTGAGTACGTTCGAGAACCCTCATGTCTACCCTGAAGGAATCAGCACGGTCATCGTCAACGGCGCGATAACCGTTGACAACGGGGAGCACACGGGCGCCTTAAACGGGAAAATATTGAAAAAGCTGTGATTTAAACGCAATAAACCCTATATATATTTTCATTCATTTTTTCCTGATCTCAGTATTTTTCTTATACATCTTTAAACTTCTACCTTTTTCAATTTGGCTGCGGAGAATAATTATATCAGCCCAACTTCCGAGGAGAAAGGGATGAAATTATGGATTTATTCCTAGGAGATTCTATTATGGCTTGAGAAACCTATTCGCGCGCGCGAAGTTATTGTTTCGATGTAAATATTAGCAATACGACAGCGCCTATGACTCCAAATAATCCTAAAATCGATGATCCTATCCCATATCCGTATAAGAGTAGAAACGTTCCTCCGAGACCAGCTGAAATCGCTGACCCAAAACTATCAGCAGCTGCATGAAGCGACATCATTGTTCCACTGTATTCTGGGATCTGCGAAAGAGCATAACTACTTGAAACCGTGATCATTGCTCCGGCTGAAAAACACGCAATTAATGTAATTAGAAAAGCTGCCCAAAAATTTGGAATATGAAACACAAATATAGTAACAATTCCTAAAACCCCTGTAAAGATCAATAGAGAGATCTTTTCATCAAATCTCTTTACCAATCTTCCAGCTGAAAGACTCCCAATTATAAAGAAAACAACAAAGAAAATCATAATAACCGACATATAACTCGGGCTTATCTGGAACGCTTCTCTGAAATAGGAGGCACCATATACTAGGTAAAAATACCATACGCTAAAACTTAGAATTGTACCAACAATACAGCCAATGGCTGATTTATTCCGTAGCAGCTTCATATATCCTGTAAATAATTCTCCAAATGATACTTGGTTCTCTGGACCCTTGTTTTGACTTGGAATAAAATTTCTACACATAATGCAGGTTAATACGCCAACTGGGGCTACGACTAATACCATAGTCATCTTCCACCCTAAATATGAGAGAAACCCTGCGGATAATATGCCAATAAAATAGATAAGAGACATCCCTCCGACGGTCCATCCGATCACTGATGTGCGTCTTTCAGGAGAAACTAGTTCTCCGATTAATGTATTCACCATTGGTAGAATTAATGCGTTGGCGATGCCGACAAGTGAATAAACCACGATCAGTACCGTGAGAGAAGTTGAAAAATAAGATGCAACTGCAAAAAATACAGAAAGTAAGATGCCAGTAAAGAGCAATGATTTATGTTGATATTTAACGCTCAAAACTCCCATTGCGAGTCCAAAAAGTATGCTAAATATTCCTGCGGCGGTGTTAATTTGACCCGCCACTCCGACTTGAACATTATAGGAGAGGGCTATCTCTACCAGTAGTAGTCCAACAACTGCCCCTGGAAGTTGAGTCAATCCCCGTGATAACACCAACGTCATGATACCTTTTTTGGTTATTTCATCATGCTCTTGAGAATCTTTAGGAAACATTAGCACAACCTATGCTTAACTACATTTAAAGATATTAAATTATTGCATGATTAGCGCTAATACGCGCTTTTCATTACATATTCCACGAAACTACTATATTTTCTATCACTCACAACTAAAATCAGGGATGATGCTATGAATATAAAAACAATCAAACAATATTCATAGAGTACGCGATTAAATCTTCAATATTCATCACTTCTATATCGTACTCAAATGATACGGTGCTCAGGTTATGCAAACAACTGGGACATGCAGTGATAATGTATTCAGCACCTGACTCATATGCGTCCTTGACAATCATCTCACTCATACCAGATCGCGTATCATAGTACGGCACTCTGATTGTTCCTCCACAGCACATAGATTTCTCCCTGTTTCTATTCATATCCACATACTCTATCCCCGGTACCGACTTGACTAGCTCCCTTGGAATCTCGTACATTCCTTGGTATCTCCCCAGATGACAAGGATCGAAATATGTAACAGTATGATCGAAGCTTTTTTTCAGGTCAATTTTTCTTTTTTTCATGAGGTCATACAGTATCTCAGTCGTATGCTGTGAACTAATTGACTCGGCTTTCTCAGATAACTCATGGAACGCCCCATAACAAAAAGGACACAAAGTGACTACGTTTGAAACACCGAGAGAGTTGAGCCTCTGCAAATTCGTTTCCATCGCGGCTTCGTAATCTTGTCCTAACCCCACCAGATCCAGGAACGATGAACAGCAATATTCGCC
>CAZTZC010000033.1:0-17437 GCA_964618045.1 uncultured Candidatus Bathyarchaeia archaeon | reverse complement strand
GTGAGGATAAAATCATCGATTCTATTCGTGTATGAGTGGTTTTGGTGGTCCATCCCAAAAGAATAGTACTATGCTTTCATCTGTGAAGTCTGTGGCTCCATGCTTTCCCCCCTTTGGTGCTGTAACAACCATAGTTGGTTCAACCTTCATGGGTTCAGCTTCTAGAGACATTCGTAATTCCCCGCTTAATCCAATAGTAATCTGGGTTGCTTCTGGGTGAGAATGCATCTTATCTGCTACTCCTTTCGGGAACTTCACAAGGGCAAGTGTTGCCCCTGTTTTCTGGTCCTCCCAGAGTATCTTTTGTTTTACATCGGTGAGATAGTATCCTCTTGGTGCATCCTCCCACTCTATTTCGTTGAAGTTCAAGAATTGGAACATTTCAATCCACCAATTGTTCATCGTTAGAAACGGATAAAATGTTGGATTACGTGAATTTGGTTTCTCGTTGGTAGAGTATAATTTTCCATTCACTTTAATTTTCCATATCATTATCGAGTTCTGATGTTATTGTGGATGATTGTCTTATGTGAAGTGAGGATAAAATATTCGATATGGTTAATGCGATGATCCTCATATTGCTCTGGATGCACGTGCTATAGGGCTAAATAATTAGAGGAGACGCTACAATTACGCTCATGGGCGAGATGGGAAAGATGAGGAACAACGAGTGTACGATCTATCTCACTAAGAAAGACGGTAAGGTGTTACAAAGCTTCCGTAAAGGGAAGGATGGTTGGGTACTAACAAGTGGAAAAGGTATTGAATACCCTTGTACTGCGGAACAACTGTTATCACACCTGTTACCGCCACTGGCATTTGGGCATGTGAATGTTATAGTAGAGCCGGACAAGAAAACGCAATAAATGTGAAGTGAGGATAAAATATTCGATCCAAACCTGGACCACATGCCTATTTGCATGCGGAAGTGGCATTTTTACCTCAAGGAGGGTTTTCGATCAATGCGAATAGGACTCCATGCATCTCTTTTGGGTGTATGAAGGCCCATCTGCTTCCGTTGGGGTACTCCACGGGTTTCTCGGAGGTGAACCTGACTCCCTTCTCTCTCAGCTCGGCCACCATGTCGTCTAGGGCCGTGACTTCGAGGCCGATGTATTGTACTCCTTCCCCCCGTCTCTCCATGAACATGGCTACGGGACTTTCGGGTGATTAAGGCTCCATCAGCTCGAAGACGTCTTCTCCGAGGGCGAGGTACGTGTTCTTTACTTTGTCGATGTCGCTGGTTCCTGCCCTGATGATCTCTGACCCTAGTTTCTGTGTGAAGCTCTCTCTTGCTTGTTCTATGTTGTTTACGGCGATTCCCACGTAGGCGATCTTTTTTATCATGTGGATTCATGTGAGTCTTTGTTTCACGTTTATTTATGCATGGTATCAGGTTATACATGGTATGAGGAAGGTTTCTGAGCAGAGGTTGATGTTCCCAGTTACCGGGAATAAGCGTTTTCTGAGGTTCATTTTTGTGGTCGGTGGATGACACTTTTGTATATGATTGGATCTGAAAGGGGCGTTTCTGGGGCTTCTTTCGGTGGGAGGGGCTTTGTTTCGCGTTACCTCTTCTACCCCCCCTGGATGAGGGTGTTTGGGGGAGTCGTGTCTAATCGATTTTTCTTGGTCATATGGAATAACTGATTTTCAATGTTCGATTAGAGACTGTTTGAATAAGCCAAAGTTATCAAGTCTTTACAACGTACTAATCATAGGTTTATAGGTAAAGACTAGACTCCGATTTAATGGTTGAAGGTGGTGTTGGCCCTCACCTTGGTTGCTGTCGTCGGGTCCTTCAAGGTTTAACCTCCGCCCAGCTCCTTGCTATATAGCCTCTATAGGCATCTATAGTCTATTGGTGTCTATTTTTTATCGCTGGTTGACAAGCGAATTTGATGGACTCGACGCGCCGTAAACAGCGCCTGATACCGACTTCGCCTCTGACGACACTGAAAAATGATCTCTTGCCGAGTGTGACTTCTTGAACGTCACAGACGCGGCTCTACTCATCGGTTTCGCGCTCTCGTTCCTCATGGCCATCGCTCTCGGGGGTAACGACGCGGCCTCACCCACGGCCAACGTGGTGGGCGCCAGGGTGCTTGGCATGAGGCAGGCCGTCGTCCTCTTCACAGTGTTCGCCGCCGTGGGCGCCCTGTCCCAGGGCTACATGAACATGAAGACGGTGGGCACGGGGATAGTGCCGAGCATAGACCTCCTGGGTGCCATGATCATAGTGTTCACGGCCTTCGCCTGGATCATGATATGTAACTACAGGGGCTTGGAGATATCTGTCACCCACACGGTGGTGGGCAGCATCCTGGGCTACGGCGTAGCCGCGCACAGCGTCAGCGGCGTCAACTGGAGCCTCATACAGACCGTGGTGCTCAGCTGGTTCACTTCACCGATCCTCGCAGCCGTGGTCGCCTTCGCCCTCCACAGGCTCCTGATCAAGATGATGGGTAGATACGAGTCCTGGGAAAGATCCATGAGCGGCGTGCTGAAGCTGGCCCTCTGCTACTCGGCCTACGCCTTCGGCGCCAACGACATAGCCAACGCGACGGGGGTCTACGTCACGGTGACCCACATGGCTCTGGGGGGCCCACCCCATGAGAGGGTCATGTTCATCCTGGCCGTCTTTGGAAGTATCGGTGTGATCATCGGCGGCCTCTGGCTGGGCCCAAAGGTCATAGAGACGGTGGCCTTCAACATCATCAGGCTCAACGTGGCCAGCGCGACGGCGGCGGAGATCACCAACGCCCTGGTGGTGCACCTGTTCGTCACCGTACCCTACATGGTCATGGGGTACGGGGTGCCGATCTCCACGTCACTGGCCAACATAGGCGCCCTGGTGGGAGTCGGGTTCTCCAGCTACGGCGCCGCGGGCATCAACAAGAGGACTGTGGGGACCCTCATACTGTGCTGGGTCATGTCCGTGGGGGCCACGGCCCTAGTCACCTTCATCCTTTACAGTCTGCTGCTTCCCATCACGGGGCCGCTGCTGAGACCCGTGACCGGTTAGATCTTGGAGCTTATAATATTCGTTGGTGAGATGTGCTTTGAGTCTAGTATTTTCCTCGTCGCGTGTCCGGATACACCGAGTTTGCCGGAAAATCTGTGTTTGATTCCTGCCTCCCATATTTTCACTTTAATTCATGAATGAGGGCAGTGTTAATCAGAGAAATTCAATAATACAGTCACATGGAATAAGCGTTTTGGAGGCCGCATCAGAGTATTTTGTTCCCTGTTACTTCATATTAGCATCTGGGGAGTGGTTGTACTCCGTGGGGAGAGCTAGCCTTCGCGCTCGTAGTGGCCTGGCTTCTTCTTGGGGCCGAAGCTCCTGAGGCCTTCCTCCTCCAGCTGCCTGCACAGCCGCTCGGCCTCCTCGACGGTGATCTCCCCCCTGCCCCTGAGGTACTCGATGATCTCCAGGGCTTCCTCCTCGCAGCTGCACCGCCTGATGAAGTCGACGACGTCGGGGTCGTAGCCCGCGAACTTGCGCTGGGGCTTGGGCGGCTCTACCTCGAACTTGAGGTCTGCCTTGCCTTTGCCTTCTTCCAACTCCTTGGCTAGGGCCGGGAACCGTTTCTTGAACTCGTCGCGCTCCATTTCCTGTCTGCTTTCCGTTGCGGAGGATAATAAATGTGGTGGGGCGCCTAGCGTGGCCTCTCCTCCAGCCTAGGCATCTTGTACACTATGACGCCTTCCTTGACGTCTCTCTGGACCGTGATCCCCGGCGCTATCCAGCTCCCGCTGCCTATGACCACGCCGGGGTGGATGGACACGTTGACGCCCGTCTGGACGCCGTGGCCCATTATGACCCCCAGCTTTCGTCGGCCGCTGCTCATCCTCTCCCCCCTCACGGTGACCTCGATGTCGGATTTGTCGAAGCGGAGGTTAGCCGTTATGGTGCCGGCGCCCAGGTTGCAGTCGGAGCCTATCAGGCTGTCCCCGATGTAGCTCAGGTGGGCCGCGTGGGTGCCGTCCAAGATTATGCTGTTCTTTATCTCGCAGGCGTTGCCTATCCGGACGCCCACGCCTAGGCAGGTGCCCTCCCGTATGTAGCAGTTGGGCCCCACGTCGCAGCCCTCCCCGATGATCACCGGGCCCTCGATGTACGCCCCTGAGCGCACCCGGGCATCCTTCTTGATCCACACGGAGCCTTCTATATGGACCCCTGTCTCGACGATGCCCTCTATCTTGGTCTCCAGGTCCGACATGGCTCGCCTGTTTGCCTCCAGCAGGGTCCACGGGAGCCCTATGTCCAGCCAGTCGTCTTCGTGTATCTCGTGCATGTGGAGGGTCACGCCGTCGTCGATCATTTGCTGCATGGTGTCAGTGATCTCGTACTCGCCTCGGCTGCTCTTCCTGGTCTTGGCTATGTAGCCGAAGACCTTCGCCGGGAACACGTAGATGCCCACGTTGGCGTATTTGCTGGGCTCTGTTCCCCGGGGCGGCTTCTCCACCACCCCTGTGACGACGTCGCCGTAGAGCTTGAAGGCGCCGTACTGGCTCGGGTCCTCCACCCTGAGCCCTGTGACCGTGACCTCGCCCTCCATGTGGGCGTCCCGCAGCCCCTTCAGGGTGCCCTCGGAGACGAAGTGGTCGCCGTAGAGCCCCATGAAGCTTTCAGCCCCGACCCACTCGGCGGCCGACCTGAACGCGTCGGCTGTGCCCAGGGTCTCCCTCTGGGTGACGTAGCTGATGTTGACTCCCAGATCCGAGCCGTCCCCGAACCGTTCCTTGATCATGTCCTCCATGTAGTTGGTCACCACGAGGACGTCCTCTATGCCCGCCTCCCTGACCCTGAGTATCAGCCACTCCAGGAGAGGCCTCCCGCCGACCAGCAGCAGGGGCTTTGGGCACTCATCCGTCAGGGGCTTGAGCCTCGTCCCCTTCCCCGCCGCGAGTATCACAGCCTTCACTTCAAACCACCTAACACCTTCTTCACCAAGTCCTCGGCCCGTAGCATCAGGGCCTCCATGTCTTCCCTGCCTCTACCTTCCACGGTCACCCTTATGAGGGGCTCTGTCCCCGACGGCCTGACGAGGACCCATCCCTCCTCCACCTCAAGCCTGACGCCGTCGACGGTGCTGACGCCCTTCACCCCATGGAAGCTGTCCACGTACCCCTCGGATAAGGCGTTCATCGCCTCCTGTTTCAGGTGGTCGGGGCACTCCAGCTTGGCCCTCCCGAGGGGGTAGCTCGGCGCCGGCTCTACGAACTCCTCCAGCGTCGTCTCAGTCTCCCCCAGCGCCTCAATGAGCTTCAGCGCCGACAGGACGCCGTCGGGGCACATGTGTACCTCAGGGAACACCCAGGCGCCCACCGGCTCGCCGCCGAAGACCGCCCCGTGCTCCACCACGGCCTCGGTGACGAAGGCGTCCCCCACGGGGGTCCGGATCACCCTGCCTCCCGCCGCCTCGACCATGTCGTCGACGCTCATGGACGCCCCCACGTGTGTGACCACGACGCCTCCGCCGCTCCTCTCCACGGCGTACCCGGCGTAGGCCGCCAGCACCCTGTCCGGGCTCACCGTGGCCCCGTCGCTGCCTACGGGCATCATCCTGTCCCCGTCCCCGTCGAACCCAAACCCTATGGATATGCCCCGAGCCCTCATATAGCCGCCTAGCCGCCTAAGAGTCTCTGAGTTAGGCTCAGGGTCTCCCGCCGGGAATCTGCCGTCGGGCACGGCGTTGATGAACTCTGCCTGGACGCCCAGCTCCTCGAAGACCCTGGGCGCGGTCACGCACGTGGCCCCACAGAACAGGTCACACGCCGCCCCGCCGTCCCAAGAAACGTCTAGAGCCTCTCCCAGGGCGTCCGCGTAAGGCTCCACGGCGTCCACCTTATCCACGGCCCCGACGCAGTCCCAAGGCGCCAGCCTGTAAGCTCCCTCCTCCATTATTCTCTCCAGCTCCAGCTGCTCCCTGTTGGTGAAGCTCATGCCGTCGTCGTTGAAGACCTTGAAGCCGTTGTATCTGGGCGGGTTGTGGCTGGCGGTTATCTCGACTCCCGCGTCGGAGCCTGTCTCCCTTATCATCCACGCCGTGACCGGCGTAGGCACCAAGCCAAACACAAGGGCGTCCGCTCCTCCAGCGGCCAGCCCGCTCAGGAGCGCCGACTCCAGCATGGGGCCTGTCACCCGGGGGTCTCTGCCCACCACCATGCCTCCGCCTTCGTGCATGGTGGCCAGCGCGGCGCCCACCCTCTGGGCGAGGGTCGTCGTTATCTCTACGTTGGCGAGCCCCCTTATCCCGGAGGACCCGAAAAGCTTCGGCTTCACCTGACACGCCTCTTGGGTACGAATCTGCGGAGGGGGTCAACCCTCATAAGCTTTTCCAGATATCCCAGCGTCAACCCGCGTTTAAAGTCGCCATAGATCTCGCACCGCTCACCCATGTAGACGTCCCGGTCCATGGGGTCTCGGACCACCACCTCGCCGCCGTAGCCGTCTGCCATGAAGTTGATGTGGGTGCTTCTCCTCGGCGCCCAATCGATTGTGAACGTCTTCCCCTCGACGCCCGTGACAGGGTACAGTCGGCTGACCTCCTCCTCGACCTCGCCGGGGTCGCCGTGGTACACCACGATGTCGATGTCGCTGCCGAGCCGCTGGGTGCCACGCCAGACACTGCCTATCAGAACGGGATCGTGTCGCCTGAGCCGCTTCATGACGTTGAGCGCTATTCCCCTCATCTCTATGAGCCGCTTCTGGCGGGCGTCTCCCTCAAACTGGTCTGTTAACCCGTCCAGCTCCATAGCGACCTCGTAGTTGCTGGGCAGCGCCTTCGAGCCGAGGCTCGCGGCGGCCATCTCCTTGGCGTCCTTGTACTCCTTCACCCTGCGGTCGTACAGCAAGCGGGCCGCCAGACGGGCTACGTCTTCACGGGTAGACATCCAGAACAAATACGCGTCCCACGATATGATAGTTTCAGTCATGACCCGAAATAGGGGGATTAAAAGGTTACCGAGAAGCGAGGATAAAATTATGGATAGTACTTTAGTTTTACCAGTTGAAGCCGTCTCTCAGAGTATCTGCTCAGTCGCTAACAGTGCCCCAGTCCCTGGGCGACCATGCACCATACGAGCCCCATTCCTGTTGAGGAAACTATTTAATCATAGATGCTCTGTGAGCATGACGCGTATCTGTTTCTCTGACTTCGCGCCTACCTCGCGGTGGATGAGCTCACCCTGCTTGAAGATCATGAAACACGGGACACCCTTCACATTGTATTTTGAGGCGTAGCCCAGATTCCTGTCCACGTTGACGGTGACGATCCTGAATCCCGTGTCTTCTCCGTCGAGCTTCTTGAGCACCTTCTTGATGGTGTGGCATGGTGGGCACCACGACGCCCAGTACTCCAGGAGGACGGGCTTCTCCGAGGAGAGCACCTTCTCTTCGAACTCCCTGTCGCTTATCTCCATCTACTCGTCTCCATCATGATCTGACACCACGAGGTCTGGGCTGTAGCCCGCCGTTACGTGGGTCCCCGGCTCGTATACTTCCAGCGTCATGGTCTCCTTGTGCTCCCCGCTCCACCACGTCTTCGGGAACACGGTGTATCTGACGGACTCCAGCCGTTCGCGGACCCTGGGCTGCAGGAGCAGGGTGAACATCCTGTCGATCTCCACCTCCAACGGGGTCTTCGGCTGGTAACCGAGGTTCTCACGCAGCTTCTTGGCTACCACCAGGAAGGGGTGCTCATCCGCCTCGACGCGGGGGTTCTCCACCCGCTGTATGCGGACGGTGAGCCCGTGTCTCTGGCTACCCACCTTGGCCACGATCTCCGCGAGCTCCTTGACCTTGTAGAGCTGGCTCAGCTGGTTCACCACGTCGTACTGCCCGGGCTCCGGCGGCGAGGAGAGGAGCCGCACCATGCACTCCATGGCGTCCTCCAGCGCCAGGTAGCCCCGTATCTGCTCCCCGGAACCATAGATGGTCAACGGGATGCCCAGCACGGCCTGCGCGACGAACCTGTTGATCACCGTGCCGAACCACTCATCCACGTCTAGTCGTGTACGCAGGTCAGGGTACGCGGCTACCTCCTCCGTATGCACCCCGAATATGACGCCCTGCATGACGTCGTAGCTCCTGAGCCACCAGTACTTGCACGCCTCGTAGACGTTGAACGTGTCCTGGACCTTGCTGACGTGGTAGAAGCTAGCCGGGTCCCGCGGCGTCAGCTCCCCGCCCATGCTCCACTCCTGCCCCCTCCAAGTGAGCACGGCGTCCGCGGGGAACAGGCCCTCGAAGATTGGGCGCCCGGTCAACGGTGTGCCGTACTCCCCCATCGTGCCCAGCTTGAGTATGTTGGCCTCGGGACAGATCTCCTTGATGAGGAACAACACGCCGAGGGTGCCCAGGGTGTTGTTGTGCTGGGTCCTGATGGCGTGCTCCGCGTCCACCATGCTGTAGGGCGCGCTCGGGATCTCCCCGTAGTGGACCACCGCCTCTGGCTGCACCTCTCTCAGGTACTCGGCCAGCTCGTCCCTGTCTAGGAGGTCGAGTTCACGGAAGTCTATGTCCACGCCGAACCGCTCCTTGGCTGTTCTGAGCCTGGTCGCCATGTCTGCGATGGGTACGACGCTCTTGCTTCCCTTCTCCGCTACGGCTTTTCTCCTAAGGTAGTTGTCTATGCCGCTGACCCTGCAGCCCAGTTTCGCGAGCTTCAGGGCCAGGGTCCAGCCCAGGTACCCGTCGATCCCCAGGATCATTACACGCATGTCTTTGAGGAGGTACCCGTACTGAGTTTCACTCCACTCCGGGCACTGCTCGAAGGTTATGCTCGGCTCAAACAGGCCGAGGTCTGGGCGTCTCGCGCACTCTATGAGGAGCCCCTCCTCGCTGATCTTGTTTCTAATCGCCGATATCGACTGGCCGCACGCCCTGAAGTCCACGTTTCCCTTAAGCAGGGCGGCGGGGCAGTTCCAGCAAGTTTTTTCTTCGTTATGCTGCATCTATACATTCTCCATTAGTTTTCTGAAAAAGTGAATCGAGTCTTCGATACGGGGATGACCCGGGAGCTCATCCTCCTGACTCCACCCCCTGAGATACAGGAAGGCGTCGTCATCCGTGTGTGTCCCGGATAGGAAGTCCTCCTCGAAGAGGGATTCCTTGAACAGCCCTGTCTTGAGGCTGAACCCGTTCTCTGGTATTACGACGAGGTCGGGCGCGTTCCCGGCTTCAGGTCCCCTGAATACCTCCTGTTTGAGGTGGACCGTCTTCACTACCTTGCGTCCATTGTACCTCAACCCGGATAACAGGTCGACGAGCTCCCCCTGTGTTTTTCTGGTATCCTCTGGTTTCACCGAGCCTCTTGGGAACCTGTCGACGTGGTTCAGGTAGATCTTGCTGGACTCGGAGGCGAAGGCCCGGGTCTCTTCCCTGATGTTGTTGAAGTTTTTCCGTGGGGTGTTACCGGTAACTAGGTAGCCTTCTTCTCTGAGTAACGTGTTGATGTTTACGGCGGTCTCGACGGGGCCCATTCCGTGGTCGCTGAGCATCATGAGAGGAGCATCGTGGTCCAGCTTGGACGTGACGTGCGCTACGGCGGCGTCTACTTTCTTGAAGAAGCCGAGGAAATCCGGGTGTTGGTCATGTGTACTGTCGGCGTAGGCGTCCCAGAGGTGGTGCTCTATGCGGTCGGTCCCTGTTACCACGAAGAACAACAGGTCGTAGCCGTCCTTTTCCATCAGATGGTCGAGGAGGCGGGTTCTCCTATCCAGCGTCTCCTCTAGTTTCTGGAGGAAGAGGGAAATGGAGCGGCTGAACAGCGAGGCGTCCACGTCCACCTCGTAGCCTCCGTCTCTCAGCCCAGGGTACAGGTCTGGGGGGTACACCGCCTTCTCTAGCTGGGGCGAGACGAAGCCGGTGATCATCGAGCCGTTCAGTGGCTGGGCGGGGTACGCCGCGGGGAGGTTGATTATGAGCACACGTTTCTCCGGCTCCGTCATCCAGAACGGGGGGGCTTTCAGCTTGTGGCTGCTGTGATAGCTCACGGTGTAGGTGCCGGGGATGAAGTCGGTGAAGCCGTAGACGCCGTGGGTCCCCGGGTTCGTCCCAGTGATCATGCTGCTCCAGGACGCGGCGCTGTTCGCGGGCAGGCTTGACCGCATCTTCATGAGGCGTCCTTGTTTGATGAGCTCCTTCATGTGGGGCATGACGTCTCGTTGTGTCAGGTCCTCTAGTAGATGGATGGGTACGCCGTCGAGGCCGATTATCGCGGCTTTTGGTTTCATGGCTTCACTTCGGGGGCAACATCACCAGATGGAATGTTACTATCCTGGAGTAGTAAATAAGTTTTAGGTGTTTCTCCGGGGAACATCAAATCAATAGTTTAGGCCAAATCGGTCAGAAGCATGTGAAAGACGACTGGGTTCGAGGTGAACGAGGTCTTATCTACTCAGTTCTATGATGACCACAGAAACGAAAAACGGTGAACGCCAGGGTTTTGGCTATGGGGTATGGTCGCCTTGACCCTGCTTGACGAGTCGATGGAGGGTTTCCGGGAGGCCGGCTAGGAAGTCGCCCAGCTCGGGTAGGACGAGGCGGTCTATGAGGGCGATGGTGACCGCGATGCCGACCACGCCGTAGACGAAGCTAATAGGATAATGATAGGTCTCCACGGTGGGGTCGGTGAACCACCAGCTCAGGGGCGGCACGTCGTAGCCGGTGAGTAACACGGTGAGGACGACTCGGCTGATGTTCATAGCGAAGACGAGGACGGCCCCCAGGGCGACGGCGGCGGCCTTCCTCGCCCAGCCGCCCTGCTTCAGAGGCACAACGAGGCCCAGGATGACGCCGAGGACGTGGATGGCGCTGCACTCCCTGATGATGTAGACGTGGACGGGGCGCACCCCGCTCGTGAGGTCCAGGTAGACCATGCCACCGGTCACCCCGTAGCCGGACTCTAGGCCGCCGAGGCTCATCACCGCCGAGCTGGTCCTCGCCGTCAGATGCTCCGCCCACAGGCTAGGCGCCAACTGGAACACGAGGTAGAAGGCCGCGAACACGGCGGCGTACACCGCCAGATCCCTGGGGCTGTATTCGCGGCTGTCCATGGTGAGGAATGGCGGGTCGGTGCTATTGAAGGGTTACCCTCGCCCTGTTGGTGCCCGCCCTTTCGAAAAGCGGGTATCTCCCGAAGCCTATATCCACCATATTATCCCCTGAACTGAACGTCGAACTGGATCTGGGGTAGTTGGTTTAAAAGACCTTTCAGTCGTCTATGGCCCGTTGAATCCGCAGGCTGGGCACTTGTACTTGCGGCCGAAGAGCCTGCATTTCTCGCATCGCCAGAGGGTGACTGCGCCGCAGCTTGGGCATTTGAACTTCACGGCCTTCTCCTCGGGCGTTATCCTTCGTCCGCAGCTTATGCATGTAGCCATCTGGTAACCACTCCTTAAGCAAATGCAGTCTTATTTAAAGATTGACCGCACGATTCTCATGTCATCAAAACATTGAACCTTAACCAAACCAGCTTTGTCTATGGTCGTTATCATCTTTAAGAAAACGAATGACTGTCCCACGAATACTCTCTCATCCATGATTTCATCATCAAAGAAACCAATGAAAACCGTGAACCGATTTTAAATATAATATAATACAAATAAAGATGATGCTTAAGAGGGCAATCGATAAAATAGGTTCCTTCAGCAGACTGGAGAAAAACCTCCTTCTGCTTTTTACCTCAGGCCTCGTGGCCGTTGTGGGCCTTCAACTCATCCAGCCCCTCTTCCCGGTTTTCCTTAAGAGCCTCGACGCGTCGGAAATCGAGATCAGTTTGGTCATCTCTCTTTCAAGCGTCGCCGGGACGGCGCTCATGTTACCGGCGGGCTACATAATGGACAGAGTAGGGGAAAGAAAGATGTTTCTAGTGGGATTATTACTCTGGGCTGGGTCCACCCTCTTCATCGCCTTGGCGAAGAACTGGAGGACCGTTGCCTTTCTATACATCTTCCACGGGATAGCTGACGCGTTCGTCGGACCGGCAAGAATGACGATCATATCGTCAACCTCGACACCAGCGACCGAGGCCACCGTCTTCAGCCTCATGAGTCTAGACTGGTCGATAGGCGGAACCGTGGCTCCCCCAGTCAGCGGATACCTGGCGGAGAAGATGGGGTGGCAGGTGCCCCTGCTGGTAGCCTCCGCCGCGTTCTTCTTGAGCGTCATCCCGGCTCTGAAGATGGATGAAAGAGCATCAAGAAAGATCCAAAGGGAGAGCCCTGACACGCCCCGCACCGGAATCGTTGAAACCCGTCTCCAAGCCGCCTTCCTGTACTTCATGTTCGGTTTCTTAACGAACTCGGCCCAGTCCATGGTCGGCACCATGCTTCCCCTCTTCCTGAACAACCAGCTGAGCCTCTCCACCACCATCATCGGCCTGTTCTTCACGGCAGCCAACGTCCTAGGGGTCTTCATACAGGTACCCGGGGGGCTGCTCGCGGACAGATACAGCAAGAAGAGGCTCATCACGCTGCTGTTGCTGCCCATCCCGTTGATCTACATGTTGTGGGGGATCGTGGACGGCTGGTACATGTATCTGCTGATATACGTGCTCTCCAGGGGGCTGATGAGCATGATGGGCCCAGCGACCCTCGCCATAGTGTCAGAGGTCTTCCCTGAGGAACACAAGGGCTCAGCCTTCGGCCTGAGGATGGCCGGAGTTCGTCTGGGCTCAGCGGTCGGCCCGTTGATCGGGGGCTACCTCTACGGCGCGCTAGGCCCCGTGACCCCTTTCATCGGCGCGGGGGTGGTCTTACTCCTGAGCATCCCATTCATCTATCTCCTGAAGTGACAGGCTCCTCAGCACTTGCCACGCAGAGGGTAGGCTCCCTTGGATTCCGATTTATAATGGTTAGGCTCACATGACGAACAACGGCGGCTTTGAAAGTGTCGTCAACCATCAAGAGGGGTTCATGTCCGCCATGGGGTGTACGCCCTGGTCATATCTGTGCTCTGGATATTTGTGACCGAGGTCGTGTTCGTGAGCGACTTCGCGGGATACAAGGGGCAGAGCTACGCGGAGTACCTAGCCGTGGCGCCGGCTTACGCCGAGATGTACATCATCACCAAGAAGCTCGTGGGCGCCATGATCGCCGTCTCCAGCATCCTCATGATACTCGTCAACCACTACAGCTACAGGAAGGGGGAGAGGTGGTCATGGTACGCGCTCCTCGTGGCGGGAGCCCTACTCTGGGGCACCCTAATAGGGTACCGCTTCCTCATCGGGTATCTGGTGCCCAGCATCGTCACGTTCGTCGTCGGCGCAGCGCTGTGGATCGTAGGCATAACGCTACCAGCTAGAGACATACTCAGCCTAGAATCTGAAGATAAAGCGACGCCTTAAGCCGATTACTTCAAGACGGCTCCACACTTCCAGCAAATCACAAGGTTGTCCGGAAGCTCGTAGCCGCACCGTGGACAGTGAATGAACCCCTCCTTGGGTGCCTCCGTCTCCACCGTCTCGATGCTCGCCTCAGCGCTCATGGCGTGAAAAAGGAACAATCAGTTTTCATGTTTTATGGAGCACGGATCGGTTAATCATCCACCGTCGCCTCCGGAGACCTGCGTCTCTTCATCTCCAGCTTCATCCTGTGCATGTCCACCGCGTTCCTGATCCTCTTCAACAAAACTATGAAGTGCTCGGCGTCGTTGGCCTTCCTCACGTAGTCGTTCACCCCAGCCTGGAACGCCTCCTCCGCCACCACCTCGTCAGAGTGATTGGTGTACAGTATCACCGGCACCCCCGAATACTCCCGCAGCCGCCTCGTGAACTCTATTCCGTCCATCTCAGGCATCCTGTAGTCAGACAGAACACAGTCCGGCTCGCTTGCCTTCAAGCGCTCCATGGCCTCCACAGGGGACGTCGAGGTCTCTATCTCCACGTCCACGTCGTACGCCATCATGATCTCTTTAGTGAGCTCAAGGTAAAACGGCTCATCGTCTAAGTGAAATATCTTTACCAACTGGCCCCCCACTAGCGTTAGCAGAGTATATGTCGTTTGATGAAAATAAAAAGAACATCATGAAACGAAGTGGAATCATCGTTCCATATCGGTGATAAAGAACCTAGATACAGAAAAAAGCATCAAAACATGCCTCAAAAAACGCCGGAAAGAAGTTATACCTGGTTAATGCAAGGAAGAATGGATCCGCTTAACACAGTTAACGTAGGTACAAATCCTAACGGAGTAAAGCGAAGAACCCACAGTAGGAGAGAATGAAAGACCAAAACTAACCTGAAAAAACCATGAAAGCCCATGGGACTCTACAGTTTATACTCGTCCAGCCATCTCCTGACCTCGACGATCGAAGCAGACCTCTTCGTGTGCTCACAGTGAGACGAGTAATATACGCCCCTCCTCGGGTCGAACCAGATGTCGAAACCCCTGTACCTCTCAACGACCCTCGGATAACCAGCATCCCCCACATCCAAAGTCATCACCACAGCAAAGAGATCAGTTCTCCTAGAGCCGCCACCCCGACTCCGCGGAGAAGCATGTACAGAAGCCTCGGATTCCTTGCCGCCTCTCTGATGACGCCCGCCTGCATATCCATGTCGCCCCTCGACACCAGGTCCCCAAGCACATCTTCAAGGCTGGCCTCCTTGAGACCTGCCAGCAGCCTGTTGAGCCTCTCGTCGGACATCCTGTTCATCAGACGCCGCGCCGCGTACATGGTCTTGAGATCACCCTCGTAGAAGCCCCTCCACCGCCTCTCGTACTCGGATAGCCGCCCCAAGCATGTGTCTCCGCAGCCGAGGGCGTCGACGGCCGTCTCCCCGGCCAACCTGGCGCACAGCCCACCCACGACGACGCCTCCCCCTGTGGTGGCCTTCACCTGCCCAGCGACGTCCCCGGCCAGCAATAGCCCGCTGTACACGGTCCTATTCACAGGAGGCCCCGTGCAGATCAGGCCCGCCGTCACCCCCTCCAGCTCATCTACGCCGAATCTCCTCCTCACGAAGCCCCGGAGGCGATCGTAGCCGTCCCTCCCGGCTGTGCCTAGGCCGCACCGAACCGTGCTCTCGTCCATGGGCATGACCCACGCATAGAAACCCTCGGCGACCTCGTCACCGAGCCAGACCTCGACGAGCCCCGGGTCAACCTCCACGCCCCCAACCTCAGCGTTGTAGCCAGTCAGGACGCCCGTCTGCCCCGTCTCTATCCCGCTGCGGCTGAGCAGCCTGCCCCCCGCTCCCTCCGCGTCCACGACGATCCATGGCTCGTGCACGCCGCCACCCACATTGACGCCCATGCAAGTGCCCTCCATGAACCGCAGGCCCTCGACCCTTGAGGAGAGCAAGAACTCGACCCCAGCGTCCACCGCGGCGTCCGCCAGGTGCCTGTCGAACCTTCCCCTGTCGACGACGTACGCCCTGGGCTTCCTATCCCTGATCTCGATGAACTCTCCGTCCGGGGCGTATACGCGTCCACCGTAGACCCTGTTCTGGATGAACTCGTCGGAGGGATCGACTCCCAGCTTAGCGAGGCCGGTGACGCTCAGCAACCCGGCGCAGTGGTTGGGCTCCCCTATGACGGGATGCTCCTCGTAGACCTTTGTGGTGAACCCTCCCGATGAGATTACTGTAGCCGCGAGGATTCCCGCCGGGCCTGCGCCCACCACGGCTGCCTCGGGCTTCAAAGAGGGTCGAATCCCTAGCTGCGCTTTATGGTCTCGTAGAACTCTACTTCGTCGAGCTCCTCGAAGTAGCGGAGAATGTCCAGGGCGACGCCCCTCTTGGCTATCTGTATGTTCTCGCCGAAGAAGATCTGGTCAGGGACCCCGATCCGGAGCTTCTTCTTGGTCTTCCTGAGCTTGAACTCGCCTGTGTCGATGCCTAGGAACCTTCGGCCGATTAGGGCCTCCATCTTCTTCTTTTCGTCCGTGACGTTCTCCGTGACCTTGAGCTTGTAGACGATCTTCCTGCCTGCGAGCGGGTGGTTGTAGTCAACCTGGACCCTGCCCGCGCCCACGCTCCTCACGATGGCTTGCCTCCCATCGATCTCAAGCTCGGCGCCGATCACGGGGTTGACGCCCTTGCTGCGCAGTATCCTGTACGGGATCATCTGCACGTTCGCGGGGTCCCTCTCGCCGAAGGCCTCCGCCGCCGGTATCTCTATCTCGGTCTCTTCGTCGAAGGGCGTGCCGGGGAGCCGCTGGTCGAGCCCCCTGAGGACGTAGCCGTCGCCCACGATCACCAGCCTGGGGCCATAGGTTCTGCCCTCGTCGTAGACGCCCTCCTCGCGGGCCAGCTCCTCGTCCGTGGTGTCTATGATCTCACCCGTCTCCTCTGCGCGGCCCGTCATCTCCACCATTATGAAGTCGCCTTTATTCACGGCGTTCTCGTAGCGGACCTCCTCTTCCTCTGGCTCCTCCTCAGGAGCCTCCTCCGTGGCCTCCTCTTGAGGCTCCTCAGTGGATTCAGCCGCCTCCTCTTCCTCGACCTCCTCCTCTTCTTCCTCGTCGAGGGCCTCAGGTTTCTCTTCTTCGCTCATATTTTATTCACTGTTGAACGCGATTAAACCAAGTTTCCTTGGATTCTACGGTGTTAACGAGGCAAGGGATTTAAAGTCTTTCTCTAACGACGCGTGAAACCCAAGTATAATCCAGGTTTTCGAGAGAACATCTACCAAGCCATCAGGAAAGCCTTCTTGAAGCCCTCTCTGAACTCGCATTTGTCGAGCCCACCATAGACCTGGCTGTTTTCCCATCCCGCCGATTCAGCCAGCTCCACAAGCTCCCGGCGAGTGTACAGCCTGTTGTCGAAACGGATGGAGCCGACGTACTCAAGGTCTGGTCCGCGTGGCCTATACAACCTCCATACGGCGCGTAGCCTCGAAGCCTCCTTGTCGAAGAATGACTCCTCGAGCCTAAGCAGTTCCCCAACCATGGAGAACCTTTTCCCTGTGAGGCTCTTCTCAGCGTAGCCCCGGGTCATCATCTCGACGACTAGCAAGCCTCGTTCTTTCGAAAGCTCCTTCACCTGAGTCAACACGTCTCGGTCCGTCTCAGGACCGTAGTAGCCTAGGGACGTGAACATGCAGATGGCGGCGTCGAACCTGTGGTAGCCCAACAAGTCTTTCAGCCTCCTCATGTCGCCGGCGACGAACCTGCAGCGCCCAGAAACGCCTTCCGCGGCTGCGAGCTCCTCCGCCTTAGCGATGTACTCGGGTGAGATGTCTATGCCCACGACTCTGAACCCGTGTCTGGCCAACGCGATGGAGTGCCTTCCGACGCCGCACGCTAAGTCCAGAATGAGCCCGTCACCCGGAACCCCGTGCTCGTCGAAGATGTTCCTAAGGTGCTCGGCCTCCTCCTCGGCCTTCCCCAGCCGCCCTAGCAGCTCGGGGATGAACAGCAGCGGGTTCTCGATGAAGGTCTCCTCGGTCCAGTGCTTAACCGACGCCATAACCGAGTCATGGA
>CAZTZC010000032.1:0-17510 GCA_964618045.1 uncultured Candidatus Bathyarchaeia archaeon | reverse complement strand
CTATGTTGGCTATGGGTGCCACCGTGATCCAGCCCAGGTAGACGCTGAAGGGCAGGTGATAGTATATCCTCTGATCCCTGGACACCTGAGCTTTGCCTATGTCCAGCCGGAGGTAGATCATTATCAGCGAGGCCAGGAGCCCGAACATTGGCACCAGGCTCAGCGCGACCTGCCTCCAGTGCCAGAGGAATATCCAGACGAAGTTGAAGACGTTGCTCAGCACGAAGAGCCACCCGATCTTCCTCAGCGTCTCGGCGTCCTCTCCGCCGCGTCTCAGCTGGCGTATGATGAACATCAGGAGAAGGAGGTAGATGACGCCCCATATGCCGAAGACGTAGCCCGCGGGGACGAAGTAGTTGGGGTAGCTGTCTGACAGCTCGCCTGTCGTCACGTTGTTGAGCGGCAGGATGTTGGCTAAGGCATTCACGACGACCACGGCCGCGAAGCTCAACGCGTTCCCTATCTGTAGAACCCTGACGTCCGTTGCTTGTTCCATGTTTATTCGTCGGGAAGGAACCTAGATAAGGCGTTTGGGCAGTAAACATGAAATATCTATGTAAACTTGCACGATTATTTAACAAAAACATTAAAACGGCCTTCAGTTCATGATAGTCAATGACTCCCGAGACACTGCCCGACGGCATAGCCATCTTGGACTTCGGCGGCCAGTACTGCCACCTCATAGCCCGTAGGGTCCGCGAGATGAACGTCTATAGCGAGATCCTGCCCAGCGACGCGGCCAGGGCCGATGTGGAGGCCTTGGGCTCGGTGATGAACGTGAAGGGCGTCATCTTCTCGGGGAGCCCCAGCAGCGTCAAGGCGGAGGACGCGCTCACCCTCGACCCCGATATACTCGAGATGGGGGTCCCGGTCCTCGGGCTCTGCTACGGGCTGCAGCTTCTCGCCGACATGCACGGCGGGGAGCTGGGGAAGGCCAGGGAGTACGGCGTGACCAAGGCCTTCATCGATGAACCAGTCGGGGTGCTGGAGGGGCTGGACGCATGCGAGCAGGTGTGGATGAGCCACGGAGACACGGTCTTCGAGGCGCCGGAGGGCTTCAGGGTCATGGCGCACACAGACAGGGCGCCGGTCGCCGCCATGAGGCACGACGAGAAGCCTATCTGGGGCCTCCAGTGGCACCCCGAGGTGGTCCACACGGAGCACGGCGGTGAGATGCTCAGGAACTATGTTTTCAAGGTCTGCGGCTGCGAGCCCAACTGGAGGCCTCTGGACCGGGTGGAGGAGGCGATCCAGATGATAAAGGACGCCGTGGGGGACGGGAAGGCCATCATCGCCCTGAGCGGAGGCGTGGACTCCAGCGTAGCCGCCGCGCTGGCGGGGAAAGCCCTGGGAGGGAACCTGATGGCCGTCCACGTCGACCAGGGCCTCATGAGGGCGAACGAGTCCGCCGAGGTGGAGGCCGCCTTCAAGGACAGGGGCCTCAACCTTGTGGTGGTGGACGCTCGGGAGAGGTTCCTCAGGAGGCTTGAGGGCGTGGTCGACCCCGAGGAGAAGCGGAAGATCATAGGGGAGGAGTTCATCAGGGTCTTCGAGGAGGAGGCCCGGAGGTTCGGGGCCGAGTACCTCATCCAGGGGACGATCTACCCCGACAGGATCGAGTCCGGGCTGACCCGGAACAGCGACACCATAAAGACCCACCACAACGTGGGTGGATTACCCCTCCAGATGATGTTCAAGGAGGTGATCGAACCCCTGGGGGACCTGTACAAGGACGAGGTCAGGGGGCTGGGTGAGCGGCTGGGGCTCCCAGGGGAGATTGTGTGGAGGCAGCCCTTCCCCGGCCCAGGCTTAGCCGTCAGGATAATCGGAGCTATAACCGAGGCTAAGCTGGATGCGCTGAGGAAGGCGGACGCCATCGTCTGCGAGGAGGTGGAGGCCCACCCCTTCAGAGACAGACTCTGGCAGTACTTCGCCGTGCTGACCAACACCAAGACCACGGGGGTGAAGGGCGACGAGCGGGCGTACGGGTGGACCATAGCCGTCAGACTGGTCGAGAGCGTCGACGCCATGACCGCCAGCTTCAGCAAGGCGCCGTGGGAGGTCCTGGAGCGTATCAGCAACAGGATCGGCAACGAGGTACCCGGCGTCACCAGGGTCGTCTACGACATAACCCATAAACCCCCCAGCACCATAGAGTGGGAGTGATGACAGGCTTCACGTACCCGGAGGGGGGGCCGCTGGCGGACCTCCTCGTAGAGGCAACAGGCTCCACCCTCGGAGAGGCTTTCGCCAACATGGCATTCGGCATGTTCAACGCCATGACCCCCATCGGGGGCATAGCCGAGGAGGAGGAGTTCACCTTGGAGGCTGAGGGGAGGGACATGGAGAGCCTGCTCTTCAACCTCATGGACGAGTTCCTCTACCTGAACGACGTCGAGTTCCTGGTTCCGAGAAGGATAGAGATAAGGGTCGACGCGGAGAACTTCACCGCCGAGGCTAAGTGTGTAGGCGAGAGGTTCAGCAGGGAGACCCATGAGGTGGGTATCGCCGTCAAGGCCGTCACGTACCACATGATGGAGATAGCGGAGGAGGAGAAGGGCTGGCGGGTCAGGATGGTGTTCGACACCTAGACGCCGAGAGGTTCAACTTGCTCCTAGGCGGTTCTTCTGTATCTCTCGTCTTTTATATCTATAAGCGTGGTCTGGGATCGCGCGAAAGAGAATTAAAGTAAGACAGTGGACTCTTTTGGGCGCGGCGTCTTAACGACGAGGACCCTGAGGTCCGAGCCAGACTCGTTGTACCAGCAGTGCACTATCTTGGCGGGGCTGTGAACCGCCGAGTCCCTTCCCACAGTCATCTTCTCGTCGCCTATCTCCACGACGCCCTCCCCCTCAAGCACGTAGAACATCACGTCCACGGGGGTGATGTGCCGCCTGAGCCTCTCGCCCGGCCTCAGCAATATGTGGACCCCCAGGGCGTTCTCGTGGTCGTATATCTTCTTGGTCTCCACGCCATGCGGGTTCTTCCCGGGCGCCGTGTCAGCCACGCGGGTGATCTCCATCAACCTCACCTTTAATGAATTACCCCAAGATGGCCCTGAGGTCGTCGTCGGGGTTGGTTATGGGCATGATGTTGAAGTTCTCCACCAGCACCTTCAGCACGTTGGGCGTCACGAAGGCGGGGAGGCTCGGCCCGATCCTGATGTCCTTAATGCCGAGGTACAGCAGCGTCAGCAATATGGAGACGGCCTTCTGCTCGTACCAGCTCAGTACAAAGCTCAGCGGCAGCTCGTTCACCCCCACGCCGAAGGCGTCGGCGAGGGCAACCGCGATCTGGACCGCCGAGTAGGCGTCGTTGCACTGGCCCACGTCCAGCAGACGCGGGATTCCGCCGATGTCCCCCAGCTCCTTATCGAAGAACCTGAACTTGCCGCACGCCAGAGTCAGCACCACGGTGTCCTTGGGCGCCTTCTCCACGAACTCCGTGTAGTAGCTGCGGCCCGGCTTGGCGCCGTCGCAGCCACCCACCAGGAAGAAGTGCCTTATCTTCTTGTCCTTCACCGCGTTGACGACGGCCTCGGATACGCCGAGAACGGCGTTGCGGGCGAAGCCCACCGTGACCTCCTTACCGGGCGCATCCTCCTCGAAGCCGGGAAGCTCCAGGGCCCTCTCGATGGCTGGTGTGAAGTCCTTGTCCTCTATGTGGGTGACGCCGGGCCAGCCCACGAGGCCGGTGGTGAATATGTTGTCCTTGTAGCTCTCCTGGGGCTTCTGGATGCAGTTTGTGGTCATCACTATGGCGCCCGGGAACTGGCTGAACTCCCGGTGCTGGTTCTGCCAAGCCGTGCCGTAGTGGCCGTAGAAGTGCCTGTACTTCTTCAGCCCCGGGTAGCCGTGGGTGGGCAGCATCTCGCCGTGGGTGTAGACGTATATGCCCTTGCCCTCGCTCTGTTGGAGTATCTTCTCTAGGTCCATCAGGTCGTGGCCGCTAACCAGCAGCGCCTTGCCCTTCCTGTGGCCTAGGGGCACCTTCGTAGGCACGGGGTGGCCGTAGTGGCCCGTGTTGCCGGCGTCCAGTAGCTCCATGGCGCGGAGGTTTATCGCACCGCACTTCATGACGAGGTCGTACATCTCGGGAACAGTCTTCGTGGGGTCTAGGGTGGCGGCGAGACCCTCGTGGATGAAGGCGTACACCTTCTCGTCCTCCTGGCCCAACAGCGCAGCGTGGTCGGCGTACGCCGCCAAGCCTTTCATCCCGAAGACCAGCAGCCACTTGAGGCCGTGCACATCGGCGTCGGCGTCGACGTCGGACATTATGCCATGCATGGCGCCTTGCTTGATCATGGCGTCGAGGGTCTTCTCAGGCTTGAAGATGGCTGCCTCGGGGTACTTCTTGGCTCCCGCCTTCTCCTTAACCTTCTCTTTAAGCCCCTCCCTGAGCTCCACGGCCTTGTTGATCATGGGCGGGAACCTCTCCGGGTCGAAGTTCACGTTTGTGAGGGTGCTGAACGCCGCCTCGCAGGTGAACCTGTTTACCTCGCCGTCGTTTATCCCGTGCCTCCGGGCCTCCACGGCGACCGCCGAGAGACCCTTCAAGGCGTAGATCAGCAGGTCCTGGAGCGCCGCGACCTCCGGGCTCTTGCCGCATACCCCGAACCTGGTGCAGCCGGTTCCTCCGGCCGTCTGCTCACACTGATAACAAAACATTCTATCTCATCTCCAAACGGGATGTCTCAGACTTAGCTTTGAGTGGGCAGTTGGCGCCGCCTTCGCAGAACTTTTCCGCGTGGAGCTCAACCGACTTCACTATGGGGTCCAGGGTCTCGTGGTTGAGGCTGTATACCCTCTGCTTGCCTTCCCTCTTCACTCTCACCAGCTTGCACCGGACGAGGGGCCGCAGGTTGTGGCTCACCATGCTCTGCTCCTGGCCTAGTGCGTCCACGAGCTCCGTCACGTTCATGGGTCCCTCGTCGAGCTTCTCGATTATGGCTAGCCGCGTCGGGTTGGCTAGGGTGGAAAAAAAGCCGTAGCAGAGGTTTGTAAGTCCCTTCTTCACATCAGACACCTATCTGAAACAATCTTCATATGAAGAAGATTTCATTAGAATATAAGGGTTACGGAGAAGACCCACCCCAAAAAAAGGGTCTCCAACTAATCCCTGAACGGGCAGTTACCGGCGGCGTTACAGTACTTCTTGTGACTCTCGACGATACCGAAGATCGCATTCACTGTATCCTCGTTCAGCGAGACGTATTTCTCCTTGCCCCGCCTATCGGAGAACACGAGGCTACACTGCTCAAGTATCTTCAAGTTGTGACTCACCATGCTCTGCTCCTGCCCAAGCTCCGAGGCGAGCCCCGTGACGTTCATCTCTCCCTTGGAAAGCTTCTCAAGGATCGCCAGTCTAGTCGGGTTCGCCAGAGTAGAGAAGAACCCGTAACATATGTCGCTTAAACCTCTTTTCATATCTGAACCCCTTACCCGCGGGTCAAATCTTCTAACTATATTTCATATGAATATAAAAGGAAAATGGTGTTAAAAATGAGTAACAATTAAAGAAAACTAGATATGTAGCTTGTTCAGGCTGCCGTCGATGACCTTCAGACCGTTCATGTAGGGCTGCAGCGCCTCCGGCACCTTAACGGTCCCGTCCTCCCGCTGATACTGCTCTATGACGGCGATCATTGTCCGGCTCGTCGCCATGGCGGTGTTGTTCAGGGTGTGGACGAACCCCTCGGGGGGCGCCCCCTCCTTGAGGCGGTACTTTACGTTGAGGCGGCGCGCCTGGTAGTCGGTGCAGTTGCTGTTGGACCCGATCTCCCGGAACTCGCCGTCAGCCATCCAGAACTCTGTGTCATACTTCTTCGCCGCGATTATCCCTATGTCTCCCGTGCAGACGTTGACGACCCTGTAGTAGAGGCCCAGCCCCTGGTAGAGCTCCTCGCAGTTCCTCTGCAGCTCCTCGTGGAGCCCCCAGCTATCGTCGGGGTGGCTGAAGATGAACTGCTCTATCTTGTGGAACTGGTGCACCCTGAAGAGGCCCCGTGTGTACTTGCCGTGAGCGCCCACCTCACGTCTGAAGCATGGGCTGATGCCGCACAGCCTGATGGGCAGGTCCTCGGCCAGCAGAGTCTCGTCCTGAAGCATGGCAGCCATGGCGTGCTCGCTGGTGGCTATGAGGTAGAGGTCCTCGTCCTCCACCTTGTACATGACGGACTCGAAGTCGGCGAGGTCGGTGACGCCCTCGTAGGCGGCTCGCCTGATCATGTAGGGAGGCACGATGAGGCTGTACCCCTTCTTGACCAGGTGGTTCACCGCGTACCGCTGTATCGCCTGGTCCAGCAGCGCCAGCTCGTTCCTGAGATAGTAGAAACCCGACCCTGCTGCCTTGGCGCCCCTCTCGAAGTCTCCGATGCCCAAGGCGGTGACTATCTCGACGTGGCTCTTGGGCTCGAAACCGAACTCCGGCTTCTTTCCCCATCGCTTGACCTCGACGTTGTCGTGTTCGTCCTCGCCATAGGGCACCGACTCGTGGAGCATGTTGGGCAGCCGCATCAAGCCGTCGCGGAGCCGCTCCTGGCTCTCGCTCATCTGAGACTCTAGCTCGCGGAGGCGGGAGGGGATCATCGAGGCCTCGTTCCGTAGACTGGAGGCGTCGCCGCCCTCCTTCATCACTTTACCGATCTCGCTGGATATCTGGTTCCTCCTTCTGCGTAGATCGTTGACCCTCTGCGTGAGTTCCCGCCACTTCCTGTCCGTCTCTATGACGTGGTCTAGGAGCTCCAGCTTCTCGGGGTCTTGTCTCCTGGCTAGGTTCTCCCGAACTTTTTCGGGTTGTTCTCTGATGAGCTTTACATCTAGCATCCTTGGCCCACGCAACCATGGTGTAGGCGTTACCCTCTTTTAGAAGTTATGTGTGGGGAAGCATCTGCGAAGGGACGGGTACTATGGTGGTCCTGGTGTTCGTTATTCTTTATCGTTATATTCGTTATTTCTACTGCGTAGTTCATCCACTTTCACCCTGCCCCGTCGTCTCGACCGGTGCGTTCCGTTTAAAAAACGGTGAACATGGTTGGGATTCAGTGACGAGCTTTGTCGACATACGAGGTCGGTGCCTTCGAGGCCTTGGAGTGGGCGTGGAACCTTCTACGGGTGAAGGGCGATGTGAACGTCGAGGACGCCACCAGGCACATCCAGGAGATGCTATATACGCTTGGCAGCGGCACCCAGGTGAACTTCCAGCAGAGGACCAGCGCCCTCAGGGCCTCGCCCCGGTAGTTAACCCCTTAAGCGTGCAGATTTTATTCTCCTTGAACAGCATTGACCAAGTTCATGGTATTCACCGGCGCCACTCTCATAGATGGGACGGGCGCCAAGCCGGTCGAGGACGCCTCCATCATAGTCGAGGGCGACAGGATCAAGGCAGTGGGTAAGGGGCTCGACGTGCCGAGGGAAGCCGAGGTGATCGAAGTCGCCGGGAGGACGGTTCTACCGGGGCTCATCGACAGCCACGTCCATCTCTGCAGCAACGGCGACCCCAGCATCTTCACCATGCTCCAGTACCCCATGGGGATGCTGCAGCTCTTCGGCTTCAGGAACGCGCTGAACGAGCTCGAGGCGGGCTTCACCACGGTCCGCGACATGGGGGCGCCCCACGGGTTCGCCCTCAGCCTCAAGCAGGCGGTCCAGACTGGCGTCGTCCGCGGCCCGAGGATCGTTGCCCCCGGTAAGGTCATCAGCATGACCGGTGGACACGCCGACTTCCATCTCGCCAGCGGCGTCGGCTACACCGGGATGAGCAGGATCGCTGACGGCGTAGCCGACTGCCGCAAGGCGGCGCGGGAGCAGCTCAGGGACGGCGCGGACTTCGTCAAGATATGCAGCAGCGGGGGAGTCATGTCCCCGACCGACCCCGTGGACACCCCCCAGTTCTCCCCCGAGGAGATCGAGGCCATGGTCTACGAGGCGGCGTGCGTCGGCAGGACCGTCGCCAGCCACGCCCACGGCGCCACAGGCATCAAGAACGCGGTTCTCGCAGGCGTCAAGACCATAGAGCACGGCAGCCTCATCGACGACGAGGCGGTGAAGCTCATGGCGCCACGGGGATGCTTCCACGTGCCCACGCTGGTGGCAGGGTGGAACATAGTGCAGCACGGCAAGGAGGCCGGAATACCGGCTTACGCCGTCGACAAGGCCGAGGAGATCGCCCACGAGGTCAGGAAAGGCGTCATGAGGAGCCACAGGGGAGGAGTGAAGGTGGCCATGGGCACAGACGCCGGGACTCCGTTCAACAGGCACGGCGGAAACGCCCAGGAGATCATCCACCTCGTGGAGGCCGGGTTCACCCCCATGGAGGCCATAGTTGCGGCGACGAGGACCGGCTCCCAGTGCATAGGGCTGGAGAAGCAGGTAGGTACCGTGGAGCCCGGGAAGCTGGCGGACCTAGTCGTCGTGGAGGGGGATCCTCTCAAAGACATCAAGGTCCTGGGGGACAAGGCCAACATCCTCCTTGTGGTGAAGGGCGGCGCAGTCGAGGTCAACCGGGGCATCTAGCTTGGAGATACTGCGGCTAAGCCTCGTCGAGGGCTCCAAGGAGGCGAGGGGCCTGACGGTCGTCATAGATGTCTTCAGAGCCTTCACGACGGCCGCCTACGTCATGGCCAACGGGGCCGAGCGGATCCACCCCGTGGGCAGCCTCGAGGAGGCGTTCAGGCTCAGGGAGCTGCATCCGGACTGGGTTCTCATGGGTGAGCGCGGGGGCAGGAAGGTGCCGGGTTTCGACTACGGGAACAGCCCATACGAGGTTAGCGGCGTCGACTTCACTGGACGTACGGTGGTCCAGACGACGAGCGCAGGCACCCAGGGCATAGTCAACGCACGGAGCGCCGACGAGATCCTCCTGGGCAGCTTCGTGATGGCCGACGCCATCGTCCAGTACATCAAAAGGAAGAACCCCGAGACCGTCAGCCTCGTCGCGATGGGCTGGGGCGGACAGGTGAAGAGCCCCGAGGACGAGTCCCTGGCCGAGTACATAGAGAAGAGGCTCAACGGCCTCGAACCCGACTTCGAGGCCATGAAGCAGAGGATCAGGAAACACCCGCAGGGCGCCAAGTTCTTCGACCCCGAGCAGCCCGAGTTCGTGGAAGGCGACTTCCGCTGCGCCATGGACCTCAACAGGTTTGGTTTCTGTCTCAGGGTCGTGCCTGGGGACCCGTCCAGCGTGGAGAAGGCGTAAACCGGTAGATTCTTTTCCCGGTTTCCATTCTGTTCAATACATGAGATGAAGGTCTCAGAGGTCATGGTCCGGGACCCGGTCATGGTTGACCCGGACGCCTCGTGTAGGCAGCTGTCAAGGCTCATGCGCAACAAGGGCATCGGCTCCGTGATTGTTGTGAAGGACGGTTTCCCTGTCGGCGTCGTTACCGAGCGCGACCTCGTTCACCGAGTCTTGGCGGAGGACAGAGACCCCGACAAATGCGACGCTGATCAGGTCTGCACCAAGCCCGTGGTGGCCGTCAGCATCTACGCCGACGTCGACATGGCCGTTGACTTGATGAACGATTACGGCATCCGCCGGCTTGTGGTCGTGGACGAGAAGGACAAGGTGGTCGGGATGCTCACCACCGACGACATCGCTAGGAACCTGAGAAACATGACTGAAGAGATGGCAGTCAAATACATGATACTATCACGTAGAAAAAGATAGTACCCTGCAAAGATCAAGTGGATCTCAGGTCCTTTAACCGACGGTGTTTTTAAATTCATTTCAAAAAAAACAGTGGATGGCTTTAGAAAAATGGGCACTTTCATTATTATTATTAAGGAAAAATGGAGGTAGATATTGAATGCAACGGAAATTATGTTCTATATAAGGTATAATATGCATTTTATGTCGTCATTATAACATTGGAATTTATACAAATAATACAAATTAGGCCATTTTTTACCATTGGTATATGTATATCACATATTACAAATTTTTATTAATAACACGGGGTTTCTTTTTTAAAAGAAATTAGAATATATTAAAATAGTTAGGCTTTTAATAAACAGGCGTTGATCGGACCCAAAAAACACTTCAACATAGAAGTGTCGCTAAGTAATTCATGTCTGAAACGCTGTCCTTCGAAGCTCCAGAAAAAATAGTAAAAGCTGCGAAATTAATCTGCGAGTTTTACAAATATCCGATCGAATCTTTCCTGGTTGACGCCCTGAGAAGCGAGATAGATCGTAACGCACATGACCTTTTTGATGAACTCAGTTACGCCGGCCGTAAGGATTTCTCGAAACAGGTCCTAGCGATTATAGAAGACTAGTCAGAAGAGCATTCGATGCGGAAGACTAAAATCTTCCTTTTTTTTGGTGGAGATCGAGGATGACCAACCCATTACCTCTTCTTATATACACAAAGTTTCTGTGTCTCTTACCAAGTTTATATGGTGTAATTGACTAGTAACAAGTACTTTTTAGGGAGTATTCAGGTAAAATCCTATATTGAACCATATATACTAGATAGTGTTCTTGGGTGAACAAACGTGGTAGAGTTCTGTGATCGTTGCGGCAGCTTCATGATAGCCGGCGTCAAGGGCTACGAGTGCCCTCGATGCGGGTGGACGAAGTCAGTCCAGGTCATAGAGGTCAAGGCGGGCCCCGACGGCGAGGCCGAGCCGGTGTACGTCATGAGCGGCATCGAAACCGCCATAGTCGTACAGCGGACGTGCCCCGAGTGCGGCAACCTCGAGGCATACCGTAACATCACCGTCGCCTTGGGGGAGCACGCCGGTGTGAGCAGCGACCGCAGCGTCGAGAAGTTCAGGTGCACCAAGTGCGGCCACACCTGGGTGGTCGGTTAGCTACCTCCTGCTGACCTTCACGTTTAACGGTATGCCCTGCTCGATGCTCTTGCTGACGACGCAGAATTCCTCGAAGAGTCCGAGGCAGCGCTCGTACTGTGAGTCGTACTCTTCGGCTATCTCTGGGCTGATCTCCACGTTGATCTCGGCTATGCGCCACCTGCCCTTGCCGTTGCGCCTCATGACGCCGTCCACCTTGGTCTCGACGCCCCCCACCTTGGCCCTAGCCTTCTGGAGGCAGAACAAGAGGCTCGCCGTCACGCAGTTGCCCATGGTGGCGGCCAGCACCTTGCTGGCGTTGGGGCCGCTGTTCCCTCCCACCGGCTCGGGCTCGTCCATGTACAGCGGTCCGACGCCCTCTAGGCCGAAGTCCACCTCGAACTTGAATCCTTCCTGCCTCCTCATGGAGACGCCGAAGCTATGTTCCTCGCTCAACTGAATCCCGATAGCATGTGAAACGCGGGATATAAGGCTAAGAGTCGTCCCACTCCACTGGGACTACTGCCGGGCAACATGAAGATAATATGGTTCCCATTTGCCGCGTCCACGAGGGAAACCATAAAACCCAGAGGACCCGGTTTAAAGCCATGTCAACCATGCGCCGGAAGGACAAGGAGATAAAGGAGAAGGCGGTGCTGGAGGAGATACTCAGGGAGAACCAGGTGGGCAGGCTGGGTACCGCCGTCGACGGCCGCCCGTACGTGGTCCCCATGAACTTCGTCTACACTAAGGATAGGATAATGCTCCACACCCATAGAGACGGGAAGAAGGTCAGGGACATCCAGCGGAATCCCCGGGTCTGCTTCGAGGTCGACGGCGGCGAGATCGTCGAAGGCGACGACCCCTGCAACTACGGCTGGGCTTACCGGAGCGTCATCGCCAACGGCACCGCCAGGCTCATCGAGGACCCCGAGGACAAGCTTAAGGCGCTACGCCTCCTAAGCGACAAGTACGCCTTCGGCAAAGGCAGGAGGCTGGACTTGGAAAAGGTAGACAAGTTCAAGGACCTACTGGTCATAGAGATAAAAGTCGACGAGATGACGGGTAAGAAGAGCCCCGCCTAAACCCGGCTCAAACATAACCCCCAAAAAAAACGCTTATTCCAAGTAACTAAGAAAAACCATTCCGTCAGACCGCCCCAAAAACCCTCATTCAAGGGGGGGTAGACGAGAAAAGGCGAACCGACGCCTACTTCACCGAAAGGAGCCCCAGAAACGCCCCTTTCATATCCAATCATATACAAAAGTGTAATTCACCGAACATAAAAACGCACCTCAAAAACGCTAATTCCACGTGACACTGTGATATAATAGCTACCAATCCCTTTTTAGATAACCTAAAAGCAGTGATTAGGTCCCCAGTGGTATAATGCTCCGTAGACCTGTCTACATTTACACCATGAAGACAAAGACACATGCTAAAAAGAAACCCTTGAAGGTTGACCTTCCTTCAATGAACTGAAAGAGATCAAGAATCGAGCATGATATGCTCCATGAGAAAGCCACTAATTACTTATATATTAACCAATATTATCCTTAAAGAAAAGTGATTTTTCATGTTAGATTTCAAGGATAAGGTAGCGGTTGTAACCGGGTCTTCTCGAGGGATTGGGCGCGCCGTTGCGTTAGCTCTCGCGCGAGGCGGCTGTACATTAACCATTGTTTATCGTAAGAGACGAGACAAAGCGGATGAGGTGGTAAAATCCATCAAGGAGATGGATGGAAAGGCCATCGCTGTACAATGCGACGTCTCGAAGAGGGAGGAGGTTGAGGCCATGTTCAAAGCTACTATGGACGCGTTTGGCAAGGTCGATATTCTCGTTAACAGTGCGGGAATAGGTGGGCGAGGGTCCTTGCTTGATGCCACCGATGAGGTATGGGATAAGATGATGGCGGTTAACCTCAAGGGGGTCTTTCTTTGCTCCCAGGTAGCCGCGAGGTACATGGTGGAGAGGAATTACGGAAAGATAGTAAACATATCTTCGAACTCGGGGTTTGGTATAGCTATGCCAGGAGATACTTGCTACGGTGTCTCAAAGGCAGGTGTAATATGTCTTACCAAGTGTTCAGCATATGAGCTCGGAAAACATAACATTAACGTCAACTGCGTCGCACCTGGGTCAACTGACACCGATATGCTTAGAGGAAACCGCAGCGATGAGGAATACGAGAAGGTACTTGAGGGAAGGAGAAACCTGGCGTCCATGGGGATAACCGGCACCCCCGAAGACATCGCCAACGCGGTTCTGTTCTTCGCAAGTGATAAATCGAGATACATCACAGGAAAAACCCTTAAAGTTGATGGCGGACGAAGAGATTATCTTTAAACCTTCCTGGTTTAAGACGTGCGCATTTTTTTTCTCCACTTCAATGGGCTGGGGCCAAACCCACCGTACTTTGCTTGGCATTGGGTTTGAACCCTACTTTCGTGAATTTAGCGACTTTAACTTTATAACTAATATAAAAAAAATTCTCTAAATTAGTGTTAAAATCTAGTTATTTTACGCAAAAATTTTTATTCCCAATAACGCGTAATAAATAGAGTAGACCATCATCAATTAGTAATCTAAGTTATAATTGGTGAGGGCTACTTAAAGATATCAACATGAGTGTTAGGAAGGGAAAAAAATGGAAAACAATTCACGTATGATTATTGTCGCAATAGTTGTACTCATCATTGGAGGGAGTATCGGTTATTTTGCAGCGCCTAAACAAACTGAAATCGAAGTTGTAACAGAGACTGTAGAAGTTGCACCACTCGACGGAAAGAATGTTCAGATTGGCTACTTAACAGGGACAACGGGTTTAGAAACAGCACAACCATGGTACGATGAAATAGCTAAAGATATGAATAGTTACGCTCAACAACTGGGTTACGATGTTACCTTTGAGTATATGATAGACTCGCATGAAAATCAAGCCGCAATACATCTTGAGAAAGTACAAGCATTTCATTCAATTGGCATCGACAGAGTAGTAAATGCGGGAGGGTCTTCCTATGTTCAAGCTTGTATGAGCTACATGAACGAGAATAATATGATCCTATGGAGTGAGACATCAACATCACCGATAATATCACTAAAAGATGATTGCCTTTTCCGAATGATACCCAACGACTTGGTGCAAGCTCCCGCTATAGTAAAAATGCTTGCAAGTTATGGGATCAAAGCATGTGTCTTCATAAATATTGGAAATGCATGGGGCGACGGCATATACAATATACCGAGCCAAGAATACGCTGAACTTGGAGGGGTTGAGCTGCAGCACATTCGGTTCGCACCTGAAACACAAGAATTTAGCAGCTACTTAGAAACGGTGGAGCAGGCCGTAAAACCCGCAGTTGAAGAATATGGTGCAGAGCACGTTGGAATGCACTTTGTCGCTGGCACACCGATAGTAGTATGGCTAAGCCAAGCAGATCAATTTCCTACAATCGCATCTCTCACATGGTTTGGCTCAGATGGTGAGGTACTCCTCCAACAAATGATAGACGATGCTCCCGATGATGCTATAAGACATAAGGTTATTAGTACAGGACCACAGCCCGGAAGTTCACCGAAGTGGCAAGCCTTAAGTACCAGATATTATGACCTCCTTGGTCTACCGCTAGGACATATGCACACTAATGGTTATGACATCGCAATGGTGTTTGAAAAAAGTATACTAGAGGCTCAAAGTGATGACCCATCTGATATAATACCCTTACAAATACCAATATGTGCTGATTATTTCGGAGCAAGCGGCTGGACCTTACTTGATGAAACGGGTGACAGAGCAGGAATGGACTATAATCTGTGGGGCGTTAAGGAGATAAATGGAAAGCCACAGTTTGTGGTCTACGGTATCTTCAAATTCGTCGATAATAAAATAGTCTGGGACACTGAAATGCTAGGCTTCACGCCGACCCCTATTAACTAATTTTTTTATAAAAACCTTAAAAAAAGTAACTGTAATTAAACTCAACGCTCAGTTCTTTACCCGTTTATGAAGGAGCCATCTCTCTTTTCGTAACGTGCGCTAGGCATCCTCGGTTTATATGGGAATTTTTCCAAGACATCATCATTTAGTTCAGCCCCTATTCCTGGAACGTCAGGTATCTTAACATATCCATTTTTAAGCTCCACTGAGGTTTTCACAATATCTTTAACAGCCATCATTTCTTGACGCGGATATTCCTGAATTACAAAATTAGGTATGCATGCCGCCAACTGTATACACGCTGCAGTGCTCACCCGGCTTAGAGGGTTATGAGGAATCACACCAACATAATTAGCCTCTGCTAAAGCCGCTATCTTCTTTGCTCCGGTTAAACCACCCACTGTGCATACATCAGGCCGTATATATTCGGCTGCGTTTCTCCTCAACAACATCTCCCACTCATGTATAGTGAGAAGTCTTTCACCTGTGGCTATTGGTATATTAATGTGACGTGCTACTCTGGCCATTGCGTCCAAGTTGTCAGGAGGTATAGGGTCTTCTAAAAACATGGGGTTATACTGTTCTAGTAAATTGCCTAAAACTATGGCTTGAGCAGGATTAAGCTCTCGGTGAATTTCTATACATAAGTCAACTTCGTCTCCTACAACTTCTCTGTATTCTCCTACTCTATCAGCTGCATCCTTCATCATCATGGAGTGGGTCATTTCATATGATTCAGGAGTAAATGGTGAAATATGTCCCACGGCTGTGAACCCCATTTCTTTGGCTTTACGTGCGCCTTCGATCAGTTCTTTATGAGTTTGGTAGATGACGTGGAAATACACTCTCACCCAGTCCCTGTATTTCCCACCTAGCAGTTGATAACAGGGTACATTGAAATATTTTCCTGCTATATCCCAGAGGGCAATGTCTATAGCGCTAATAGCTCCCATAATAGCCGATCCTCTAAAATGGCTGCTTCTGTACATGAAAGAATTATGGTACTCAATACGTAAGGGGTCCTTCCCTATTAAATATCTCTTAAACGTTTCAACAGCCTGCGCTGACGCTTCTAAATGTGCCCAAGTACCTGATTCGCCAATACCCGTTAATCCGTTGTTTGTGTGAATTCTCACAAATAAGTATCTATCCGCGAATATCGTCTCAATATCCTTTATTTTCATCGACATAGATGTATATTTCCTTACTTTTTACCTTATATTTTTGTTGCGCATCTCTCATAAATAAAATATTTTACTTAAACCATATTGCCTAACCCTTCAAGGAATGCTTCAATGTCTTGTTGCTCTATTCCATAATGGGTGCAGAGTCTTGTGTTACCTTCTCGTGCATTTGTCTTCCATCCCAATTTATTGCATTTCTGGAGCCAGTCCTCAGGGGTCCATCCAATTGTTGAAAAGTCAATATATACCATATTAGTTTCAACAGGATAAAGTATCTTAATACCTAACTCTTCAAGACCTTTCGACAGTTATTTTTGCGTTTTCATGATCTTCTGCGAGACGCGATGTCATTTTAGTTAAAGCAATTATACCTAGTGCTGTAATAATTCCAGCTTGTCGCATTCCTCCACCCAACATTTTTCGATATTTTTTTGCCTTCTCTATCAATTCATTCGAACCTACTACAATTGAACCTATAGGAGCAGCAAGTCCTTTAGAAAGACATATCATTATAGTATCAGCATATTTTGAAAATTCTTTAACATCAACGCCTAATGCGATAGATGCGTTAAATATGCGCGCACCGTCTATGTGTAGTCCTAGATTATTATTTTTAGCTACTTCCCAATTATCATGTACTTGTTTAGGTGTAAGAGGAGTGCCTCCTGACGCGTTGTGTGTATTTTCAACGCATATTAAGCTCGTATGAGGAAGATGAATGTTATCAGGCCTAATAGCTGCCTCAAGGTCCTCTGGTTTCATCCACCCTCTCTCACCATAGACGGTTCTTGCCATTAAACTCCCCAAAACAGCAAGACCGCCAACCTCGCCACCATATATGTGGCTTCGTGCTTCAAGTATAATTTCATCTCCTCTTTGTGTATGCGCTAATACGGCTACTGCATTTCCTTGTGTACCACTTGTCACAAATAATGCGGATTCTTTGTTAAACATCTCAGCTGATATATTTTCTAGAGTATTTACGGTAGCATCTTCACCGTATACGTCGTCGCCGACATCTGCGTTGGCTGCTGCATCTCTCATTTCTTTTGTTGGTTTAGTAACCGTATCACTTCGAAAATCTAAATTTTTTATGACCATTGACTTTCACTAAATTACTTATCAAGATTTATTTATATTTTATTACTTATGAATATTTGGTAGTAACGAAAAACGGTGCATGCATTACCTCATCCGGTGTCTTGTCTTCCCACTAGAAGAATATAGGCAAGATAGACCGACATCCGGTAAAGGTACCTGCTTCTACCTTCGATTTTATCGTCTGTACGAATTCATCATTCTCCCAGTCAGGGTGATTCTTTCTCCACTGGTTTATGGCTTCTCGGAGCTCCGCTTTTTTAGTTTGAGCTTCTTCCACATCCAACATCGGCTTTCATCTCACCTATATTGTTTATCCACTTGTGAGAAATTCAACATCAGCGTCCCATGTAACTAAGAAAATCCCCCGCCACAGAAATTTTTTTTCCGTAATACCAAGTAACAGGGTACAAGCCCCAAGAAAGGCCCCCGATCAAGCCCAGAAAACGCTTATTCCAAGTAACCAAGAATAAATCGATGACGTCGCAGAAAACACCC
>CAZTZC010000031.1:0-17538 GCA_964618045.1 uncultured Candidatus Bathyarchaeia archaeon | reverse complement strand
GCGCCGAATGTGTCAGCGAACTCTCTCCAGCTGCCCAAGTGAACCGGAGTCAACTCGGGTCCCTTCTCGGCCGTCCCTATGAGGGCGACGGTGCCTGAGGGGTAGGCTGGCGGTGGTATTATCTCCTTAACGACTTTTACCTCTACACCTGGTATTACTCTTGCCAAAGTAAACCCCTAAGACTTAGTCCGGTCATAGGTATTTTAAATTTTAGTGAAGTTACGAGACCATGGACCTAAGCTAACATTAACATCAATTAATTCATGTATTTTGGATAAGCCAAATTTTTTCAGGAGAATCAATTTTAGATACTTTTAGCGACTTGAGGCGGTTTTACCCATCTCGAGGGCGAGAGTAGAACAATCAGGGGTCTGAGCCAGCCCGGCGTCAACCTCACCGAGTTTACATGGGGCGTGTGGCTATAAATCCTTTTTGAAGGTAAGCTACTCGAGATCCGTGGCAACTAATTCGATGCGCCTCCCCTCGGTGAGGGCCAGCGCTATCTTCGTCCTCGCCCTCTTCTGCAGCCTCCAGACGGTGCCCCTGCTCACACCCATCCTCTCTCCGGCCTCCTCCTGGGATAGATCCTCCAAGTCGGTCAGCCTCAGCACCTCCACCTCGGCGGGCTCCAGCTGGACGGGCTCCCCGTACCCCATGGGCTCGGGTCTGAAGGCCGTGATCTTTGTGGTGTAGCCAATTTTTACCGGTGTGGGTCTTCTTCCGTAGTGGCCTCGGCGGCGTCGTCCATGCATCATACGTTATTCTGTGCATTATCACAATATTTATATATTTCCGTGCATATGCACACAATGAAATCTGTGCATATGCATAGAAAGGTGAGAGACATGGGATACAGAGGAAGAGGAGGAAGATACCCCGGAAACGGGCCCTTCAGAGACCTGCCACCATGGCAGAGGCCCGGCTGGGTCTACGGCTACGGCCGCGGATACGGCATGGGCTACGGCAGAGGATACGGATACACGGGCGACCCCACCAGGTGCGCCAGGTTCCCCTGGCTACCTAGGTGGTGGTGGTCGAACCCCGACTACCAAGGCGCCGTCCCGGTGCCCCCGGCAGACGCCTCGGCGATGGGCCCGGTCCCCGATGAGCGTGTCTACCTCCAGGATCAGACTAAGTACTTGGAGCAGGAGCTGGCGGCCATCAGGAAGCGCCTAGAGGAGCTCGGCTCAGAGGAAAAGGACTAGTACCCAAACCCCCTTTTTGTGATCGAGATGAAGATAGCGGTACCCTCCAAGGGAGAGAAAGGGCTGAGAGACAGAGTGGCCGACACCTTCTCGCGGGCGCCCACCTTCACCATCGTAACCATCCAAGACAACGAGATAAGTGACGTCAAGGTAGTCAACAACAAGGCGGCCGAGATGAGCCAAGGAGCGGGCCCAGTGGCCGCCAGGACGCTGAAGGAAAATGGCGTAAACGTATTATTATCGAGTGACATAGGTCCAGGCGCCACCAACATACTTGAGACCATCGGCATTGCAATAGGCAGCGCCTCTCAGGACGAAAAAGTAAAAGAAACCGTAGACAGATACTTGGCTCAGCTAGAGGTCTAGGAACGAACTGAACTCTATCCAAGCCTCCTTAAGGGCTAGCGAAGCCGGCGAGTCTGGGCTATAGACGACGACAGGTTCGGCCTGAACCATTGCCTTTGTTACGTTTTCGTCGAAAGGGATCATCCCCAGTATGGGTATCTCGTTCTCCTCGCAGAAGACCCTTATGGACGCCGTGTTATTGCTGTTCAGGTCATGCTTGTTTACGATGACGCTGGGCACAACCTCGAAGTGCTCCAGAAGCTGAAGCAAGCGATTCAAGTCATGTATGCCGCTTAAGGTGGGTTCTACCACCGCGACCGCTGCGTCGACGTTGCTGAGGCTGGCTATGACTGGGCAACCGATACCGGGTGGACCGTCCACTAGTATGAGGTCTCTGCCCGCCTCCTCCGCCAGCTTCACGGCGTTCTGACGGACAAGAGACACGAGTTTGCCACTGTTCTCCATGCCGGGGATCAGCCTGGCGTGGCTCATTGGGCCATATTTTGTCTCACTGAGGTAAGCGTGGCCGCACACCCGTTCGTTGAAGTTGATAGCCTCCACTGGGCAGTTGACGACGCAGACCTTGCATCCCTCGCAGTGGATGGGGTCCACCTCGTAGTCGTGGATCGCGTTGAACCTGCATAGCCTTTCGCATAGGCCACACTTTGTGCACTTTTCTGGGTCGATCTCGGCGAGGTTCAGGCCCTTGAAAGCCATTGTCTCCTTGACTTCTGGGTTGAGGATTAGGTGTAGGTTGCTGGCGTCTACGTCGCAGTCGGCTAGGATCGGCAGGTCCGCTAGGGCTGCAAAGCTACCTACGACACTTGTCTTCCCTGTCCCGCCTTTACCGCTCAGTATGGTTACCTGCTTCATTTGACCATCGTCTCCACGGTCGCCAGTAGTTCAGTGAACCTTGCGCGCCACTCCGTCATCTCGGCTGTGAAGGGTATCCCCCTACTGTACAGTTCCGCTATCCTCCGGTCGTAAGGTATCTCCATGAGGATCGGGATTCCCTTGCGCTCGCAGAACTCGTATACGCCCCTGTCGCCGATTCCGGCAAAGTTCACCACAACGCCCATGGGAACGCTGAGCTGCTCCACAACCTCGGTGGCGACCTCCAAGTCGTGCAGCCCGAACGGGGTTGGCTCTGTGACCATTAGGCAGAAGTCTGTTCCGTATACGGTCTCCACGAGCGGGCACGCCGATCCGGGCGCAGCGTCCAATATGATGAGTCCTTCGTCAACAGCCTGCCCCTTGACGGCGGCTATAACCGGGACCGCCAGGGCTTCCCCCACGTTAAGCTCACCGTACACGAGGCTCATGCCGCTGGACTCGGAGACTGTTATCGTCCCTATCTGCCTGGGCTCCTCGGTTATGGCTTCCTCAGGGCAGACGAGCTTGCATCCGCCGCAGCTGTGGCAGAGCTCGTTGAAGACCATCGCGGTCTCGCCGGCTACGAACAGGGCGTTGTACTGGCAGAACTCTGCGCATTTACGACAATAAGTGCATTTTTTCTCGTCGATAATGGGGACAAGTAGCTCCACTGGCTGTTGCCTCTTGTGCCCGGGTTTAAGGAATATGTGGGCGTTGGGCTCCTCAACATCGCAGTCTATGTACTGCTCCGCCTCGACGCTGAGCGCTAAGTTGACGGCTACGCTGGTCTTACCCGTGCCGCCCTTGCCGCTGGCTACAACTATCTTCATACGAGTCAGTGCCCGTGGTCGTGTAGGCAGCCCTGGGTGAGCTCCTGCAACTCGCCGCGGATGAATGCTTCTACGTTCTCCACGCTGCTGGGACTTTTTCCCTGTAGCACGCCTATGTTAAATTCCTGGAACATCTGAATTGCCTTCATGCCCATCCCAGCGGAGATCACGACCTCGCCTCCCAGGCTCCTGATCCTTTCAGGCGGGCTGCCTATGCCCCCGAAATGGTCACTGTCGTTGGGTACAACGCCGCTTTCCTTAACCTCACCGGACTCGATGACGTACCACGCGTAGTAAGGTACACGCCCGAAGTGGGCTGAAAGAGTAGCACCGGATTCGTCTTCTGTCGGGATAAATAACTTTACCATCTTTTTAGACTCCTATGGTCGGCGTCTGCCTTGACCTCCGCCCATTGCTCGGCCGCCTTGGCCGAAGTGTCCGCCCACCGTCGGGGAGGACACCGATCTCAGTTCTCCCCGTTTATACGCCTCTACGGCTTGGCGTACCGTGCCGGAGGCCCCTGTGTATATCTGGACCCCTCCCTGGCTTAAAGCCATGTGGGCGTTAGGGCCGACTTGGCCCGTTAGGACGGCTTTAACCCCCAGCTGGGCCACGCTCTGGGCTGCACCTATACCGGCGCCGTGGGCTGCCCCTATGCTAGAGTTGGGCACTGCCTGATAGTCCATCGTTTCCGTGTCCACTATGAGGAAGACGCTGCAGCGCCCGAACCTTGGGTCCACGGCGCTATCGAGGCTGCCTCCGGTGGAAGATACCGCTACCTTCATTCACTTTTCACCTTTTTCTCTATCTTTTCGACTACTTTTAAAAACGACTTGGCTGCGGGAGAATCAGGGTGCCTGAGTATGAACGGCGTCCCCTCGTCACTGTCCGTGGATATCCTGGGGTCGATGGGTATGCTTCCGAGGAGCTCTACGCCCATGTCCTCCGCGACTCTGGCTCCGCCCCCCTCGCTGAACACCTCGATGGTCTCGCCGCAGTGAGGACACACCAGCCCCGCCATGTTCTCTATTATGCCGAACACGGGTACATTCATCTTGCGGGCGAAGGTGACGGCCTTCTTGACGACGGCCTGACTCACCTCGCTGGGGATGGTGACTATGATGACTCCATCCATCTCCGGCAGGAGCTGCAGTATGCTGAGGCTCTCGTCCCCGGTGCCTGGCGGCAGGTCCACGAGGAGGAAGTCTAGGGGCCCCCAGGCTACCTCGCCGAGGAACTGGCGTATGGCGCCCATCTTCAGTGGTCCCCGCCAGATGACGGGAGAATCGTCTGTGGGCAACAAAAAGTCCATGGAGACCACGTCGACTCCCTCGGGCCCCTTAACAGGGGCTATGCCCACGGGGCCTACGTCGAGCCTCTTGCCTTTCAGGCCCATCATCTTCGGGACGCAGGGGCCGGTGAGGTCCGCGTCCAGTATGGCGACCCGTCTCTCTTTGCTGTTGACCGCCAGCCCCATGGCCAGATTGACTGTTACGAGGCTCTTCCCCACGCCTCCCTTGCCGCTGATGACCGCGATCTTGTGCTTGACCCTGCTCATGCGGTCCTTGATCAAGTCCATCTGCTGGTTCTTCTGCTCCCACTGGTTAGGGACGTCGTCTCTGTCTGCCAAGTCTAACATCTCTATTTAGTCTAGGTTAAATCCTAGTACCAGTGTAATTGTAACTGATAAAAGTATCCTTACACGGTCTTCCGGACACGACACAAGTGATCGCAGTTCATCTGATAACCTTATCTTCTCCCCTGAGGCGGATCATAACATTTTAGACGGATTGCGTCACCAATTTGAAGGAGAAACAGATGCATCCCCTGGATGGCCTCACCAGGCTCAAGAAACACCTGAAGGGAAGCCCGGACGAGAGCGCGAACGCGGCGGTAGCCATACTAATCAGGTCCGTTGACGACGACCTGGAGGTGTTTCTCGTCAAGAGAGCCGAGGTGGAGGGGGACCCGTGGAGTGGGGACATGGCCTTCCCGGGGGGCAAGAAGGCGGCACAGGATAATGGCATGTTGGACACCGTCGTCAGGGAGGTGATGGAGGAGACGAGCATCGACCTCAGGGGCCATGAGCCCCTAGGATTTTTTGAGCCACTCTTCTCCTGGGTGAGGAACACCTTCTCGGTCCAGCCCACACTCTACCTCTTCGAGGGCGACCCGCCCATCAGATTGAACTACGAGCTGACGAAGTACATGTGGACTCCCATCAACGATCTTAGAAAATACAAGTCGCGGGCCGTCGTCAAAGGCTTCGACTCCCCGATATACAGGTTAGGGGACGACATCGTCTGGGGGCTGACCTACAGGATGCTTGAAAGACTCATAGAGGCGCTGGGGAAGGACTAGAGGAGCCTCTTCAAGGCCTCAGCCACCTGACTGGGCAGCTCCCCCACCGTGACACCGGCTTCCCTGAGGGCGTTCATCTTGCTCTCAGCCGTCCCCGAGCTTCCCTGGATGATGGCGCCGGCGTGACCCATCCTCTTGCCGGGCACGGCGGCCCTGCCAGCGATGTACGCAGCCACCGGCTTGGTGAAGCCACCGTCCCCTATGAAGGCGGCGGCCCGCTCCTCCGCGTCTCCTCCGATCTCCCCTATGAGGGCGACGGCCCTGGTCGTGGGGTCCTCCTCGAACCAGCGGAGCACATCTACGTAGTCGAGGCCCACGACGGGGTCCCCTCCCAAGCCCACGCATGTGCTCTGACCGAGGCCCGCTCTGGTGATATGGAAGGCGACCTCGTAGAACAGGGTGCCGCTGCGGCTGATGACCCCTACACTGCCCTTCTTGAAGACCTGGGCAGGCATTATGCCCATCTTACTTTCCCCAGCCTTGATGAGCCCCGGCGTGTTGGGCCCAACGATGGTGGTGCCGCTCAGCCTGGCCATGGCCATGAGTTCTATGCTGTCCCTGACGGGCATGCCCTCGGTGATGACCACCACGGGGTCGAGGCCCGCCTCCACGCTCTCGAGCGCCGCGTCCAGCGCTTGGGGCGCCGGGACGAAGATTATGCTGGCGTCAACGCCGTGGTTCTCTTTCGCCTCCACCACTGTGTCGTAGACGGGGAGCCCCTCGATGGTCTGTCCGCCTCGGCCAGGCACCGTCCCCGCCACGACCTTGGTGCCGTACTCCCTCATGAGATGCGTGTGGAAGGCTCCCTGGCTGCCAGTCATGCCCTGGACCAAGACCCTGGTGTCCTTGTCTATGAACCGCGTCACCTAGCTCGCCTCCGCCAGCTTCACCGCCAGCTCCGCCGCCTCCTCCATGGAGTCCAGAGAGTCGATCCCTGCCTCCTTCAGCATCCTCCTACCCTCCTCCTCGTTTGTGCCCATCATGCGGACCACCACGGGCTTCTCGACGGCCGCCTCCCTCCGCGCCGCCACGACGCCCTCGGCTATGTAGTCGCACCGGGTGATGCCGCCCAGGACGTTCACGAGGAGCGCCCTGGTCCTCTCATCCCTGAGCACGAACTCGGCGGCCTCTCTTATGCGCTCAGGGGTTGCGCCTCCCCCCAGGTCCAGGAAGTTGGCGGCTCTCCCGCCGTGGAGCATCACGGTGTCCAGCGTAGCCATGGTGAGGCCGGCTCCGTTCCCGATGATGCCTATGTCGCCGTCTAGCTCCACGTAGGTCAGGCCCTTGGACCTGGCCTCCATCTCCCTCCCCGTCAGCTCACCCTGATAGCTTTCCAGGAGCCTCTCCTCGAGCTCCCTGTGCCTGAACAGGGCGTTGTCGTCGACGTTGAGCCTGGCGTCCGCCGCCGTGAACCCGTCCTGCACCTCTGCCAACGGGTTTATCTCGGTTAGCTCGGCGTCCATCTCCAACGCCAGCGTGTAGAGGCTCTCGACTAAGGCCGCGAACTGAAGCATCTTCCAGCCGCCGTACCCGAGCCTCTTCGCGACGAGGTTGGCGTGGTAGCTCCTCAGCCCATGCAGCGGGTCCACAAGGTGCCGCACGATCCTGTCCGGGGTCTTGGCGGCGACCTCCTCGATGTCCATGCCTCCCTCGCTGGAAGCCAGCACCACGTATGATTTGTTTCGGCGATCCACCGTGACACCCAGGTATATCTCGTTGACTATGCTCAGCTTTTCCTCGACGTAGAGCTTCTCCACCGTAAAGCCCTTTATCCTCATTCTCAAGAGCGCCTCCGCAGCGGCGGCAGCTTCTCCAGGGGTCTCAGCGAACTTGATTCCTCCAGCCTTGCCTCTGCCGCCCACGGGGAGCTGCGCTTTTATCACGACGGGTGCACCGAGTTCCGCAGCGTACTCATGGGCACCTTGGGGTGTCGTGATCACCCTGCCTCTAGGCGTTGGTATCCCGTACTTTCTGAAGTATTCCTTCGCCTCGTATTCCAGAAGCTTCAACGTTTTCGCCCTCAGCCGGGACAGGAAATGTGTTGCGCCGTTAATATTGGTATTGGGCGACGCGTCGGAGGAGCATATAGACCAGTTTTACACAGGAAAACGGGCTGCAGCGGCTGGGGATCACACTGAATGGATGTGATGAGGCCGAGGTCTGGGGTTTGACGCCGTGGGGCTTGGACACTCGGCGGCGGCTAATCGAAGCACAATCAGTCTTTCCATTCCTCATCTAGCGGTCTGTGCATGAACCTCTTGGGGTTCACCCCAGAGTAGTCAGCGACGACGTGTCCTCCACCTTTTAGGTAGTATTTGTGTATGGTGAGTCCATCCAGCCCCGTGGGGCCCCGCGCGTGTATCTTTCCTGTGCTTATGCCCACCTCGGAGCCCAGGCCGTACCTGTACCCGTCCGAGAACCTCGTGGAGGCGTTCCAGAAGACACCAGCCGAGTCCACCGACTCCATGAATGTCTCCGCTGTCTCCTCGTTTGCCGTCACGATGGCGTCGGTGTGGTGAGAGCCGTAGGCGTTGATGTGATCCACGGCCTCCTCGACGTCGTCAACGATCTTCAAGGCGACGACATAGTCGAGGTACTCTTTCCCCCAGTCGCCGGAGGCGGCCTCCACGACCCCACTGGTCACTTTCTCGTTTACGCGTCTGCATCCCCTGACCTCAACTTCGCTCTCCTTGAACCTCTTCACCATGGCGGGAAGGAACCTGTCGGCGATCGCCTCGTGGACAAGTATCGTGTCCACCGCGTTGCAGACTGAGGGGTACTGGACCTTGGCGTCGTGGCAGACGCTCACCGCCATCTCGACGTCCGCTTCCTCGTCAACGTAGATGTGGCAGACGCCGTCGGCGTGGCCCAGAACCGGGATGCTGGTGTTGCTCTGGATGTGGCTGACGAACTCGTTGCTTCCACGGGGTATGATGAGGTCCACGTATTCGTCCAGCTTGAGGAGCTCCGAGACCTCCTCCCGGTCCTCCATGATCTGTATCCAGCCCTCAGGCAAGGCGGGGCAGGCTTCATCGATTATTTTGTATAGCATGCGGTTGGAGTTCCGGGCTTCGGTGCCCCCCTTGAGCAGCACGCTGTTCCCGGACTTCAGGCATAGGCTCGTGATCTGGGTGAGGGCGTCCGGCCTCGACTCGAAGATCACCGCCACGACCCCTAGGGGTGACGTCACCTTGAACAGCTTCAGCCCTTCGTCCAGCTCAACCGCCTGCAGCGTCTTTCCCACCGGGTCGTCGAGCGCGGCGACGCTCCGAATCATGTCGACTATCTCTTGCACCTTGTCGGCGTTCAGCGCCAGCCGTTTCATCATGGCGGCAGTTATTAACCCGCTTTCAAGCATCCCGGCCGCGGCGGCCATGTCCCGCCCATTGGCCTCAAGGACTTCATCCCTCCGGCTCCAAATGGAGTCAGCTATCCTATGCAACGCCGCGTTCTTGGCGTCGGTGGACATCTTCGCCATCCCATACGAGGCTCTCCTCGCGGCCCTCGCTTTCTCCGTCATCTCGCTCATCGACAGCACTCCTTCGGGAAGAATATTGTTCCTATCTCGCCGGTTAACACCTTGCTAAGGGCGTCAGGAGCGTTATGGTTGGCGATGACGGTAACGATGCCCCTCTCGCTGAGCGTCTTGGCGGCCTGAACCTTGGTGTACATGCCGCCGAAGCCGTGCCCCGCCCTACTCGCCCAGCTCTCGACCTCCGGGGTCACCTCCTCGACCACTCTTATCAGCTCTCCCCCTGTCTCTGAGGGGTGTTGGGTGTAGAGGCCATCCACATCGGTTAATATGACCAGCAGCTCGGCGCCCGAGCCCATGACCACCAGGGAAGCCAACGTGTCGTTGTCTCCCACCTTGATCTCCTCGGTGGCCACGGTGTCGTTCTCGTTGATCACCGGAATAACATCCCAGTTGATGAGAGTCTCCAAGGTGTTGGAGAGGTTCCTGTTCCTCCCCGGGTCGGTGAAGTCGTCCTTCGTCAACAGCAGCTGCGCGATGGGCTGCTCATAGTTGTTGAAGAAGAACTCGTAAGTCTGCATCAGTATCCCCTGGCCTATCGCGGCGGCGGCCTGAAGCTCCATCACGTCGTCCGGTCTATCAGGGAGCCCGAGCCTGCCCAGCCCCGCGCCTATGGCTCCTGAGCTCACCAGGATCGGTGACCTGCCCATCTTCTTCTCCTTCATCAGCATGCTGACGAGGGTCGCCACCTTTCCAACGTCGAGGCGCGAGTTACCGTCCGTGATGCTGCTTGTACCTACTTTCACGACGACCCGTCTGGCTTCCTTCAATAAACTCATACATTTAGTGTGTCTATCGCTCATCAAAATCCTCCAAAACCCGATCCTTAAACGGATCAGGTGCGCTGAGGTATACCTATGACCGGCTGCGGCGCCCGCGGAACTAGCGAGCCTACGCCAACACATGTGAACACTTTACCGGTCAAATCCTCCACCAGGTAGTGTTATTCATCCTTGGAACAGGGTAAAAGAGTTTTCGATTCAAATAGGGCTAATGAAGCGTCGCTCAACGCAAATGAGGCAACAAGGCAACAGCCACCAAGGAGAGTTCCTCACCAAGTGGGCTTCAAGCCTCTGACGGAGGCGAGGGGCGGGGAAGCCAATGATCAAACCCTCATGATTATCGAAAACGAGACCATCCACGCGCTCTTCGTAAAAGACATGGCCCTGACTATAATCGATTTACTCTGAGGTAGGGCCAAGTCACAGGGAGATCATCAAAGGGTTCACACCATTGATACCCCGCGGCGATTACACCGAGTTTATGGAGACCTCGTAACGTAGTTAATATCTCGGCTGAGTAGGAAACGAGATATTGTTGCGAAAACGATTGGACATGATATGAGGTTCGAGACAAAGGAGATAGCCGTCATCGTGGTGTTCAGCGCCCTCGGAGCCGTCATGAGCGTACCCGTGGGCTACCTAGGCAACTACCTGAAAACCTTCCCAGCCATCCCGCTGGGCACCGGCCAGATCCTCGCAGGCATCCACGTCTTCCCCACCGCTCTAACCATGTTGCTGGTGAGGAGGAGAGGCGCAGCGGCCGCCACGGGGACCGTGAAGGGGCTGGTCGAGGCGGTTCTCTTCAGCTTCCACGGGTTCTCGGTGATCATCATGAGCGGCGTCCAGGGGCTGGTCCTCGACGCGGCGGCCATGTTCTTCGGGTACGACTCGAGGACCGGGCTGTGCGTCGCCTGCGGCCTATCGGCCGCCAGCAACGTAGCTTACCTCCAGTTCTTCCTAAGGCTGGGGTTCCCGGTGGAGGTCTTCACGTTGATGTACATCCTGGCCTTCGCCTCGGGGGCAGTCTTCGGCGGCTACGTGGGGGACACGGTTTACCGAATGGTCCAGAAAAGAATAGATCTCTAGAAAAACAATCATGGATCGACCTCTGAGCACAAGGTTACCTCTCGTCTTAAATCGCCGCGAAGCCATTCAATAGACGATGTTCATGGATAAGACAACACTCAAAAAGAAGGCGCTAGAGGAGATCGACCGCAGAGCGGACGAAATCATCGAGTACGCGAAAGCGATATGGAAGTACCCCGAGCTCGGGTTCAAGGAGTTCAAGACAGCAGAACTCACAGAGAATAAGTACGAGGCGGCGGGCTGGCGCGTCGAGAAAGGCATAGCCATAACGGGCAGCAAGGCCTACCTCAAGGGCGACGGCTCCAGACCCTCCATAGGCATAGTGGGTGAGCTTGACGCACTCCACATCCCTGTGCACCCCAAGGCTCACCCGGCCACCGGGAACGTCCACGCCTGTGGCCACCACAGCCAGATGGCAGCCATGCTGGGAGCCGGCTACGGCCTCGACGCGGTGAAGGAGCACCTGGACGGCGAGGTCGTCATGGTCGCTGTCCCTGCCGAGGAGTACATAGAGATCGACTACAGGAACAGGCTCCGCGAGGAGGGGAAGCTGGAGTTCTTCGGCGGTAAACAGGAGTTCATCAGGCTTGGCGCCATGGACGACGTAGACATCGTCCTGGGCAGCCACAGCGCCATGGATCAGGAGGAGCTCATAGGCGTCGGCGGCAGCAACAACGGCTTCGTCGGCAAGCTCGTGCGCTACACGGGGAGGGAGAGCCACGCCGGCGGCGCCCCGGACAAGGGGATAAACGCACTCAACGCCGCCGTTCTTGGCCTCATGGGCATCCACGCCAACAGGGAGACCTTCCGCGACGAGGACACCATAAGGGTCCACCCCATCATCACCAAGGGAGGCGAGATAGTCAACAACGTGCCCGCCGACGTACGGATTGAGAGCTACGTACGAGGCAAGACCGTGGAGGCCGTCATTGACGCCAACAGGAAGGTGAACAACGCCCTGAGGGCCGGCGCCATGGCCGTGGGAGCCGAGGTGGAGATCATCGACCACCCAGGCTACATGCCCTACACCCGGGACCCCAACCTGGAGAAGATAATCATCGCCTCGTGCGAGGAGCTCGTCGGCAAAGACCAGATAAAGCACAGGGAGCACAGCACGGGCAGCACCGACATGGGCGACTTCAGCTGCATAATGCCGACGACGAGCATCGGAATGGCCGGCACCGAGGGCGCCGGCCACAGCAGAGACCTCAAGGTCGTCGACCCCGTGAAACAGTACATCTGGCCCGCGAAGGCCCTGGCCGTCATGGTTGTGGATCTCCTCGCTGATGACGCAAAAGAAGCAAAACAGGTCATAGACAGGTTCAAGGCCACTATAAACAGAAAAGAGTACACGGAGTTCATGAAGAAGCTTGTACAGTGAGTTATATTATTCAGTGAAACCCAGATTCTTTTTTACATCTATTTAACTGGTTTTTTGAAAAAACTATGTGTGTCATATGGATCTCGAAAAAGGAATGTTTAATATTAAGTCGCGTATGAACCACTCCGAACCCTGAGCAAGGTTCCTAGGATGCGCAGAAAAAGCCATGAAGACCACGCAGGAACTAAAGAGCTTCTACAGAGGAATATCCAGGGACCTGAAGGTGATCTTCGCCCGGTCCAGCATCGCCAACTTCGCGGTGAACCTCAACCCATATAACTCGATATTCATAGTCGCCCTCGGCGCCACTGGGACTCAGCTGGGCCTGCTAACATCCCTCTCCCTAGGGTTGACCGCCGTAATGGCCATACTCACCGGCTGGCTCTCCGACCGCCTCGACAGGAAGCAGATGTTTCTGATAGGCGCCTTCATAGGCTTACTCGTCCCGTTAACCTACCTGACCGCCGGCTCCCTCTACTGGCTCATCCCCGCCTTCGTCTTCGCCGGGTTCGCCGACGGCGTAATCTCCCCCGCCTGGACGGCGATGTACGCGAACAGCATCAGGAGTGAGCAGAGGGGAACAGTTTACGGCTTGGCCAACATATTCATACTCACTCCGGTGCTCTTCGCGGGCTTAATCGGGGGTAAACTCGTATCCATCTCCGGTGGCCTGACGGTGGAGGGAATACGACCAGTCTATGTGGCACAGGCGGCCCTGCTCGTGCTCGCCTGGTTAATAGTCTGGAGATACCTCAGCAACAGGAAGCCCGGCCAGCCTAAGCGAAGCCTCAACGCCAAGACCATGCTGGACGACTACGGCACCGTCCTCGCCAAGAAGGGTGTCAAGTCTTGGGTCCTGATGAAGAGCCTTGGTAGCCTGAGCATAGGCCTCGCCGGGCCTTTCTGGATGGTCTACGCCGCCGTGATCCACGGCGCCTCCGCCATGGTCATCGCCTACATGGTCACGGCGAGGAGCATCACCCAGATAGTCACGTCACCTCTGGCGGGCAGGCTCACGGACAACGTGGGTAGGAAGAATATGATCATCGGTGGACGACTCGTGATGTACGTAGCAACCGCCATCTTCCTGTTAATAGGGAATAACCCCGTCGCCCTCATACTGGCATGGGTTCTCATGGGGATAGGTGATAGCACCGGTGTTGCTTGGCAGGCTCAGGAGGCCGAGCTAGTGTACCACAGCCAGAGGGCGAGGATGACGGCCCTAAGCGTCGCGGCCTTCAACGCTTTGGCCGTGCCTGCCAGCATACTGGGCGGATGGCTGTGGGACAGCGTGAGCCATCTGGCCCCCTTCGTCGTCATGGTCTTAATCGATGGCTTAGTCAGGATGCCCATCATCTACCTCTACGTCCCGGAGAGCAAGTCCCTGGATCAGGGGCCTGAGCCAGAGGAAGCCAGCTTCTAGCCTTCAGCCGCCAAAAACTCTTTTCCCGTCCAAGGACACATATAAAATGAAGACTGTTGATGAGCTACCGCGAGATAGCCCCTGGCGTGGAGATACCGGTCCTCGGCCTCGGCACGTGGGGCATGGGAGGCAGACAGATCGAGGACCACCGCTGGGACAGCGAGAACGTCACGGCGATACGGATGGCCATCGAGCTGGGCTTCACCCACATCGACACCGCCGAGTACTACGGGGCGGGCCACGCGGAGGAGCTCGTCGGCGAAGCCATTGAGACCTACCCTAGGGACAGCCTCTTCATCACCACGAAGGTGTGGCACACTCACCTCCGCCACAGCGACCTAGTATCCAGCATGAAGAAGAGCCTTAGACGCCTCGGGCTGGACTACGTCGACCTGTACCTGGTCCACTGGCCTAACCCCGACGTCCCCCTCAGGGAGACCATGATGGCCATGGAGCGCTGCGCCGACGAGGGGTACACGCGCTACATCGGCGTCAGCAACTTCAGCCGGAGCCTCATGATGGAGGCCCAGAGCCACCTGGAGACCCACACCCTGGTAGCCAACCAGGTGGAGTACAGCCTCCTCGACCAGAAGCCTAAGATGGCCCTCCTCCCCTCAATCCAGGCGGAGGGCCGCACCCTCATAGCATACAGCCCCCTCGGCAAAGGAATCCTAGCGAAGCCGGGGAACAAGGTTCTTGACGAGATGGCCGAGAAATACGAGAAGTCCCAGGCCCAGGTGGCGCTCAACTGGCTCATCTCTCAGGAGAACGTCGTGGCGATACCCAAGACGAGCAACCCGGTGCATCTCTTGGACATAGTCGGCGCCGTGGGCTGGGAGATCGGGCTGGAGGACTCCATAAGGCTCTCGCAAGGATTCATCTAGTCTTTACGGTCGCTGCGGCGCCGGTAGGACGTCGTGTTTTTAGGCTCCTCGACTACCTCTTTGACCTTCACGTTCCCTTTCTTAGACCTCAGGTTCTGTATGAACCCGGTCTTGAATCCCGCCCCTATCCCGATGGCGGCCACTAGCCCCACCGGCACGTATAGCAGCGGAGGCTTGGTGAACTCCTTGGCCTTCAATATTATGACCTCTGGGATCGTCAGCTTGATGACCTCGAAGGTGGCCAACGGGCTTGAGGACGACGCGTACAACTCCCCGGTCTCGACTTGGGCTATTGCCTCCCAATGGCCCAGCTCCTCCGGCACGATGGTGACCGTGAACGAACCCGTCTGCGAGGTCCTGCAAGACATCACGAAGCTCCCGGTGGGCGTCACGATGATGAAGCTTACAGGGACACCACCGACGGCTGGGCTCACCGTTCCTGATAGCTCGAAGGGCAGAGTATTTTTAGCGACTCCGTCGACCCGTGTTGAAACCGTGAGGCTCCTCTTCTCGACTGTGAATTCTTTAATGTATGAGACCGCTGCATGGTTGATTGCGTCTCCGCTGTACTCGACAGTGACGTCGTAGTCGCCAACCCACTGTGGAGTGTAGGTGTACTGGAACTCCCCTACTGTGTTGGTTTTTACGTTCACAGTCTTCGAGTGGCTGCCGCATACGAATCTTATCGTATGGTCTGTGTTAGGCAACGAAGAGGCCCCCAGGATGGTCAGTGACTCGCCGCCATAGAGGGATATACGTGAAGCGCTAAGGCTCAGGTCCACCTCGTTCTTTACCTCGAACTCTCCTCTCGCTGATCCCTTGTTGTCGACCTCATCCGAGGCACATACTTTGTACTTTACGATGTCGTTGAGCTTGAACTTCGGCAGGTTTCCCTTGTATCCTTCCTCGCACTTCCTTAGCTCAACCGTTTTTTGCGTCTCCCAGTCGTCCGTCGTGTAGTTCATCCACACCCTTTCTATCCTGTGGTACGCATCGACATTCACGTAGATGGTCGTCTCGTCTCCGGTGTAGCCAACGACGCCGGGGTCCAGTAGGGTGACGTTCAAAGGCCTGTAGTCCGTCTTGAGGTAGAACTCGACGGTTCCGTAGTCGTACTCCGCTAAGAGCACTAGGTAGTAGAAAACCGTCGGGTCGTCGACCACCGTCTCGGTCTCGTTGTGGACAGGTTTACCGAAGGTCACTAACATGTCCTGGCCACTGTACTCGCAGCTCGCGGTGTAGTCTATCCAGCTGGCGCCCTCGATGGAGGTGTTGTAGCCGCCGTATGAGCCGCTATTCTCCCCCGATAAAAGATGGCCCCATGGCACACCGAGGCCTCTAAGGTAGTGGCCTACTCCCGTGGAGGGGTTCGCCATGGGGTAGACCCTGGCCTCATACATGTCTAGGCCCGGGTACCCTGTCTCCCCGTCCGGGTCCGGGACCTTGACCACAAGCTGATAATCATCGTTGGGTGTGTCGAACTCGTACGCGTAGTTGAACCAGAATGGATATGGTTCGCCCACCCGGGACTTGCCGTACAGTGTGACGTTGTACTTCGTGTTCATCTCGATGTGTTTGATAAGCATGAAAACTGCGGCCTCGTTTCCTTGGCTGTCTTTGGGGTCGTTGTATATCCTGAAAGTGTATGATCCGTCCATCTCAGGTATGAAGTACTGTTTGGGTCCACCTGTGCCCATGTGCTCAGGCTTCCCAGCTGACTCGGTGTGCCTTGAGACCAGGCGCATGTATGGGTCGTACACCTCGACGTCGTAGTCGGTCAAATACGACTCATCTAGAGTCTTGTTGAAGACGAAGTCGCCCACAAGGAATATGTGGTACTTCTGGCCCTTCTCCAAGCCGCATTTTATCTCACCCGGAACTGGGTACTGGTTGCCGGATGGCTTCGAGATCGTGAGCTCATGCTGCCCATCGTCCCATGGCTTTGGGGCAGCCATGTTGATGAAGACCGGCTCGAACGGCTTCTTCAGGGTAACAGAGGCTCCCCTGACGACGGGAACTGGTGTAGAGGCCAGTAAGACGAAGAGGAAACAGAGTAAAACTACTCGGTGAATACCTGTTCCAGCTGACGTCTGCTTAAATTTATCTCCATATCGCATGCTCTTACACCGTCTCAGTTCTTTCAGCGGGGAATTGACTAGGTACCTTTTCACCTCTGAGTAAGGCTCCCGAGCAGCTCCTGAATCTGATGATCAAATTTTCCATGAGACCTGTACCTAATCTCAGGATAGTTAATAAAGAGATTATGAAGTTATTATCTGCTTTTGAGATACGTTTAAACAGCGTATCTCAATTATAATCAGAATCATTTTCTACATTTTAGATATAAAATAACTATGATTTTTAATATCTTTAAAAAGGTTTTAAGCGTAGACCCACAGTGTTGAAGGGCCATCTGGCCACTCCATAACTAAATCGTCTTCATCGCGAATAATATTTGACCCTCTTTTCACCACTACTCTGTATACGCCATTTCCATTATCTCCATAAGGTGTAACATCAAATGGTTTGAAGGCTGAGCCTCCAATCTTCCATACCTGAGCATACTCCTTTTCGACCCATTGAAGGCCCTCGCCAATGTCTTCCCACAGGTATAGATACACCTTGAAAACGACGCCTGAGGACGAGACGACGACGTTGATGAGCTTGGTTTCAACAATCCATCTACCGTCACTGTACGCAAGATCATCAGAGCCACTATCGTAGACGTTGCCTCTCTCAGTTGTGATCCTTAAGTTGTAGGTGGCTCCCTCGACCAGGGGGACAGGGTATGGACCAAGCTCCACTTCCTTCTCCATGGGATCCAGTTTAGTAGACT
>CAZTZC010000030.1:12991-18704 GCA_964618045.1 uncultured Candidatus Bathyarchaeia archaeon | reverse complement strand
CGGCTCAAGGGCGGTGCTGAGCCACGCAATGGGCGAGGGAGGGCTGGAGACACTCACCGGAGGCGTGCTGAACCTCCAGTTCCCCAGCAACGTGAGGGCGATGAATGTGGGCGGCGAGGAGACTGTCTATGGCTTCAGCTCGGGCACCTACGCCAAGCTGAACCCCATGATGGCGGGGTTGCGTCTTGTCCCCCGTCAGGAGGAGATAGATGCCTTGGACTCGGATCTCTCCGAGGAGGGCTGGGAGACACGGTATGAGTACATATACCGTGAAGCCAAGGACGCGGACATCGTGACGGTCATGGGTGTCGCCCCGGTCCAGACGGGGTTCGCGCGCTACCTTGAGAGGCGGCACCGCGTCCTACCCCGGGACCTCTGGGGCCTGAGGGTGATCTTCAGCACCAGCGTCGCGAAGATCCAGACCAGGTACGCTCCCTGGCTGAGGCGGCTGTACGGCGACTGCCCCGTCGTGGAGATGTACACCGCCACAGAGGGGGCTTTCGGCCAGCAGATGGACGCCCTCCCTTACTGGGCGCCCAACTACGATCTCTACTACTTCGAGGTGAAAACCATGCAGGGCATTAAGATGCTTCATGAGCTTAGGCGCGGCGAGTGGGGCCGCCTGATAGTCTCGACCCCGTTGTTCCCGAGGTATAATATAGGTGACCTCGTCGAGGCCATGGGCAAGAACCATTTCAGGGTGTTCGGCCGGGACCGGCCTCTGACGGTGCTGGAGCACATTCTCTACAGAGCCGTTTTCGGGTGGGCTCTAGGGTAGCGGGTTCTCGGATCTAGCCATCAGGGCTCTCACGACGACGACAAGCCCCAGGGCTATGAGGAGGATAGGCCACCATTCATCAAGTTCGAAGGATACACCCGCGCCTATGAGGGTGACGAAGCCGCCTCCCACTATGTAACCGAACCCTTGTTCGAAGACCCCCGACTGGCTATACGCCCAGAGTCCTCTGAATACTATGATAAGCCCCAGTCCCAGCAGGAAGACGCCGCCGAAGTCGGCCCACCCGAGTAAGCCCGCGTTTTGGAGGAGCAGGCTCAGCCCAAGCCAGACCACCACGAGTCCGCCCATGATGGCGGCTTTCTCGTCTTCTCCATCGCGTTTCTCGTCCTTCTCATCCTTCTCGTTGCGTCTGCGGACAGGCCTGACAGTTCTCCTCTTCAGCGAGTAATTGCACTTGGGGCAGTACTCGTCATCCTCGCTGACCTCTTCGCCACATTTTGGACAGAACGGCATATGTTTATCCCTATTTAGATTGATTCGCGATGGTTGTTTATTAATGGTTTTCAGGCTCCACCTCGTCTGGGGCTCTCACCATGCCGTAGAGGGCTACTCCGATGAACATCAACAAGGAGACCGAGAGCCAGCCGAGGCGGTAGCTGAGGGTATAGTCTTTCACGTAGCCTAGGGTGTAGGGGAGAGCCAAGGCGCCGAGGGAGGCGAAGGTGTTGTGAACACCTGAGATGCTGCCAGCCGCTTCTGTGCCGAACACGTCTGGTATTATGGTGAAAGAGGGGCTCCTGACGAAGTTTATGAACCAGCCTAGCAAGAGGACGGCGAGGTACATCCATAACCCTGTGGGCCGCCCAGCGAAGAGCAACACGTCGAGGCCCAGAAACGCGAAGCTGGCCATGAGTACGTTCCTCTTGCCGAACCTATCGGAGACCACGCCACCCAGCGGGTTCGACAGCATTCCAGCTAGGTTGAACAGAGAGAGGGTGCCGCTCGTCGCCAAGACGCTTAGTCCGTAGTCCTCCTTGAGGACCAGGGGCAGCCACGCGATGTAGGTGTAGTAGCTGCCGAGCCTGATGAATTGGGTCAAGGCGAGAAGCCAGAAGCTTTTATCTCTGAAGGGTAGATTCGAGAGGCGCAGCCGCCTGTCACTGGAGTCGTCCCTGTCCCTAAGGAGGAGCCACACGGCCACCCCGGCAGCTACGCCAATGGCTCCGGCGTACCTGATGGTTAGTCTCCACCCGGCGTCTAAGCTTATCAACGGCACCGCCCACGCCGCTGCGACGAGTCCCACGCTTCCACCGATGTTCAGCACCCCAAGAGCCGTTCCCCGTTCCTCCGAGTTGAACCACGCCGAGACGAGGCGGACGCTGGGCACGAATATGCCTGCGCCGAGGAGACCGGAGAGGAACCTCGAGGCCATTGCGAAACCCACGGTGTGGCTCAGCCCGAAAAGCACGGTGGACGCGGAGACCCCGAGGACGCTGAGGGTTATCGTGGGCCTGCTTCCCCTGCTGTCGGCCAGCATGCCCCACGGTATCTGGCCCAGCATGTACCCCACGAAGTAGGCCGACATCAACGCCCCGGACTGGGTGTAGCTGAGACCCATCTCGGCCTTTATGGTCTCCAGGACGTTGCTGTACGCGCTGTTCATGAGGTTCAGGGTGGTCAGTGCTAAGAACCCTCCGACGATCACCCTCCTGTGTCTCAACACGTTGTTTCCCTTCAATCATGGTCCTCCTCTTCCATAAGTAATATGGCGGGCAGCGCAGGCAAATTCATCCCGGCCAATAATAGGTATATCGTAGGCATGGGTAAGACCCCTGAGAGGGCTCCAGCGAGAAAGCTGCCTAGAGCCGATCCTAGGTCCCAGAAGCTCTCTATGTAGCTCACCGCTATGTTCTTGACCTCGGGCTCGACGAGGCTGGCGAGGAACGCCCACTCTACAGTCGCCCTTGTGCCCCAGGTCGCACCAAACACCACCACAGCCGCCGCGACCAGGGGATATACCCTCGCGAACGAGAGAGTGATGTAGACTAGGACTATCGTTGAGAACGTGGCGAGGAGAACCTTCTTTCTTCCTACCTTATCGGACACGGCGCCGGCAGGGACCTTGACCGCCGTGTTAGCCACCCCCATCACTGAGTACAAAAAAGCCACCGACGCCGGGTCGAAGCCCAGGGTGTTCACGGCGTACAGGGAGAACAGCGTCGAGTAGGTGTTGTTGCTCGTCGAGTATAGGGTCCGAATAATTGTAAGGGCAACTACGTTCCTAGAGCCGAAGAGCTTCCTCATGGAGCCAAGAGAAGGTGTCTCGTGTCTCGGGACCTCGATTCCCTCCGTCTTCACGCCCAGGGTGAAGCCAGAGAACATAAACAAGCCTAAAAGAGGAAACAGGGACGACACGTAGAAGACGCGGCGATAACCAAGAGAGTTGACTATGAGGCTGCAGAGCGCTGGGCCGATGAACATGGCGATGGACATTATGGTCATATGCCGCCCCATCGCCTCTCCTTGGCGTTCAAGGGGCGCAAGGTTGCTGTTTAAGGCGGTGGCGAGTTGAAAGAATGTCCCGGTGGCGATTATCTGCATCACTGGGGCGGCGTAGAACCATCTTGGCGTCGGGGCCCAACCCATGAGCATCTGCGCCGCAGCCTGGGCTATGAATGCCATGCCGAGCATCTTCTTCTCTCCCACCCGCCTCGCGAGGAGGGTCAATGGCAGCCTGAGCACCGTTAATAGGAGTGCCTGCATGGAGAGGATTGCGCCTATCTGGAAGACCGAAGCACCCACACCCTGCATGTGCAGCGTCAGTATCGGGGCCGTGACGGAAGTGCCCATGTGGAACATGAAGCCGCTAAAAGAGACTACGTAGAACTCTGGGGGTAGACCCCCAAACAACCGCCTCAGGGACAAGACGCCCATCGAATAGGGGGGGCTACGGTATAAACTTGACTAAAAACCTTGAAAAGAAAAAAGGGTGGACTTAGATGATCAGTCTGCCCATCTCGTCCGCCTTGAGGAGGTTCTCCCAGCTGGCGGCCGCTGTCTCTTGGATGTCAGCGATCTCTGCCTCGGTCATGTGGCGGAACCTCGCCTGTGGGCTGAGGTACTCCGTCACAGGCTTCAGCTCCTTTGGCTTGTAGTTCAGCTTGAACTTTTTGCCGTCCATGATCTCGTACAGGGGCCAGATGCCGCTCTGGACGCTGGCGCGGGCTATCTCGATGGTCTTAGCGGGGTCGAACCTCCAGCCCACCGGGCACGGGCTCTGGATGATGAGCATCCTGAAGCCCTTGATGGTCTTCATGTAGTTGACCTTGGCTATGAGGTCCTCGGGGAAGCCTACGCTGGCGGTGCCGACGTAGGGCACGTAGTGGGCCGCGAAGATGAACGGGATGTTCTTCTTGGGCCGCTCCTTGCCCCTGCTCCTGGGGCCCACGGGGTTGGTGCTGGTGATGGCGTACTTGGGCGTCGCCCCGCTCCTCTGGTTACCCGTGTTCATGTAGGCCTCATTGTCCTTGGTGATGACGATGATGTTCTCGTTCCTCTCGGCCGCAGCGCTAAGGCCCTGCATGCCGATGTCGTATGTGCCTCCGTCGCCGTAGAACCCGACAGCTAAGACGTCCTCGCGGCCGATGGCTTTGAGCCCGCGGCTTGTGCCTGTGAGCTGTGCTCCGCCGCCCTCGAAGACCGTGCTGGCCCGCGGGTGCGCCGTGACGCTATCTGGGCAGCAGGGGATTCCGTGTCTGATGACGTTGGGGCCTAGCGCCTTGAAAGCTAGTCTGGCGGCCAGAGCCGCTCCACATCCCTGGCATGCGCTGCCGGGGGTGATGGTCATCTCGCTCATCGGTATTTGGGCCCTTGTGATTCTTTCACTCATTCTTCATTTCTCCTCCATCGTACCTCTTAAACCCATGTCACCTGCTCCACGGTGCCTCCCTTGGCGGCCTTGAGGATCTTGTCCCCGATCATCTCGAAGTCGCGGATACGAACCTCCTTTCCGCCCAGTCCGGCGTGGAACTGCAGTGTAACGGGCTTCTCCTCTAGATCGTACAGCGAGTCCCTGAGCTTGCCGTAGGATGGGCCGCCCTTGCCTGGGCATATGCTTCTGTCGACGACGGCGATGCCGTCCAGCTTCTTGGCCCACTCCTGGAGGTCCTTCACCGGGAAGGGTATGAAGCTCCTCAGCTTGATGAGGCCCACCTTCTTGCCTTCGGACTGCATCTTCTCGACTGCGGCCTTGCATGTGCCGGCGATGGTGCCCATGGCCATGATGGCGCACTCGGCGTCCTCCATCATGTAGGGCTCGATCATGCCGTTTCCGTAGCGTCGGCCGAAGGTCTTCTCGAAGCTGTCCATGGTCTCCTTGAGTACGTCCTCGATCTTCAGTATTGCCTCGTGGTGGATCTTCCAGGGCATCTGTGGGTCTCCGCCGCCCCAGCCCCTCGCGAAGGTGGAGGGGTCCACCTCGTCTGGGAGAACGCTTGGCATGGCCTTGTATGGCGGCAGCCACTTGTCGACCGCTTCCTGGTCAGGTATCTCCACGGGCTCGGCTGTGTAGCTGAGCACGTATCCGTCGTATCCCACCGCGATGGGTATCCTTATCCTCGGGTCCTCGGCGACCTTGTAGGCCATGAGGAGGCTGTCCAGGATCTCCTGGGCGTGCTCGACATACTGGTGGCCCCAGCCTGTCCACTGCTGGCTCATGAGGTCGCTGTGGTCGGGCTGCATCCCCTTGTAGCCCCTGTGGACCACGGCCATGACGACGGGTAGCCTGGCGCTGCCGGTGGTCTGCATCGGGTGATGCATGTAGAGCAGCCCTGGTCCGCTGGTGCACGTGAACGTCCTGGCGCCGACCCTTGACGCGGCCTGCACGACAACCTGGCTCGTGAGCTCGCCCTCGACGTTGACGAAGTCGAAGTCCCACTCGCCTGCGGCGTACATCTCGCTCAGGTACTGGGTGAT
>CAZTZC010000030.1:6663-12891 GCA_964618045.1 uncultured Candidatus Bathyarchaeia archaeon | reverse complement strand
ATGGGTCCCTTGACCTCTTCGTAGCTTCTTCTTACGGCGGCGATGTTCATGTCGCCCAGCCTTCCGGGGAAGTATTTCTTTATGGCCTTCTCGATGGACTCTACCTTGAGTAGGCCGGTGACCTTGGCGAAGGCGCCGAGGATAGCCGTGTTGGTGATGGGCCTGCCCAACGTCTCAAGGGCGATTGTTGTTGCGTCAACGGTGGCGACCTTGAAGTCTCCGCCTATCTTGACTTCCTCCGGGCTGTAGGCTGTGTTCAATAGAACAAGGCCGCCTGGCTTGAGGTCGTCGGCTACTGCCTGCTGTTTGGCTATGAGCGGGTCCAAGACTATGCTGATGTCGGGGTTGTGGACTAGGCTCCTCTCCCTGACGCGCTGGTCATCAAGCCTGACGAAGGCAGTAAGGGGCGCCCCACGGCGCTCTGTACCGTACATGGGGATAGCCTGTGAGTACTGACCTTCTTCGTATGCTGCAGTGGCAATGATCCTTGAAGCGGTTACCGCTCCTTGGCCGCCCCTGCCGTGTAACCTTATCTCGATCAAAGTGTTCCCTCTTGTGAATCGTTACTCTACACCACGTCGGTTTAAAAGAATAACGATTTCACATCAAACGATAAACACTGGCATTTAAAGTGTTCTAGGAATGTCGCGTGTAATCATAAATACTCTAAGTACGTGGGTTTATCTCTAAAAATTGCGATACATTTAGGTTAGCTGTTTAACCTTTTTATTAGACGATATACTAAAGTGTTGGACCAATCATGATGGCTGAACGGGAACAGGGCTTCCGTAAGATGCTTGAGAAGAGCATCGTCGAGAACATCAAGATCGAGCATCGGGTGGTGCTCAAGGGGCAGTACCAGAAAGCCTACGATCTGCTACGTGACAGCCTCGACACGGGGATAACGCCTTGCCTCGTCGGGCCCCCGGGCGTCGGTAAGAGCCTCATTGCACGCAGGGTGGCGGAGGACACGGAGCGCAGCTTCCACGAGGTCTTCTTCGACGAGAACGTGACCCCCAGCCGTCTGATCGGGAGCTTCGACCCCGCCCTGGTCGTCAGGAACGGCAGGAACGTCAGCAGCTTCGAGCCGGGGCCCCTCATCAGGGCCATGGTGGAGGGCGGGCTCTTCGTCGCCCAGGAGCTCAACAGGGCCACCGAGTTCTGCCAGAACAGCCTCATCAGCCCCCTGGAGGAGCGGCACTACCACCTTTTCCCGCTGGGCATGATAAAGGCCCACGAGAACTTCGCGTTCGTGGCTACCCAGAACCCCATCGAGACCGCCGGCACATACAGGCTGAGCAAGGTTCTCGTTGACCGCATGGGCTGCTGGATAAGGCTCGGGTACCCGACCAGGGAGACCGAGATGGAGATCATCGTCGAGAACACCCCCGCGTTCAGCCTCCCGACGAGCGCACTGGAGAAGATATACGACATCGTTGACGAGACCAGGCACACCTCGTCCCTTGAGGTCCCGGCTTCGCCTCGTTCAGGCATCTTCCTGACCCGGCTGGTGAACCGGTACCTAAACAGGTTCGACGACGAGGACGCCGCCATAAGGTTCTTCGCCCCGGCGGTGCTCGGGAAGGAGATGCGTGTCAGGGATGAAGGCAAGACTGTCTCAATGGTCGTAGAAGATATAGTCGAGAGGAGACTCGCGTAGGTGTCGGACAACGCGTACATGAGGTATCCCTTCAGGTACGCACGGTACTTCATCCCCGAGTTCATCACCCGGATGCGCGTAAGCCGCGACTGCGAGGAGAAGCCCAGCCCACGGCAGGGCATCAACATGGGCAGGCTAATCCTGCCGCCGTACCTGCGGCAGGGCTACCTCAGCTTCAACGATCTCCTGAACGCTGCTGTTGTGACGTCTAACGTGGAGTGTCAGCGAGTCGCTGAGAAGATAGCTGCGGAGATACTCGTCAACCTTGATCACGAGGAACAGGAGCCCGAGTACGACTTCACCGGCGAGGACTTCCTGAGCCTCTTGACCAAGAACATGCAGGAAGAGGTCTACGTGACGCCGCACGGCATAGGGCAGGAGAATGACTTCGCCGCCGCCCACAACAGCACCGTCGACCAGTTCGAGAGCTTCCAGAACAAGCCTGACATAGGCGTCGGGCCGGGCGAGGACGAGATCGTCAAGACCGGCGTGAAGGCGATTAAGAACAGCAAGAGCGAGGAGGCCCGTAAGATACTGGCGGATCTGCTGAAGGAAAGGCTGCTGAAGCTGGGCCGCGAGTTCGAGAGGAAGGAGGCCTGGGATAAGCAGCGCAGCATCACACCGTTCCAGTTGGGGGAGGACCCTGACCTCATCGACGAGGAGCGGAGCCTCGACAACATACTGGATCTGGGGCGCAGCATAGAAGAGATCAGGTACGACGACTTCATGATGCGGCAGCGGGACAGGCAGAAGCGGACCATCATCTACATCCTCGACATCAGCAACACCATGTTCTATGACTTGGAGGGCATCAACAGCATCAGCTACAGCGTCTTAAGCATGGTGCCTCTCATGTGGGGGCTGCGCCGAGAGAAGTACGGGCTCTGCCTCTACGAGTCCAACAGCCACATAGTCAAGGACCTCTACGAGGAGATCAACATCATGCCGGCGTTGGAGGACCTCATAAGCATGGTCACCATGACAACCACCGAGATGGAGAAACGGTTCAGCGGCGGCGTGTCCAAGATGACCTGGGGCGGCACGGTGCCCGGTAAGAGCCTCCAGTGGGCCTATGATCAGATCACTGACATAAGCGACCGCAGCGACCGTGTGGTATTCATCTTCAGCGACTTCGTGCTTACGCAGCCCGGGGAGATGACAGAGGAAAACCTGCAGAACTACTACATACTTGAGCGGATGATCGACTTGGGTGTCCGGGTCTGCGCATGCGTCTCACCCCTGGCCCATAAGTCGATTTTCCGGCCGTACACAAATGAGTCCCTCAAAAAGATGAAGAAGATAGGCATCCATCAGACGGAGACGTATAAGCCGAGTTCGTTCCTAGAAGAAGCTCAGAGCTTCATAGAAGAGCGGTAGTTCGGCTCTTATTGAGGAAGAATTTAGTTGTTCTCTTTCTGTGAGAGTCTTTATTTTTCTGGTTCGCCGAGGCCTCGTCGGTGTTCATCTCATTATAGATAATTAACTATTCGAAAAAATAAAGTAAAATATGGGTGGCTCTCATGTTGCACGGATAATCCAACTTAAACTCTTATGCGTTGATGATAAACCGTTGTCAGGTTCTCCCCTAAAAAAGATGGATTCTTCCATTGAGTGAAGAATCTACGTGATTATGCTATACTTGACAGTAATTTCATAAATGGTATCTCTGTAACCTATTTGATGATCAATGTCATTGAGCATACAGAGCATTTAGAAACGTCTCCAGAGGTAATCTATAGAGGAAGTTAGTCTCAGTAACAACGGTTAAGTTATCTTGATAAGGCAGACGAGGCCACCGAACTGGGTCAACCGGGCACCGGCAGCTGTATCCGTTGGGACTATACTGGTTTGAGTGCTCCTGTTGGCGACGACCTGGAGGAGCCGATGAATCCTTCTCCTATGTCTCTCATGGAACTGGTCGGTAACGAGTACGCACTCGGCCTCGCCACCACCGTATATGTGTGACTCGATTTCATCTAAGCTGAACAGCAGGGTATCTATGCCGTCCGGGTCGTTCAGACGCTCCTCGAGAATCTCCATGACGTGCCTCAGGTCCACGCTGGATGCCTCTGACAGCCTCTTCTTGAAACCGTTGGTCTTCACGATTTCACGGACCTGACGCTCATCCATCGCGGCCATGGGCACATGCTCGAAGGTGGCCTTGTTTAGCTCCCATCCTTTGAGGAGCCAGCTCTGGTGCCTCTCCACGTGACTCATAAAAGAGGCGTAGTCCTTCTCGTCGGTGGACGCTACTAGTATGGTTTTTACCCCCTGCTTGATCTTCGGTCGTATGGCGTCAACTATGGACTCGTAGAGCCTGTATGGGGAAGCCTCGTCGATTTTCTGGCCAAGCTTGACGGACTCGCTGTAGACCTCCCAGGTCATCGCCTCCAGGCCTCGGATGCCTATCATCACCGCCGTTGGGTATCCTCGGCGTCTTCTTCGTCTGGGCACGGGGATGAAGACGTTCGGGATGTTTAAAGGGTTGAGGTGCGTTGACTGCTTCTCTCGGGGGCGGTCATGAGGTACCCGAGTGGGAGGATGAGTAGCGACACGCCCACAAGCAGAGTGTACATCGTCGATGCGCCATATGCGTCGGCAATCAAGCCCCCGACGAAGGGGCCGATGAACATCCCGACGCCGTAGACCCCCTCATGGACGCCCATGGCTGACCCCAGGGCCTCCTTGGATGTGCGTTTGGCTATGAAGTCAAGGATCACCGGCGTCATTATGCCGGACCCTACGCCGTAGAGGAAGAGAGGCAGCGCGAATCCAATCAGCCCCGATGCTACTCTCGCCAAGAACATGGATGCGGCGAGGAGAACCGCTGCGGCGGAGACAGACTTTCTGGTGCCCCAGCCCACGAAACGTCCCACATACATGAACATCAACCCTCTCACGCCGTTGGTCATGGTTATGAGAAACCCGATCAAGGAGGATGACAGCCCCACGACGCTCATGTGGCCGGGCATGATGGCCATGTAGATCCCTAGGACGAGGGTGAACGGAAGAAGCGTAGCGTAGGACGGCAGCAGGTTCCTGAGGCTACCCAGGTCGATGGATCCCGTCTTTGACTCTGTGCGGAGCTCCACCCTCCCCCTGAACCTTATCGCTACGACGATCAAGCTCAGGTATATAAGTGACGCCAGGGACGCGAAGAGGGCGGGGAACCCGTATGCTTTGATTACCACTCCACCTATCAGTGGGCCTACGGTGAACCCGGTGATCCACGCGAGGTTGTAGCGGCCCATGGACTGGGTTAGGGTTCTCTTGGGAGATATGTCGGCGGTCAACGTGCTGGCGGAGACCCAGAAGGTGGCTGAGCAGACGCCGAGGAGTCCCCTCATGAGGGTGAGCTGCTGGATGGTCGACGTAAACACGAACAAGGTTATGGTCAACGCCGCCGCTAACGTGAAGACCAGGTAGAGCCGAACCCTCTCATACCTGTCGAGGAGCACCCCACAGGCCAGGGTTATCACGGTGTACGCGATGTTTCCCACTGCGCCTATGACGCCTAGGTCGGTGTACGACGCCCCAAGGGTTTCTGCGAACACCGGCAGCAGGAATGTGCAGGTGCCGAGCCCCGTGGCGTTGAGGAATATGGTAACGTACAGAACCCTTAGTAGCCTCTCTTTATCCCCTTCTTCCATTGAGCCTACTTGTTGTGGTTTGGGGATAAATGATCTCTCTACTCGGAGGGCTTGAACCCAGTTAATTTGAGGATGTTTCCGTAGAATATCCTGTGGATGTCCTCATTTGTCAACACTCCGTCGGCTACGAGCTCCTTGCAGGCGCCGTACTGGGCCTCAAGCACGTTGATTCTCCAGCCCCTGGGGAAGAACGTGCTGTCGGTGCCGAAGAGCACCTTGTGGCTGCCGCCCGCCTGCACCGCCTTCCTGAATATCTGCTTGAGGTCCAGGTCGTAGGGCAGGTACTTCATCCAGCTGTTGCTGCCGCTGCTGTCCATGTAGACATTGTCGGCCTGATACTGCATCAGCAGCACCTCCCTGAACCACCCCGCGCCGAAGTGAGCTATTATGAACCTGAGGTCAGGGAAATCTCTGCTGGGAACCTGTATGTCGATGGGGTTCCCGTTCCTTAGGTCTGCTTGGCCCCCGATGGTTATGCCGAAGTGGAGGAAAACCAGCAGATCATGCCGTAGACACTCCTCATAGACGGGGTAGACAGCCTCATCGTAGACCTTCATGCCGCTCCACGACGAGGGGTACAGCTTTATGCCTTTGAAGCCGTCCATAGCGGCCTTCCTCACCTTCTCGGCGGCGTCGGGTTCGGACGGGCTTATGTTGGCGTAGCCTATGAAGCGGTCGGGGAACCGTTTCATGGTTACGAGGAACTCGTCGTACGCCTCCGCGCCCACCATGACGCCCATGGCCTCTACCCCGTATCTGTCCAGCTCGTCAACCCACCTCTGGGCGGTGTCCCAGTTCTCGTCGGGGAGCTCTATGCTGGTCATATCCGTCCTCGTCTTGGTGCGGTTGCTGAAGCTCTCAAGGGTCCTGCCCCTGCTGAGCCACGACCTCATGGTGTCTGCGGTGAAGTAGTGGCTG
>CAZTZC010000030.1:0-6563 GCA_964618045.1 uncultured Candidatus Bathyarchaeia archaeon | reverse complement strand
GGTCCTGCCCCTGCTGAGCCACGACCTCATGGTGTCTGCGGTGAAGTAGTGGCTGTGGGCGTCCACCACCGGTATCCCTACTCTTGACAGCATTGGTTCCCGAAGAACGTTTACCTGCTTAAAAACGATGCTAGGAACCGACATGGGTTGTTGGCGCCACTAAGCAATATATCGGCGTCTGCTATTTTGATACAGGGATTGAGGCTGGTCTTGACCAGAAACCGGTTAAACGAAAGATTGAGGGAGTCGTTCTTCCTCTTCGGCTTAACTTGCCTCATCTGGTACGTCGTCAGGACGGGCACCAAGCCTTCGCGGGCGTCGTATCCCTGCCAGAGGGCCGCGGCGTTCAACGCCAACATCTGGGTTGTGACCTACGTGTTTCCCTTGCTAGGCGTCGATGCGTGGGGGGACTACTTGAGAAGACGTTGGAAGCCCTTGGCCGTTGTACTGGTAGCCGTAGCCCTATCTGCTGGGTATATGAGCATCCGAGACGATGGTTTAGGCGATGGTCCAATGAGTCCAGACATTCTATCGTTGACACCTATGACGGCGTCAGAGACTCCTCAATCAAACATATACGCCGTGACTGGCTCCGACGGCGCCGACGGTGGCATCCAGGTCCTAGTGGAGCTTATGGCTGAGCACGGCCAACCGTTCTACAGGTCGGCTGAGGAGGGCGATCTGCAGGGCCCGTCTGGGCTCATAGGCGCCGGCGACGTTGTGCTCATCAAGGTGAACAGCCAGTGGGACGAGAGGGGCGGCACAAACACCGACCTGGTGAAGAGCATCATCGAGGTTGTGCTTGCCCACCCGGACGGCTTCAAGGGCGAGATAGTGGTGGCGGACAACGGGCAGGACCAGTACGGGGGCGCAGGGTCGGGCGGCAGCCTCGACTGGGGCCGCAACAACGCGGTTGACCGGGGGCAGTCCATCCAGGACGTCGTGGATACGTTCAGCGGTAGTAACAGGGTTAGCACCTATCTGTGGGATGAGATCACCACCAACGTGGTGCAGGAGTTCGCGGAGGGCGACATGGAAGACGGCTACGTCGTGAGCACCAGCGTGATCACCTCCACCGGCACCATGGTCTCCTACCCCAAGTTCACAACCCCCTATGGGACGCGGATCAGCTTCAAGTACGGAGTATACGTGCCGGAGCAGGACGACTACGACGTGGACCGGCTCAAGGTCATCAACGTCCCTGTGCTCAAGACCCACATGATCTACGGCGTCACCGCCAGCATCAAACACTACATGGGTGTCCCCAGCGATAAGCTCACCAGGGACCTCGGATACAGGGCCCACGACACCGTGGACGAGGGCGGCATGGGGACACTGATGGCCCAGACCCGGGTGCCGGCCCTGAACATCGTCGACGCCATATGGGTGAACGCGCGGCCCATGGACGGGCCCAGTTCAAGCTACGCCTCGGCCACTGAGGTGAACGTGGTGGCCGCCAGCACAGACCCCGTGGCCCTGGACTACTGGGCCAGCAAGCATATCCTCTGCAGGGTATGCAGCGACGTATTCGAGATGGACGCCGACACAATGGACCCGGATAACACGGCCACCGGAGGCTTCGGTGACTGGCTCCGGCTCTCGATGAACGAGCTCAACGCAGCCGGACACAGTTTCACATGCGACGAGGACCGGATGAACGTCTACGTATCGACCACGGACTAGACGTCGAGCGCAGCCTAGGAGACTATGAACGAGGAGCACAGAACGTTTCAAGGGTCTCAGGCAACTGAGTGAACCGGGTTATTATCCGGTCGGGCGTTGCAACCATCGCCTGGTCGCGGGTCTTCAGCCAAACCGTCTTCATCCCCGCGTTCTTAGCGCCCAACACGTCGCTCTTCACACTGTCGCCCACGTGCGCGGCTTTCCCCGGCTCCACGCCCAGCTCCTCCAGCGCAGCCATGAATAGCCTCGGGTCAGGCTTCACGTACCCCACCTCGTCGCTGAACGCCAACGCCTCGAAGTAGCCCAGCACCCCCTGCCTATCCATGATGCCGCGCATCAGCCTACCGGCGCTGACCCCGGTGACGCTGACTAGGCCCAACCTGTACCTACCATGCAACGCAGCCAGTGTCTCCGTGACCCCCTCCTTCAGCCTCGGAGGGTCCATGAGCACCGCCTCCTCGTACATCCGCACAATCTCGTCCCTGTTCGGAGGGTCGACTAGGCCCACCTCCGAAAGCACCCTGTCCACTATCTCCGCCGTCTGGACGTGCCTGTTGCCCTCGGTCCTGATGACGTGGCTGCTGTGCCTCCACCCAGCCATGTAGGCCTCGTTTAGCTCATCCTCGTCGAGGAATATGCCGTTCACCATCAACAGCCTGTTCAGCGCGGGAAGCCTGAACTCGCCGTAGTTACGCGTGTAAACCAGGGTGTCCCACAGGTCGAAGGTGACGGCCTCGATCAACTTGAGCCTCTAAACATACACCGTGACCAGGTATATGAAACGTGGAGAGGCGAACTACCCGGTATAGGTGCCCGTCAATACTCCTCTCGCCAGTATGTGTCCCGCCATAGCCCCTAGGAGGTCCATCCGCGTGGTCCCTGTCTCGAGGTTTAGGGTGGTGTCTAAGGCGTAGACAGTGAACACGTATCTATGGGTCTCGCCTGACGGCGGTGAAGGGCCGTCGTACCCGACGCCCTTGTAGTCGTTTAATCCGTTCATCACCATGTTTTCGAGCACGGGGAACGTGGGTGTGTTTTCCGGTAGCTCCGTTTGGCCGAGAGGTATGTTGAAGATGACCCAGTGGGTGAAGCTGCCGCCGGGGGCGTCGACGTCGACGCATATCAACGCGATCGATCTGGTTTCCTCGGGTACGCTGCTCCACGCGATCTGGGGAGATACGTTGTTCCCGTCCCTAGTGTACAGAACGGGTATGGTCTCCCCGTCCTCGAAGGCGGTGGATGTCACCGTGAGGGCCTCCGCGTCCTCGTCGCTTCGGCCCCCCATGAAGACGATGTAGTATGCAGCCGACGCGAGTATTATGACGGCTCCCAGAGCTAGCAGGCTGCGCTGATTCATGATACCCCCTGATCATATAAACTGCCTATAATCAGTTTTGGTGGCGGTTGGTGCGACCGCCGGGATTTGAACCCGGGTTGTTGGCTTGGAAGGCCAAAATCCTAACCGCTAGACCACGGTCGCGCGAGCAAACAGATTGAGTGTGGAGCTAAAAAACGTTTACTCCTCGACCGGGATCATGATCTCGGTCCGCCAGTGCTCCGGCGGGTCCTCGTCTATGAGGCTGCCGTAGCTGAGCCCGTACTCATGGGGCTGGTACACGGCCTCGACGCTGCACATCTCGGTCCCCGGCCTCAAGCCCTGCGTCTCGATGTAATCGTACAGCACCTCATAGTAGTGCTCCATGGGGTTCGCGGTACCCACGAACACAAGGAACGCAACCTTGATCTCGGGCATCATCTTGGTCTCCACGCCCTCCACCTCCCTGTCGACAGGGATCAGCACCTCCCGCCTGCACCCGGGCTCGTCCTTGGGGTCATAGAAGAGAACCATCGTCGGGTCCTTTGGCCTGGCCCCCTTCCTGTAGAGCTCGCTGTTGAGCTTGGCGCACTCAGTGACCTCGTTCTCCCCCGGCTTCAACTCCCTGTACGCCACCAGCTCCCTGATGGTCATCTTCACCCCTATCTTATCGATCATACTGAACCCTATCGATTTCGGCGGCTAATAATGGTTGTCAGTAAAGCTTGATGGGCTTCTCGAGTCTACTCAGCAGGACTATGTTGCTCCGCCTGTGTTCATCGACTATCTCGTAGCTTGACGCGGCGGCTAGCTCCTCCGCGAACCTCTGGATGTCCTCGAACCAAGCCATCTCGTCGTAGCCGAACCTTTCTCTGGCCGCCCCGACGCTCATCGCGGCCTTCGGCTCAACGTATGTGGCGTTGGCCAGCTCGGCGAGCCTAGCGTAGCCCTCCGGGTTACGCATGTTAAGCTTCGGGACCAGCGTGTGGCGCAGCACCGTGGGGCAGCTGAAGCTTTCAAGCAACTCAAGGGTCTCCAATACTCTCTCCCAAAGGCTCGACGAGGTCGGCCTACACGTCCGTCTGTAGGTCTCCTCGTCGGGGGCACAGAGGCTGACGTAGAGCTGCGAAGGCTCTACCCCGAGGCTGCGCAGCACGTCTGGCCTCGTGCCGTTGGTCACTATGAAGACCGACTTGAACCCCCTGTCGTAGAACGCTTCGACGAGTTCACCGAGCCTCGGGTACAGCGTGGGCTCGCCTTCGAGGCTTATGGCGGCGTGGACCGGGTTCTTCGCGTCATGCAGCATATTCTCGTCCACTTTGGGGTCGCCGCCGAAGCCGCTCAGCAGTCTACTGTTCTCCCTGAGGCATCCATCGATGATGGTCTCCGGGTCCTCTGGGGTCTGTATGGGCTGTGTCTGGTCCCACGATACTCCCAGCGTCTCGGGGGTGGCCCTCCAGCAGAAGAGGCAGCTCTGGGTGCAGTGGCCGAGGCTCGGCGTCATCTGGAGGCAGCGGTGGGTGGGTATCCCGTAGAACCTGTTCTTGTAGCAGTTCTCCGCTCCCCCCGTGTTGAGGCTGCGCCTCTGCCAGTGGCAGGTCTTCACGGCGCTGTGGAGGCCCACCAGCCCGTACTTCTGTCTACGGTAGGACGCTCTGAACTCCTCTGGGAGACTCATCGTGGAGGAAAAGACGTAGAGGCAGAATAATAATGAAACTGTGTAAAGAAAAACGGCTAGTAGCCGTAGATGGCGCCGAACTTGGCGTCCAGGTAGTCGATGAACGGCTTCACGACGAGCCCCTTCCCGGTGACCTCCTTCACGAGGTCCTCGGGGTCGTAGAGGTTGCCGTAGCCGTAGACGTTGTCTGTGAGCCACTTCTTGGTCTCCTTGAAGCTACCGGCTTTAATCCGTTGACGCCAGTCTGGGAGGTCCTTGTTGAGTTTGGTGAGCCACACGCCGTCGTAGATGTTGCCTAGCGCGTAGCTGGGGAAGTAGCCGAAGCTGCCGCCGGCCCAGTGGGTGTCCTGCATGACGCCCTCGCTGTCGTTCTCTATCTCGACGCCCAGGTAGTCCATGTACTTCTGGTTCCATACCTGGGGCAGTTCGTCGATGCTCAGCTTGCCGCTGAACAGGTCCCGCTCTAGCTCGAACCTTATCACGATGTGGAGCCCGTAGGTGACCTCGTCCGCCTCGATCCTTATCTTGCTGGGGGTCACGTAGTTCACGGCGCGGAGCATCTGCTCGCCGGACACGTCACTGAACGTCTTGCCGGTGATCTTCTTCATCACAGGCAGGTAGTACGCCCAGAACTCGGGGCTCTTCCCCACCATGTTCTCTATGAACCTGCTCATGGACTCGTGGATGCCGTAGCTTGCGCTGCTGCCGACAGGCTGGTACATCCAGTCCATGGGGAGCCCCTGCTCGTAGAGGGCGTGGCCGCCCTCGTGGAGTACGCTGAAGATGCTTGACTCGAACCTGTCCTCGTGGTAGTGGGTGGTTATCCTGACGTCCGTGTAGTAGCCCGTGGTGAAGGGATGCTCCGTGGTGTCTATTCTGCCACCGGATTTGTCCGACTTTATGTCGTAGCCGATGAAGTCGGCGATGCTCTCCCCGATCTTGATCTGGGCTTCCTCGGGTACTGGGCGCCTCAGGAACTCGACGTCGGGCTTCCCCTCCGCCATCACCTTGTCCATGACCCTCCTGAGCCCCTTCTTCATCTCGTCGAATATCCTGGTTATGTTTTCCGCCGTCATCTTGGGCTCGAAGCTGTCGATCAAGGCGTCGTAGGGGGTCTTGGTTCCCTTGACCTCCATGAGTATCTCCGCCTCACGGTCCTTCAGCGCCTTCATCTTCTCGAGTTCGGGCTTGAACAGTTTCCAGTCCTTGGCAGCCTTCGCCTTCTTCCACACGTTGACGCCCACGGTGGACTGCTTCGATAGCTCGACGACAAGCTCCTCAGGTATCTTGGTGGCCTCGTCGTACGCCTTCCTCACGAGGTAGACGTTCCGCTTCTCCAGCTGGCTAAGGGCGCCGTAGTCACTGTTCTTCTCGATGGCGTCCAGCGTCTTCCCGTTCTCGGGGTCGACGAGCATCTGGTGTCCAATCTTCTGGAGCATGGCGAGTTGCTGGCTCTTCAGCTCCACGGCCCGGGGCGGCATCTTGGTCTCCATGTCCCAGTAAAGTATGGCGACCGCGGAGCCCAGCACGGCCATCTCCTTCGACTTCTCCAGCAGCTCATCATACTGCTTCCTCAAGTCATCCGACATCACAATCAACAATTACTATGCTACCTGTGAACGGAATATATCTTTCTAAGACTTATACAAACCTACAAGTCATCTGGAAAAAATCCGCGTGAAGGAGGACACGATCAGCAACACCGGCGTCGCTCCGGAGCATAGAAACAAGGGTTACGGAAGACGGATCATGATTCACGTCGAAGACCAGTCTACAAAACGGGGAGGGGGGTAGACGAGAAAAGGCGAACCGACGCCCTTTCCACCGAAAGAAGCCCCAGAAACACCCCTTTATGATCCAATCATATACAAAAGTGTCGTCCACCGA
>CAZTZC010000029.1:0-18891 GCA_964618045.1 uncultured Candidatus Bathyarchaeia archaeon | reverse complement strand
ATCCTCGCGGCGCTTGTGCTCGTGTTCGACTACACCCTCAAGTACTCTGGGCTGAAGATTCCCTTCCCGTGGTTCCCGGACCTCAAGTTCGACTTCACGGGGGTCCCGATAGTGCTCAGCCTCCTCATGTATGGGTTACCGTCAGCGACGACGACGTCGCTGGTGGCGGGTCTGGGCATCCTAGCCAGGAGCGGTGACCTCATATCCGCCCTCATGAAGATGGCCGCCGAGCTTTCCACGGTCGTGGGGTTCTGGTTCGGCCTCTACTTGGCTCGTGTCTCCGGCGTGGAGGGGTTAAAGAGCCGGATCGCCGCGTACAGCGGGGGCCTCCTGTGCCGCGTCGTCGTGATGTCCGTGGCCAACATCATCGTGCTGCCCAACTTCTGGGGGGTCCCCCTCGAGGTGGCCTACGGCTTGATGCCCCTCATCGCCGGCTTCAACGTCGCCCAGGGGCTCATCTCCCTAGGCTTGGGTAGCTACCTCTTCGACGCCGTCGAGAAGAGGCTCCCCCACTGATCCTGTGGTCTTAAATTCTCTGAAATCAATATCCAGTTGATCGAGTTGAAGGAAACCGCTTACCAATGGATAGACGAGAACGAGAAGAGGATCATAGAGTGGAGCGACAAGGTCTGGGGGTTCGCCGAGCTCGGGCTCCTCGAGTTCAAGACGTCTGAGTATCTATCGGGTGTAGCCGAGAAGCATGGGTATAAGGTGGACCGCGGCGTCGCCGAGATGCCCACCGCCTTCATGGGCACGTGGAGCAACGGCAAGGGCCCCACCATAGGCATCCTGGGGGAGCTTGACGCCCTCGCGGGCCTCAGCCAGAAGACCGTCCCCTACAAGGAGCCCATCAAGGAAGGTGCACCCGGGCACGGTTGTGGACACAACATCTACGGCACAGGTGCGATCGCGGCGGCTATCGCCCTCAAGACCGCGATGGAGGAGAACAATGTGAAGGGCACAGTGAAGTTGTACGGCTGCCCAGCGGAGGAGACCCTCGTCGGCAAGATATGGATGGTGAAGCACGGGCTCTTCGACGGCGTAGACGCCGTGCTGGCTCACCACCCGGGCAGCGCCAACACCGCCGGCACCGGCAGCAGCAACGCCATGAACAGCTTCAAGGTCCACTTCTACGGCAGGACCGCCCACTCAGCGGGCGACCCCGAGAACGGCATAAGCGCCCTGGACGCCGTGGAGCTCATGAGCAACGGCGTCAACTTCATGCGAGAGCACGTCATCGAGAAGGCCAGGATCCACTACATCCACGAGTCGTGCGGAGGCCAGCCCAACGTGGTCCCCGCATACGCCCGAACATGGTACTACGTCCGCGCCCCCGAGAGGGCGCAGGTCGACGAGATCTACAACTGGGTGATGGACATCGTCAAGGGAGCGGACCTCATGGCGAGGACCACCCACAAGATAGAGTTCCTGACGGGGTGCTACAACAAGCTGCCCAACAAGGCGCTCGCCGACCTGGTGGTCAGCCAGATGAGGGAGATAGGCGCCCCCACCCACACGAAGGAGGAGCTGGAGTTCGCCGACAAGATGGCCGAGAGCATCGACATCGACAAGAAGATGAACAGCCTCCAGAAGAGCAACAGGCCCGACTGGCAGAAGCTCAGGGATGTCCACTTCGATGAACAGGTCCTCGACGACTACCGCGCCGGCATGGTGGGCGCAGGCAGCACGGACGTCAGCGACGTCAGCTGGGTCACGCCCACCGTCGAGTTCGGCACCACCTGCTGCATGCTGGGCACCCCGGGGCACAGCTGGCAGTTCGTCGCCCAGAACGGCATGAGCATAGGCCACAAGGGGCTCATCTTCAGCACCAAGGTCCACGCAGCGACGGCGCTGGAGCTTCTCACAAAGCCGGAGCTGCTGAAGAAGGTCAGGGACGAGTGGGTGGAGAGACTGGACGGCAGGACCTACAAGCCTCCCATCCCCATGGACCTCAAGCCTCCGCTTGACCAGCTAAAGGACGCCTAGAATCCGTCTTTTCCCCATTTTTCCGGTCTTTGAGTTTCACCTACGACAAAGCCTTTTAATGTTTAAGGCAATACGGCTTTAGGTTGATCGCCGCATATGTCTTAATCGTTTACATATGCTTGATCGCGTTGGCGAACAGGTTCATCTTCAGCTCCTTCACCGGGGAAAAGTTCCAGGGCAGGTTCAGTGAAGCCACCGAGGGCATGAGGGAACGCATGATCCAGGCGAACAGGGAGATGGAGGGCCGACTCGGGAGCCAGATCGGCGGGGACGAGGAGCCTGATGAGCTCATCGAGTTCGGGGAGATATGGAGGAAGCGGCTTCAGGTCATCAAGACCCTTGACGCGGAGAGGAAGAAGATGAACGGCCACATAAGGTTCATCTACTACATCCTCGTGTTCGGGCTGATACACGCAGCCTTGGAGTTCGTCTACCCGCTGCCCGTCTTCGAGGTTCAGGGCGTCAAGGTCTACCCCAGCACCATAGGGTGGGGCTTCGCCCTGTTCGCGGGGGTTCTGCTCATACTGTATCAGATGTCATTCCGCAAGCTTGCTACGGCTCTGAGGGAAGTCGAGGCCGAGCTCGGCGAGGCGCCGGACTAGTTTTTTAAACCCAAGTACGTCAATCTGTTTAGGTTGATCGAGCCATACATACTGATCCTGCTGGCCGTCACACTGGCTGTCTGCCACTTCGCCGTCTTCAGGCTCGTCTTCGACGACGACTTCGAGGCGAGGTTCAAGGTGTACCAGGACAGGCAGAGGAGCCTTCTCATCAGGGAGAACGAGGAGTTCGTGAGCTCGATGCAGGGCGTCATCGACACGGACCCGGAGTCCGTGGAGGCGTCGGGCTTCGGTGAGAAGTGGCGCCACAAGCTGGAGAGCATCGACGAGGTGCTCGAAAGGCGGAGGGAGCTAGAGGGCAAGGTCCACATAACGTACTACGTCCTCATCGCCTCCGTGTTAGCCTCGGCGGCGGCGCTGAGCGTCCCCGGCGGGGTGCCGCTGCCCTTCAACACAGTTCTCTACGTCACCAGCTTCGGCTGGTGGCTCCTTCTCGGGGCGCTCATGTGGATGATGTGGCTGCTCCTGAGGTACCAGATGGTGAACGGAGAGCTCAACAAGACAGGGTTCGACGAACGCAGAGGGATAAGGATAGGCTCGGGGGAGAACATAGTGTCCAGGCTCTTCAGCCGACTCTCGGAGGCCCTAGGCCGCTAGAGTTCCACCTTGTCCTTGTACCTGAACTGCTTCTCGTAGAGCTCCTCCACCGTCTGCAGCGTGTCCGCCTCCTCGGGCCCCTTGTCCTCCCTGATCCGCTTGACGCGGGCGAACCTGAGGGCGTACCCGGATTCGTAGTGGGGGCTCCTCTGGATCTCGTTGAAGGCCACCTCGACGACGAGTTCGGGGCGGACGTGCACCGTGTAGCTGGACTCGGAGACCTTGAGGCTCTTGAGCTTCTCGGTCATCCACTTGAACTGGTCGTCGGTGAGGCCCTTGAAGGTCTTCCCTATCACCATGGGCTTGTCCTCGTCCCAGACGGCGAGGTGGTAGTTGCTCAGCCAGCCCCTCCTCCTGCCTGAGCCCCAGTCGGCGGCGGCGACCACCACGTCTAAGGTCTCGGCCTCCTTGATCTTGAGCCAAGCCTTGCCCCTGGAGCCCGGCGTGTACGGGCTGTCCAGCCGCTTCGCCATGAGCCCCTCGTGCCCCATGGCCAGCGCCTCCTTGAGGAACCGCTCAGCCTCATCAGGGCTCGACGTGACCAACCTCTTCGCCAGAAGCTCCCCCGGGGCGATGGACTCCAGAGTCTCCCAGCGCCGCCGATAGGGCTCGTCGATGAGCAGCTCCCCGTTCAAGTAGAGCACGTCGAATAGGTGCAGCCTCAGCGGGACCAGCTCCACCATCTCGTCGACGTTCTTGACCCGAGTGAAACGACGCATGAGGTCCTGAAAGGGTAGAGGCCTGTCGTTGGCTCCGACGGCGACCACCTCCCCATCCAGTATTACGTCGCCTCCTCTGATCTTCTGCTCGACCAGCTCCACGACCTCCGGGACGCTGTCCGTGACGTCCGAGAGCCTGCGGCTGAAGACCCGTGTCTCCCTTCCTCTTCGATGGATCTGGATCCGGGCGCCGTCGTACTTGTGCTCGAACGCCGTCTCCCCGCCATGCACCTCGATGGCCTCCGCGGCGTCCTCCGCCATGTTGGCGAGCATAGGCTTCAGCGGCACGAACAGACTGGCTTTGATCATGGTTAGCCCTTCCTCTCCTTGTGACAGTGCCACCTCGGCGACCCTGCCCAGGTTCCCGGTCATCATCAGTGCGCGGCGGACTACGGCCAGAGGGGCGTTGCCCGCCTCCGCTATGGCCTCAAGCATCACGCCCTCGCTGGCCCCTATCCTCATCTCGCCGAAGATGATCCGCACCAGGATGTCCGTCTCGTCGCCGTAGGCGGACGTGAGCAGCCCCTCTATAAGCTGCTCCTTTAGTCTTCTGGACCCCTGGCCCGACGCGGCCGCGACCCTGGACAGGATTCCATGGACCTTTTTGATAGTCAGCCGCTTACTGAAGAGGGTGGTCTGGCCGCCTTGGTTCAGCACGTTCCGCACGGTGCTCCACCCGACGTCAAGGCTCCGGGGGTCGAACTCGGGGAAAACCGTTCCCACTAACAAGAGCACCGATGGCGCCACCTCGTCGGGCTCCAGTCTCCTGAGGAAACCGGCAATGAGGGTCGTCTTCTCCTTCCGCTTCGAAGTGGCCTCCAGGCCCTTGCACAGCGCAGCGAGCTCGCCGAACCCTGTCTCAGGCGTGGCGGCCGCCTCCGATATAGTCTGTAAGGCTCCGCTGGCTGCCAGCGGCGCGCATCCTCTTCACCAGGGTCTCCACGCGTCTCGGGCTGAAGCTTCGCTCTCCGCACAGGAAATCTACTAGCCCCTCCTCGTCCAGCTCCTCTGTCTCGACGCCGTATGTCTCCGTGATCTCTGGGTCTAGGTATATTCTGCGGATGGCTTGGTACGTGTCTGGAACTTTGGTGAGGGTCTCCTCCGGCAGCTCCTCAATAGAGCCATGTCTCTTTATGAGCTTGAGCGCCGTCTTGGGTCCAATCCCCTTTATTCCTTCGTTGAAGTCGGTGCCAACGAGTATGGAGAGGTCGATGAGCTGCTCCCTCGTGATCCCCAGCTCCGTGAGCAGCGCCTCCAGCTCTATTAGCTCGGGCTCAAGCCTCCGCGCCCTATTCTTGCTGGGGAGCCATTCCTCCCCACTTATCGTGAGGTATCTCAACAACCGGGGCGTCCCGAAAAGGAGGGAGTCGTAGTCTCTGCTGTTGGCGGCCCAGACGTCTCCCCTGGACGCCATGTAAGCGGCCTGGGCCTCCCCCTCACCCGGGGCCTGCACCCACGGTATACCGAGCAGGTTGAGCAATCTTTTCGCGTCGTCCAGGCCTTCCCTGGTAAGCCTCCCAGTCATCACGGCTTTGGAGTAAGCCTTCGCGTAGTCTCCGCGGCTCACGGCCTCGCTGTACTCCTCCTCGGCCCTCCGTCTGGCTTTCCGGCGTTTCTCCACCTCCTGCTGCTTGAGGTCGGGTGGTCTGCCGTCGAAGACGAAGACCAGCCTCATGCTGTAGTCCGAGACGAGCCGGGTGGTCCTGAAGGCTAGGCCGACGAGGTGGCTGGTGACTCTCCCCTCTCTGTCCATGAGGGGCGTCCCGTCCCTGGCCCTGATGAGGGCGAGGAACTGGTGGAGCACGTTGAAGCCGTCCACGGCGAAGCTTCTGCCCTTGAGGTCGTCTAGGCTCAGCGTCTTCTTCGTTATTATGGGTGTGAGGAGGACTCCCAACGGAACCATTCAAGCTAAGTAGCAGCCGAATAAATCGGTTTCCCGTCACATGCTGTTGAGAGCGAGGTGGTATGCGAGCCCTACGATGTATAGCGCGGCGCTGGACGGCGCCAGGTACCGGATGACCTTGTTCAGGTCGGACCTGAAGTAGCTGTTGGTGAGCACTAGGCATAGGTGCAGGGGCGAGGTGATATAGGTGCAAACGATGCCGAGAAACACTATGCTCGCTAGGTGGACATTCGGGGCCCCGAAGAGGGGAAGCAGTATGGGGAAGCCTATGCCGACGCCCATCGCAGGGGAACCCGAGACGGCGCCGATCATTATGGAGATGATCATCGCGACGATGATGACAGGGATCCCTGAGCCGATGACGGCGTCGAAGAGGCTCGTCACGCTCCCCGAAGCCAGTATCATGTCTCGCAGATAGAGCATGGAGACTGCGGAGAGGACTATCTCCAGGCTGAATCCGCCGACGATCATCCTCGACGCGTCGCGGAGTCCGACTCTCCCCAGTATGAACGTCACGATGATCCCGACGCCGAGGCTTATCCACACGGTGAGCCCAATCAGAGTCAGCCCCACGGCTAGCAGTATGGGCACGACGCCCTGCAGGGTCCCGAGGTCAAGGGCCTCTCGGCCGCCGTTCTCCCTCTTCACGGTTATGAATCTACGGCCCACGATCAACCCGATGGCCACCATGATGAAGAACAGCGGAGACTGGACTTTGAGCCAGGTGTTGATGGGGAAACCCGAGAGGGTCACCGCCATAATCGTCGATGAGGTGATGGGGTTCGTCCAGTAGAGGAGGTGCCTGAACCAGACGTTGAAGTAGGTCTTGTGCTCGGGCTTCAAACCCAGCTTGTTTGCCTCGGGCTCGATGAACGGCGCAGACATGAGGGCCCCGCCAGGCATGCTCAGGAACCCGAAGAGGGCGGGTATAGTCGCGAGGAGTATACTGCCGGGCAGCACCGTGCTCAGGCCCTCGATGAACCGGACCATGAGTCCCGTCTCCTTCAACGCGTAGCCGAGTACGGATATGAGGGCGACTGCTATGCAGAGGGTCCAGGTGCTCGTCGCCGTCATCGTCTTGAACAGAACCTCGAATATCACGGCCGGTGGCCCCCCGGAGGTCAGCCCTATGATTATCGCGGCGACCGTTATGGCTGCGTAGAACTGGATGTTCCTCGCCCTGAGTATGAAGATCGTGACGAACGCAGCCAGTACTCCTACTACTTCTATCATGTGGGGGACCGTGGTCTCTGAGCAAATAACCCGATGATATTTAAACACTAATAATGTGCGGTTACAGCCCTGTCTACCTTCCCATGTCTATCAAGTCGAGACCCTATATCCTCAGGATCGCCCTAACTATCCAGAAGAATATCTTCAAGGGCAGCAGTAACAGGGTCAGGACGAGGCTCACCAAGAAGGTTACGCCCATCAGAACGGAGGCCACGAGGAGGATGACTCCCAGCATGGCTATCAGGGGTATGAGGAATGCTCCCACCACTACACCTATTTATCACTAGCGATATGCGGGTTTTAACTTTTTCGGTAAAACCACATACCGCCGCCCAGGGAAAAAAATGCATGAACCCGGAGCCCGACATAGTGCTCTTCACAATCCCATAGTGCCCAAAACGCGTCGCGGTCAAACGACACGTATCCGAGATATCCAAGGAACACCCGAAGCTGACCGTGAAGGAGCTCAACATGCTGACATGCGTGGGGCTCGCGCTGAGACACGGTTCCTCACAGAACCAGCAATGCTAGTCAGAGGAATACCACTTGAAGGTGTGTTTTCCAAACGGACGATAATGGAAAAACTATCTAACGAGTAACGGTTAACAAGAAAAACATACACATTCTAGCCCCTTATTTCTATATACACAGTGTATAAACCTTAGAAAACGATGAAATCAGTCGATATAATCGTTAAACAGCGTATGTGTGTAGGTTAAACGAGAAAAATAAGCATTCACTAGCATCAATGAAATATATATGTCAACATATTTCTTCAAAAAGGTGTCTTAAAACTAAAATACCTAATCAATACACACTATGATCTGTACGGTAAGCCGGTGCCCATATGAGCTTCACTGAAAGAATAGACGTGCTCGACCTAATAATCAACGTCCTAAACGAGCATGAAAAAAAGCTGGACGACATCGTTCAGAGGCTAGAGATAATCGTCGACATCCTCGAGGGGCACCCAGAGTTCTCGGAGGCCCTGATAGAGTACCAGGAACAGGCCACGTTGATCCCTGGAGGCAACGGATCAGTGCTCATAGTCGACGACGACGAGTTCCTCACAGAGACCTTCAGGATGCTTCTCCAGGACGCTGGCTTCGACGTGGAGACCGCGTCCACAGGGAACCAGGCTCTGCTGAAGGCGAGCCAATGCGACTTCGACCTAGCCATCCTAGACCTGAAGCTGCCTGACACGACGGGAACCGAGTTGGCGAAGAGGTTAAAGTCGCGTAACAAAAACCTGAACGTCGTCCTGTTGACGGGCCACACGGAGCTGCTGGAGAACATGGACCCAGAGGACCTTGGGACGGATGAGGTGCTGTTCAAGCCCATAAGCCCTGAGGAGCTTCTGAAGATAACCGAAAAATTGAGGAGCCGAGCCTAGGCTAATCGAATACCGCTAGCCTGGCTTCGACCATCTGCTTAGGCAGCGCGCCTAAAGTCTTGTCTACGAGCTTCCCGTTCTTGAAGTAGAGTAGGGTGGGGATACTCATTATGCCGTACCGCATGGGCACCGTCCTGTTCCTGTCGACGTCGAGCTTGGCGAAGGCTATGTTGGCCTTCTCCTCCGCCAGCTGCTCGATTATGGGGCTCAGCATCCTGCATGGCCCGCACCAGGCGGCCCAGCAGTCTACGACCACGTTCCCGTTCTCCTTCACGAACTTGTCGAAGTTGGAGTCTGTTAGTTCTATGGGTTTACTCATTAGGTTTCAGATACTGGTTCATGGCTGATAAATATAAAGGTATTTAAAGATGTTCACCATCATTGAACATAGGTATGAGTCTAAGAGAGATCCAGAGCATCCTAAACGCGCCGGAGATAGGGCCAGAGGAGCTCATGAAGTGCGCCCTCGGGATAAAGACCACCGAGATACAGGGTTACTGTGCGCTGGTCAACACCGGACCCCTCACAATACAGGAAGCCACAGATCTGCTGGACAAGAGCAGGTCCACCGCCCAGAGGCTCCTCCAGAACCTCGTGGAGAAGGGGCTGGCAACCCGCGAGGAGGAACTGATAGGGCTCGGAGGCTACAAGTACGTCTACAGGGCCGTGCCCCCTGATAGGCTTAAGGACTCCATCCGAGAAACCCTGGACAGATGGTACGAGAGGATGACCTCAGAGCTGGACGACCTGCCCCAGAGGATCGCGGAGATGGGATGTGACGTTGAAAAATAGATCGGGGGCTAGCACCTGGTCAGGTATTGCTCGTACTCCCATGGCGTGATCTTGGGTCTGCTCGCGGCCCACTCGACGCCCGTGTACTCTAGGTAGCTCTCATATTCTGTCTGCTTCAGCTCGACCAAGTTACTGTGGAGGTAGTCGCCGAGGGCTTCCTTCATGGTGGCGTCCTCCTCGAACCATTCCACCGCTTCCCCGAGGTGCTCGGGCAGAACCTCTACGCCTAGCTTCTTGATGTCATTCTTAGTGAAGTGGTATATGTTGTCGGAGATGGGCTCCGGCGGCTCCGTCTTCTTGTCGACGCCCTCCATGCCCGACTTGAGCAGCACCGTCGCCGTGAGGTAAGGATTGCTTGACGGGTCGGGGTGCCGATACTCGATCCTTGTCACCGTGTTCTTCTCACCCGGCGCCAAGGGTACCCTGACGAGGGCGGAGCGGTTCGCAAAGCCCCAGCTCACATAGACCGGGGCCTCGTAGTGGGGCACCAGCCTCTTGTAGCTGTTCACCAGGGGCGCCACCACCGCCGACATGGCCTGGGCGTGCTTCAGTATGCCTCCGACGTAGTGGCGAGCCGTCTCGGACAGCCCGTGCTCGGCGTCCTCGTCCATGAACATGTTGCGCCCCGTCTCAAGCTCAATGAGGCTCTGGTGCACGTGGCAGCCGCTGCCGTTGATGCCCCAGAAAGGCTTGGGCATGAACGTAGCGGTGACCTCATGCTTCTCGGCGATGGTCTTGACCGCGAGCTTGTAGAGGATCACCCTGTCGGCTGTGCTCAGGGCGTCGCTGTACCTGAAGTTGATCTCTTGTTGACCTGAAGCCACCTCGTGGTGGACACGGTCGAGCTGGAACCCCGCGGCCTCCAGGCACATGAGGGTCTCCAGCTTCACGTCCTCGGTGGGATCGAGGGGCGGCAGATCAAAGTAGCCACCCTTCCCGAAGGGCACGATGGAGCCGTTCTCGCTGGTGACGTAGAAGTACTCCAGCTCTGGGCCCGTGTTGAAGCCCAGACCCTTATTCTCCAGCTCGTCCACCGTCCTCTTCAGTAAGCCTCTGGGGTCTCCGAGGAACGGCGTCCCGTCCGGGTTGCCGACGTAGCAGAACATCAGGGCTATGCCTGGGGTCTCCCACATGGGGACCAGGAACGTGGACGGGTCGGGGTGAAGGTTGAGGTCACTCTTGTTAACCTCCGCGAAGCCGAGTATGCTTGAGCCGTCGAAGGCTATGCCGTTGGTCAGAGCGTCCCGCATGTTGTACTCGGGGATCAACATGGCCTTGGGGCTGCCCATGGAGTCGATGACTATGAGACGGATGTATTTGGTGTCGTGACGCTTGATGAGCTCCATTATGGGCTCCACGGCGTCTTTGGTTGTTAATGTCTGAGGCATACCTTCCATGAGCGGTCTACACGCATATATAGTTTATGGCGAAAACACTGAACATATGTATAGTTTAGATGCTATATATGGTACATATGTTAACCTTCCTTGACGCGTTCAGGGCAAGTTTACTTCTTCGCGGCAGAGGCCAGTAGGGCGCCTGCCATGATGAGTAACCCGCCCCCCGCGGTCAACGCGTCGGGCATCACTCCGAGGAGCACCGCCTCCCCGATGAACGCGGCGACAGGCTCGAGGTAGAGCCATATCGCGGCGCGAACCGACTCGAGCCTGCTCAGTGAGTAGTTCCATAGGAGGTACCCTCCCCCGCTGCAGACTATCGCCAAGTAGAGGACGCTCAGCCACTGGCTCTGCGTGAGCAGCCCAACCGCGGACCAGTCCGACGCAAGGGATAGGGGGAGCAGCACAAGCGTGCCTGACAGCGTGACGTAGGCCGTTACCATGAGGGGTCTGCCGGTCCTCTGCATAAGCCTCCTGCTCATCGTCGAGTATAGGGACCAGCAAACGGCGTTCCCGAGCAGGCAGACCACGCCGAACAGGAATCCCATATTGACCTGTATGTCCGTGAGCTTGGGGGCTGTTATCAGGGCTACGCCGAGGAACCCCGACGCCGAGCCGGCTACCTTCCAGCGACTCAGGGGCTCGCCGAGCATGAACGAGGACGCGACACCAGTTAGGATGGGTATGAAGCCTACGACGAGCAGCGCCGAGACACCCGCGCCGGCGTACTTGACGCCCGTGTACTGTAGCCAGAAGTACAGGCTTATGCTGAGGAACCCGAGGTACGCCGTCTCCTTCAGGTCGCTGACAGTCGGCTTGGCTCTGCGGTTAAGCTCTCTCAGGATCACTGGGAGGAAGAGGACGGACGCTATTGTGAACCTCAGCGTGGCTAGGACCACAGGGGAGAGGGTGGTGAGAACCATGGAGGCTGCGACGAAGCTGAGGCCCCAGATTATGGACACGGTGACCGCTGCGGCTATGCCTCCGGCTTGGCTCTGGTTCATGGTCATAGAGCCTCCGTTGCATTAAACGTATATATAGTTTATGGCAAGTTTAATATACATCCGTATAAGTGAATAGTAAATTAACCTACATATGTTAAGGTGTCAGGATGTTTGCACTCGATGAGATAGATAAGAAGATACTCGCGGAGCTCCTCTTAGACTCTAAGAGAAGCTACAGGGAGCTTGCTAAGGCTGTAGGCATATCTGCGGCCACGGTGATCAGCCACATCCAGCGGCTGGAGTCCGCTGGGGTGATAAAGGAGTACACTGTGATGCTGGACTTCGAGCGCCTGGGGTTCGAGCTCACGGTGGTTACCGAGATGACTGTGAGCCGGGGCAAGCTCCTGGAGACCCAGGAGGAGATCGCCAAGCTGCCCTATGTCTGCGCAGTCTACGACGTGACAGGTGAGATCGACTCCATAGTGGTGGCAAAGTTCAGGAACAGGAGGGACCTCAGCGAGTTCCCTAAGGACCTGCTGAGCATGCCCTTCGTGGAGCGAACCAACACCCACGTGGTCCTGAACACGATGAAAGAGGACTTCAGGATGCTGAACAACCTCTAACTTTTTTCTTGGTGAATCGGTAAAAAGAAAAATGGGTTCAGGTTTTTCTTAGCGCTCTTCCAGGCAACGCGCCCGTGTAATCTCCCTCATCGATAACAGGTACCCCGTTGACCAGGACGTAGGGGATGCCTGAGGCGTATCTCTGCGGGTCTGTGAACGTGGCCTCGTCCTTCACCGTGGCCGGGTCGAAGACCGTCACGTCGGCCTTGTATCCCTCCCGCAGGGCGCCCCTGTCCTTGAAGCCCATCTTCTGGGCGGGTGCGCTCGTCATCTTACGCAGGGCCTCCTGGAGGCTTATGACGCCTTCTCGGACGTAGTGGCCTAGGACCCTGGGGAAGGTGCCGTAGTACCTTGGGTGGGGCTTCATGTCGGCCCAGATGCCCTCCGGGGATATGGCTGAGCCGTCGCTTCCCACCATGCCGAGGGGGCTCTGCATGACGCGTCGGACATCCTCCTCATTCATCCCGAACATGACGCTGGGGACCTGGGTGTCCTCCATTATGAGGAGGTCGAACATGGCGTCCATGGGAGGCTTGCCCATCATCTCCCCGATCTCCCTGAGGTTCTTGCCCGTGTACCGGGGGTTGTTCTTGGCCTTGGTGACCAATATGTTCTCGGGAGGGTAGCCGAGCCGCTGCTCCTTCTTCATGCGTTCACGCGTCGCCGGATCCTTGAGGCGCTCCAGTATCTTCTCTGCGCCTCCCTCGTGGGCCCAGTGGGGCAGCAGCGCCGTGAGGCCTGTGCTGCTGGCGATGTACGGATACTGGTCGAAGGTGACGTCCACGCCCTTCTTCCTTTGTTCGGCGACCAGGGCGAGGCTCTCCCTGGTTCTCCCCCAGTTCTTTTGGCCGCTGGCCTTGAAGTGGGCTATCTCGACGGGGAGCCCCGCGTCGCGCCCGATCGTGCATGCCTCGTTGACGGCGTCGAGGAGGGTGTCCCCCTCGCCCCTGATGTGGCTGCAGTAGACTCCCCGGTGCCCGGCCACCACCTTGGCTAGCTCGGTGATCTCCTCGGTGTCGCCGTAGACGCTCGGCGGGTAGATTAGGCCCGTGCTCATCCCCCAGGCCCCGTCCTTCATCGCCTCGTCCACGAGCCTCTTCATCTCCATTAGCTCCCCTGAGGTGGGCTTCCGGTTCTCGTGGCCCATCACGTTCTGGCGGACGGTGCCGTGGCCGACGAGAGGCGCTATGTTCAGGGCTGCGCCCTGCCTGTCTATCCTGCCCATGTAGTCGCCCATGGTCTCCCAGTCGAACATGAAGTCGTCCGGGACGGAGCTCCGCGCGTAGGTCTCCTTGTACTCCTTGACGGATGCGTTCATGGGGGCCGCGCTTCCCCCGCAGTTGCCCACCACCTCGGTGGTGACGCCTTGATGGATCTTGCTCAGCCCCCGGGGGTCGATGAGTATCGGGATGTCCGAGTGGCTGTGGATGTCTATGAAGCCGGGGGCGACTATCAGCCCCCCTGCGTCTATGACCCTCCCTGCCTCGGCTCCCCCGAGGTCGCCGACGGTATTCACGGTGTCGCCGACTATGCCGACGTCGGCCCACCGCCACGGGTTGCCTGTGCCGTCCATGACGCGGCCGTTCTTGATGACGATTTCATACTTCAATTGGTATCATTGATGATACGCGGCTACGACGATAAAGGGTTTAGCAGGCGTCAAGCCGTTTAGATAGCCAAATATTACGCGGTTTCCCTCATCATAGCGAGTTGAGCCGCAAGTATAACTACGTGAGATACAGGTGGTGGAGTGATGTGGACGTCGACGAGTTGAGCGGAGAGCTATCGACGGAGTTCGAGGTCAAGCCCGTCAACATCCCGAGTAATAAACACGAGCTCTCCCTCTACAAGGATTTCAGGGACGAGGCCCTCATAAAGGCGGACACCTTGGGGGCTTACATCTCCAGGGTCAGGGTGGTGCTCTTCCAGAGGGATAGGGCTCCCTTCACTCCCCGCGACATGGAGCTGCGTAGGAGGCTTCTGGAGGTCTACCCCAGGGACAGGCCTTCGCCTTTCCCGTGGTCGTTCAGCGACGAGGAGCCGTTCGAGGTAGCTGAGCAGGACTAGACGCGTCTGAGATACTTGTGCCTCTTGTCTCGGGAGGAGGAGACCCGCCTCGTGTATACCTCCACGAGCCCCATTTGGATTAGGCTGGGGATGGCGCCGCTGTCCATCCGGGGCACCTCCTTGCACATGACGTCTCCCTGGCAGACCAGTTCGTAGACCCTCCTCTCGGCGGGGGATAGGTCGAGCTCATCGGACAAGGTGGATCATGACCTTATCGTCAACGGACGGTAAAAGCAGTTCGATGCATCTTCGATAAAACGCTTAAAGGCTCTGAACGTGGTTAGTAGCGAGCCCTGTGATTGGATCGAGGTTACCTGAACTCGGTTACCTCATCGACCGTCAGTTTTGGTGGCGGAGACTTGTGCTTCTCGCTTTCAGCCGGATACCCGAAAGAGACCGCGGCCACCAGCTCCCATGAGTTATCGAAGTACCCCGTCAACTCGTCTAGCACGTAGTAGACGTCGTTTATCCATAAGCTACCCAACCCCATGACATGAGCCATCAACAACATGTTTTGGATGGCGGCGGCTACCCCCTGGACATCAACCATGTGAAGCAGTTTCTCAGAGTCCGGGAATATTTCCGAGACTCTACTCACCATCTCTTGAAGCCTCGGCGCCGTTAATCCTCCCTTGTTCCACACGAGTACCAGCACGGGAGCGTTCTTCATGACGCCGCAGGTGTTCAGCGAAGAACCCATCACCGCGTTCCCGTGTTTTTCCGCTAAGCCCTGTAACGCCTCGTCCATTAGGTCTGTCACCGCGTCTTTTTCGTGTCCGGTGAGCACGGTGAATCTCCACGGTTGACCGTTTTTACCGGACGGCGCGTAGGTTCCCGCCTCGATTATTCTCCTCATCTGGTCGATTGTAACAGGTTTGTCTTTGAACCTCCTGATACTCCGTCTCGTCTTGATCGCATCTTGAACAGACATATCTCTCAACACATATTGCGGTGGTTCGTAGATAAAATCATAATATTATAGGGTTTTACCAAACCTCTGATTTTATCCTCATATCGATGAGATTTTCAAGGATTCCTATGGAGCTTGAATACTGTGTCCAGACGCCTCTTTCTACTGGAGATTAATGGTTTTTCACACGTGTAAGATATTCATTAGAAACGCTGCTTCAAAGTCTTCCTAGCCATTTATTTATCAAAAGTAATCATAATATCAAGGACACAGAATGGTAGATACCTTCGGGTTAGCTCTCATGGCTTACTTCGATGACCCTACCAGTGTACATGTCATTGAGCGTGATGACGGATACTTGGACCTCATCGAGACCGAAGGATACTATAGAGAATACGATGAATGGAATCCTGTAGAGCAGGAATTAGCCAAACTCGTCCAAGGCAGGGTCTTGGATGTAGGTTGTGGCAGTGGAAGATGCATGAAGTATTTTCAGGAAAAAGGCATAGAGGCAGTTGGGATAGATATCTCCAAGTATGCTGTGGAAGCATCGAAACGGTTTGGGGTCGAGAACTGTATCGTGATGGACGCGATGAACCCCGAGTTCCCTGATAACTCTTTCGATACCGCCGCCCTGTTCGGAAATGGTCTTGGACTGTGTGGATTGGAGGGTAGTAGGAAAATGCTGCGAGGCCTCGGCAAAGTCGTTAGACCTGACGGCTTGCTACTGGCTTCCGCCAGAGACCCGAGTAAAACCAGTAACCCCATCCACTTCGCCTATCATCAACGTAACAGAGAAAACGGTAAACCGATCGGGTTGGTTCGAATCAGGGTTAACTTTGAAAACTCGAAGGGTGACTGGTTTGATCTCTACATGCTTGAGCCAGAGGATGTTGAAGGTTTCATAATTGGCACCGGGTGGCGCCTTGAGAGAATTATGGAACCCGTTGACCCAGCTAATCCCCTTTACGGTGTTATCTTAAGAAACTCCTAGGGCTCCCCCGGGGTTAACGCGTCCGAAGTACCATTACCATTAGGGACGAGAGCACATGCACATCATCTTTGAGGGGGATGCCAGGTTCACCTTGGAAGGTGAAGAGTGCTTTGTTACAGTCTCTCTTTGATCTTTCCCCAGGTACGGGTGATCAGGAAACTCTCAGGCATGTTCTCGACCATTTGGATGAACCTGTTCATCGGCACGGCGAACGACAGGTAGCCGGAGCCGACGTGAGGACGGGCCGAGATATCAAACATCCCGAACACGCAGCGGGGCCTCTCTCTTTCTCCTTCGAGGTATGGATGCATTATTATCGAGGAGCAGCCTGAACCGAAGGGAGCCACGACCCCTTCCCCGACCGTATCGAAATTGGCTAGAGTGAACAGCCCGGCGATGACGTCTGGCTCAGCGAAGAAGACGACTATCTCCGGTTCATCCGATCCATCTAACTGGTCCCAACGCTTGAAGACGAGGTACCTTCTCGGCGCGACGAACCTCGGCGACTCAAGCATCAGTTCTCGCACCAGCTCAGGAGACTTCTTGTAGCGTTCTCCCTCGAATTTGCCGGGGATGCCGTAGGAAAGGAAGTACTCGAAGCCCTCGCCGAGGGCCGCCCTGAAACCGGAGTACCTCTGGCCACCCGGGCACCCTATGGAGGCGGAGCCGAACCGGAGCGGCGTGCCTTTCCTCACCTTGTCGAGGTCGGCGATGAGGCAATGGCTGGCTGAGGGATCGTTTTCGGGGACCTTGTCTTCGTCTGTGTAGTAAGCCGCGAGGGGGAGCTCGGCTCCGTCGAAGTACTCCCTCCAGTATTTCAGGAACCTTTCCTTTACTGCTTCATTCATTTATCTCATCCCGTCACTGGCACCGACGTAATAAACATGGTTTCGACTACTCAAAAATCATTGGGGCTGCTGGAAAATTTTTTCCTGAAATAACAGGTATGCTGTTATATGGTTTTTAAAAGTTGGTGGGGCTGAGGTGGCACGCGTTTTCTGAGCACGAAAGCCCACGCTGAAACACGCGTCTAAGCGTTGCCATGGGCTCTGGTTGGGTCTGAGCCAAGCTGTTGCATTATTCCCATAGATACCAAGCCTACTGCTCCCAGCACGGTCCCCAAGGCGCCAAAGCTGAAGTTGAGCAAGATGGCTCCTCCTATAGCGGCGCCAAGAGCCGTACCCAAGCTGTTCGCCGCAGACGTCAGTGACATAACCGTTCCCCTGTACTCAGGGACCTGCTCGACGATGAGGCTCTGGAAAGCAGCGAACCCAGCGCCGCTGAAGAGCGCACACAGGTAATAAAAGAACATCACCGTCAGGAAGCTCGTGAGGTTGGTGAACGCTATCACGCCAACGCTGCTCAACAGGTTAACGATGACTACTGTACGTTTCCTGCCCAGCCGGCTCACGAGCCGGCCCGACCCTAGGCTCCCTAGGGTGTAAAATATCGCCGAACCCAAGATTAGCAGGGATGTCACCCCCGTCGACAGCTTGAAGGTCTGCCGGAGGAACGACGCCGCATAGAGTAAAACGGCTTGGAAGCCGACCATTGAAAGGACGAGGCACAGGAGACAGACGACGGCCGACCGGCTAGTCAGGACGGCTTTGAAGCCCCTCGAGAAGGACCGGCCTTCAGCCGATTGCTGAGACCGGGGTCTATCCGGTAGCCCCCAGTGGGACAGCAGCAGGGCCACGAGGGCGGAGGGTAAGACGAAGGCGACGAAGGGTGTGCGCCAACCTCCGTAGCCCGATAGGAAGCCGATCAGTGGGGCGCCTACGAGGTAGGCCAGAGACTGGCCTGCGATGACCCAGCCGATGGCTCCCGACCGCCTTTCCAGGGGGAGGTGCTCGGCGACTAGGGCCACCGTCATCGGCGCCACCATCACTGTGCTGAGCCCCGCGAGAGAGTTGAACAAGAGCATCGTGGCGAAGTTGACGGACAGGCTGCACCCGATGGACGAGACGACTTGGATGAGGAGTCCCCCCATTAACAACGTTTTATGCCTGTACCTGACGCTCAAGGCTCCCATCAGAAGGGCGGATACGACGCCGACGATCGAGGCGGTTGTCCTCAGCTGCCCTACTATGCCGATTGGGAGGCCGAAGGTGCCCCCGATGTCGATGAGCAGGAGGCTGACTAGGAGCGTCGACGGCTGCAAGGCGAAGCGAGACATCACTAGTGCCGGCAGTGTGAGCCTCCCGGGTACAAGGGCCTCGGATGAGCTGTCGGAAGCCATCAATATGCCTTCTTGCGTTGAATTGTTCTGAGCCTAAACTGTAATTAAATTTATTGGATAAATCATTAAATATTTGTAATAGTAAAGTAGACTTAGGTTCTTCTATTAATCATCATTGATGGTTAACTGATGAACCTGGCTCCGAGGTAGGAGCTATAGAATACCGAGAATGGTGAACCGGGATGAGCGAAAACCCAAAGGTCAAATTAACGGTGTTGAAGGTGCCTAGACCCGAAGAGGTCTTCGATAAGATGCCTTTAACGTTAAAGTACAATGGCCCATGTCCGTACCTTAAAGTAGGACAGGAATTCATCGTCGACAGCGAGTCAAAGCCTGAAGGGCTATGTGACTTCGCCTGGAACGCACTGTGGCCCTACGTAATGACGATTCGTCGTGGCGGTGACTTCAGCGACATGTACGAGGAGGCTGGGAAAGGGTTAGGCTGCTGTCCAGACGCCGTCAGACCTGTCGCTT
>CAZTZC010000028.1:13483-19207 GCA_964618045.1 uncultured Candidatus Bathyarchaeia archaeon | reverse complement strand
TCGAAGCCGCCGTAGCCCCTCGCCTCGGGTTGAGGAGGCTCAGGTTCGCCTGGCTCCACGAGGTACGGCGGGACGCCGAGAGTGCTCTGGACACACGCTAGGAGGTCGACCGCCGTGTGCACTGGGTAGAAGTCGCCCCTCCCCGGGAGGATGATCTCCTGGCAGCCGTCGCAGCTGTAGAGGCGGGCGTGCTCCGGGGGGACGCCCATCCGGTTCAGCCCCTCGATGATGGCTTCGTCGTTGTAGAACGCCGGGAAGCCTCCCAGGCCATCCTTCACCATCTCGACGCACTTCCTGAGGAGCCGGGCGGGTGAGCCGCCGTGGAACCGTACGTTGAGCTTGGGGTCCGCCAGCCGGAGGCGGTGGGACGCGTCGAGGCACATGTAGGTGAGGGTGTTGGTGGCGTCGAGGCCGTCCTGCCCCTGCCCCGCGAGGGTGATGTTCCTGCACGTGTCGGTGGTGAGGTCCGACTCGAAGTTGAGCTTTATCCAGAGGCACTCCAGGAGCTCCTGGGCTTCGCCGAGGGTGGTCTTCCCCGCGTCCAGGTCCCTCTCCAGGTACGGGTAGAGGTCCTGGTCGAACCTGCCTATGGGGATGCAGCTCTGGCTCTCGGCGGCCATCGCTAGGCAGCAGAACCAATAAAGCTGGAGGGCCTCGCGGAACGTCCTCGGGGGCTCGGTGGAGACCCATAGACAGACGTCAGCTATCGTCTTGAGCTCTTCGCTTCTTGCCTCGTCCCGGGTCTCCCCGATGAGCCTTAGCGACTCGTCCGCGTGCCTCCTGATATGCTCCGTGACGGCGTCGAGAGATAAGAGGACGGCCTTGAGGAAAGCCGCCTTCTCCCCATCCTCCCCCAGCTCGGTGAGCCTGGCGGCGGCCTGCTCCCTCACGCCCCGCAGCCCAAGCCTCAACACCTTCTCTGTGCCGAAGGGCACGTGGCTAGTGTAGCCGCCCTCCGAGACGCCCATCTCCTGCGCCGCGGCGGCCTCCTCGTCGGTGAGGTACCCGGGGTAGAAAGACTTCTTGTGCATGGTCGCCGGCTTCACGGGGAGCATGTAGGTGCCGCCGAACACGTTCTCCCCCTCATCCAGGGCGCCGTAGATGGTACGGAGCCCCACGATGAGTTCATGGTCCATGATGATGGCGGGGGTCTCGTCAAGCAGAAGCCTGAGGGCCCGCGCCTTACGGACAACTATGGGCTCCGTGGGATCGGCGTCCTGATCCCAGATGGATAGCTCCCTCACAGTCCTGTATTCGGTGTGTCTAAGTTCCTTGTGGGCCTCGAGAAGAAGCTCTACCCGACGAGACAACGTTATCATACAGTATCTGTTGGAGCAATATTATAAGAAGAGCATGGAGCTGGCGTCGAACCCGGGGAAAATAGAGGAATTAGTTGTGGGTGCGTCTCTTGGCCATCGTGCGGTCGTAGACCATTATAGCCTCGCCGCCCCTCCTGAAGAACTGGACAGGCGTCACGGTGTCTATCCCGTACAGCTTGAACTCCTTGGGCTCGCCCTCCAGGTCCACGGGGATCAGGGGCCTCGTGTACGTCCTCCTGCCGAAGCTCATGGTGAGCTCGAGGATGCCGCCGCTCCTGGACACCTCGTAGCTGGACGTGTCCTTGAAGGTGGTGTACGTGCCTGTGAGGTCGTCGAGCTGCCTCGTCCTCCTGAAGTAGGGTATCTCCAGGTGGTCTCGGCCGGTGAGGAGCGCCAGCGCATACTCGCCGATGTCTTCGAGGAAGTAGCCTCCGTTGGCGAGGATAACGACTCCCACGCCATCGTCAGGTATGAGCCCCATGTAGCCGCTGGAGCCGAAGACGCTGCCGCTGTGGTAAACAAGGCTGTGGCCTAGGAACCCCGTCTTCACCCGCAGCCCGTAGCCGTAGTGGCGGTAGCCCACCCCGTCGTAGGGTTCCTCGGTGGTCCTTACCTTGGGCTCCATCATCTCCCTCACGGTCTCCGGGCTGGCCACCCTGGCTCCGTCCAGCTCTCCGCCGGAGAGGAGAGCCGTCACGAACCTGGCCATGTCCATGGCGTTGCTCATTAGCCCCCCGTCGGCTATCATCTGGCCGTAGGGGTACCTTGTGGCCACCTTCTCGCCTTCCTGCGAGGTAACGTAGGGTGTGGCCACGTCTTCGTCCTTCTCGACGTCTTCCTCGTCGAAGGTGCTCCTCCGCATCTGCAGGGGCTCCAGGATGCTCTGCTTCACGTACGCAGCGTAGCCGACGCCTGAGACCTTCTCTATCAGAGATCCGAGCAGGATGTAGCCCTCGTTAAGGTAGGCGTGGCGCAGGCCTGGCCGGTCTAGGGCCCACTTCTCGGCGCTTTCCATGAAGACCAGGAGGTCGCTTGGGCTGGAGATGGGATACCATGCGTCCGTCGTGTCCGTGGTCATCCCCAGGGTGACCTCGGCGTAGCCGAGGGAGGGTAGGCCGCTGCTGTGGCTCAGGAGGTGTCTAACAAGTATGGGCTCCCCCATGGGCCTGGCCCTGAAATCCACGTATCTATCTATGGGGTCGTCGAGGCTCAGGAGGCCCCTCTCGTGGAGCTGCATCACCGCCAGCGCGGTGAAGGGCTTGGTGACGCTGCCTATGCAGTAGGTGGTCTCCGGGGTCGCGCTGGTCCCCTGCTCGAAGTCCCTGAACCCGAATCCCCTGCTGTAGGTTACCTTCCCGTCTTCGATGGTGGCTAGACTGAGCCCGACGATCCCGGACTCGCTCATCCTCTCGAAGACGTAGCTTTCCAGCTCCTTCCTGGCGCCGTTTTCGATCATCATCCTGATACCCTGAGACGCCTGCATTTAACCATAACTAAAATTATCCAGGAGGGCGTCGGGTTCTTAGGCTGTAGCTACTTCTTCTCCACCGGCTTCCTCAGTGGCAGCGATGATGACGTGACATTTCAAGGGGGATGATAGCAAGCCCCTTGTGCTGATCCATGAGGCGCTCGCGATGCTCAGCTATACGTACTTATAGTCGGGTGTATTCATCACAACTTGTAGGGAGCCATTATCTTTGCTTGAGAAACCCGGGTTCATAAGGAGACATTCGGTCTGGGTGTTCTTATTCGTAATGTTAGCTGTGACCGTTTTATTGTCGCTCAATGTCCTCTTAGACTTCAACATCAATCAGACGATGTATCTTAAGAAGGCTAACTTGAACTGGTTCCAGACCGTCTTTTACAGCAACTACGTCTTCTACATCTCGGCGTTTCTGGCTCTATTAGTGATCAATCCCTCCGTCGGTAAAAGCGACCTGTATGAAGCATATGACAGCATCCAGCAATACGTCAAGATGATGTCAGCTACATCAGGCATAGAAACCGACGTCTCGATGCCAAACCTGAAGATTAGATGGGGGAGGTCGACCTGGGCCCTCTGGCAGATGGTCAAGTGGGTCATCGCTTTCGTGGTGATAGCATCATCCATGGAGATCCCCTTCGTCGGCCCTTTCATGAACGTCTTCTACATGATGATCAAAGGCTTTGGTAGCTGGTCCCTGGTTCCTAGGATATTTCTGCTGGCTCTTCATCCCGCGTCCGGTGATGAGTTGATCAGTTTGATGCCGACGATTGAGGTGCAGTACCGCTTCCTGTTCATAATGATCCTGGCGGTCTTCGGAGTGATATCGTTGCGGCTTGCCCTGAGGGCGTTTAAGGGTTTCATCGATGCAAGGCCTACGGCGGCGATGAGGAACGTCTTCATCATCCTGACTCTCATCACGTTCGCCTTCATCTTCGACGCCCCTTACTGGAGGATGGACATCACTACGCCGCACTATTATTACATAGCGTTGACGCTTCTCATCAGCTTCCTTGCACTCTCCATAATATACCATCGGGGAGGCCCCCCGCTGCGGCTCACCGACATCGGGAGGAAGAACATCTTCGCAACGGCGGTCATTGTCGGGTTGATTGGAGTAATCGCGATAAACGGCGCCTTTATAGCGGTCTACAGCTTCAACTGGAACAACAACTGGGCTGCCTATGAGTGGCTCCCCTTCACCTCGAAGCAGATAGAGGTGACCAGGTGGGCCGCGGGCATAGACTCCATAGTCACCAGCCCCATCGAGCAGTATCCGACGGGTAATGAGACCAAGATCCTGAGCCTCGTCCGGCAGTGGGACTATGATTCGGCTCTCACCCGGATGGTGAACATGATCCCTGTCAACTGGCTCAAGATTCCGACTCCTGACATCGTCTACGTCTACGATAAGGAGTACTGGGTCTCTCCAACCTCCATAAAGTACCCGAGTGACGACTGGATCAGCAGGCAGCTCATCTACACCCATGCCTCGAACATCTTCGCTATCGAGAGCCACTCGGGAGAATCGGTGCCGATCACGGAGGCCTTCCATCTGAGCAAGGAGCCCAGGATATACTATGGGGAGGAGATATCCGACATCGTTTATCCTAGGGTCAAGGGGTTCAACGAGGTGGAGAACATCAGCTACGGCGGCGAGCCGGACTATGTTCTGTCGGGGTGGCAGAGGATGCTCTGGTTCCTCGCTCAGGGGCAGCTGGGCTTCGCCTTCGCCCCCCCGCAGGAATCCATCGAGATGCTCTACAACCGGGAAGTCGTGAAGAGGGTCGAGAGGATACTGATCAGTGGCTTGAAGATCGATCCTGACCCCTACATCGTGGCCGGCAACGACAGGGTGTACTACGCGATGCAGGTCTACGTGCAGTACCCCATGAACTCCAGGTTCGTCGCCAGCGACTACTACAGGTTTTTCGCCGTGATTCTCATCGACATCGAAAACGGGGGGATGTCGTGCTACACCGTCGGTCAGGACGACGGATTCCTCATGTCATTCTACAAGCAGTACTACCCCGACTGGGGTCCCCCGCCGGACTGGCTTATACCCCAGCTGAGATACCCCGAAGCCCTCCTGGGAAGCGTTCTCTTCAATATACCTGGACAGCTGGACATAGATTTCCATTACCATGTGAGAGACCCCTATGTGTGGCGTTCTGGGTCAGACTTTTATGAGAGGCCGCCTGGAACGGAGGTGAACTACATCCTCCTCACCGAGGATGACAGCGTCCGCTTCGTCGGGGTTCAGCTGGCCGAGTACAGGGGCTCAGCAGGAAAGAACCTGGCTGGGATGTACATCATCGGCGGCGGCTCGGACCTGGGGGAGACCCAGCTGCTGAGGGTCTCCTCGGGCAACGGCACATCGTCCCTCATCGGCCCCACGGGGGCAGTGAGCGCCTTCCAGACGAACAGCGAGGTGAGGGAGAAGCTCACGCTCTACGGCAGCAACTACAAGCTCGGCAACAGGCTGCTCTACCGCATCAATCAGCGTCTGTACTACTTCATCCCCGTGTACATCACCTCGGGCGGGGGCATAATCACCAAGATGCCCTTCATAGGGGTAGTGGACGCCCTCACGAGGGACGTCGCCATAGGGATCGATTCGGCCTCCGCCTTCCGCAGCCTGACGAATCAGGGCCCGATCGAGCAGCCCGGCGAATCCGAGAGGATCGGCGACACCTACGCGGCTTTCACGGCTCGAGGCTATGCGCCCTTCAACGTGACGGCCGTGAACCCGGAGGTGTTCGTGCAGGTGGCCAACGTAACCTATGTGAGCGTACAGGATAGGCAGGAGATGGAGTCCACGGTCACGTCTTTCGTGGATGACTACGTCAGCGTGTATGGTCCGGACGTGTACAGCTGGAGATCGGACGAGGGCACGGTTAACTACGGCGTCTTCAAAATCAC
>CAZTZC010000028.1:0-13383 GCA_964618045.1 uncultured Candidatus Bathyarchaeia archaeon | reverse complement strand
CGACTAACGGGGGCTCGTTGGAGGTCGACGGGAGGCCCTACACCGAGGAGGAGGCTGGGCTGCTGTATCTGATGCTCACCTCGAGGAATCCTCTGAGGGTTCTCGGCGGCAAGTTCCTGATCTGGGAGAGGAATGGGACGCTGATAAAGATCCTTCAGGTCACAGCGATTATTACGTTGATAATCGTTTTCATAGTGGTCAGAAGATGAGCCCCAAACGGCCTCAAGACGGTTGTCTTACTGTGCTTCTCTGACTGATCTCCGTCGACGCAGGCTGCCTGCGTGAGGCCGGAGATCAGCGCTTCTCAATCGGGTGTCTGATGATTGTCTTCAGTTTCTCCTGTTTGCTCCGTCTCGGGTCGCTCATGTATATCTCGTGGTGGTCGCCGCGCATCCGGTACCCCTGCTCCGTGATGTAGTCGTGGAGCAGCTGGATGGTGGGCGCCTCCTCGTTGTAGGGGCCGACGTGCAGCACCTGCGCGCATAGGCCCTCGTGGAACGACTCCAGCTTCACATCGTCTACCATGGTGCCCCTCTTCTCTCGGACAGAGGGACGTATCTCTTCAACCATCTCGCCCGTCACGAAGTTGGGCTGCCTGATCATGCTCTTCCACCGCCACTGCTCACGAGGCGCCGGGTCGTTGAGGTCGAAGACGCCGCCGTTCACCCACCATAGGCCTTCCAGATGCATAACGTTGTAGTCCCTGCCCTTGGCTTTCTGGTGGAATTTGAGGGTGTAGCTGACGCCGTAGAGGGCCATCATGGCCTGCTGATACTCTTCGTCGTTGGGGTCTCCCTTGCCGAGTATGGTGAGGAACTTGCCCTCGGGGATGTCGATGAGCTCGGGTTTCCTCTTCGCCGTGTAGTACCTCTTCAGCTCCTTTCTCAGGTCCAGCTTGGTCATCCTAATTATGTTAAATGCGGTGGCGGCTTTATATGCTGAGAGTCTCCCCCGTGTTCAAATCCCTAGGTTTATACCTCGTATCTGTGATACTGTTCTGAAAATCTTGGAGTGCAGAGGCGTGTGGAAGAAAGCTGTCAATGTTACCGTCGTGTTCCTGATAGTCGTGACGCTGGCTTCGGTCTTCCTCTACCAGCCAGAGGAGGTTGCGCCTGCGCAGTTGGTCCCGTCCGTTTCCGTAGAGGAAGCCGTTTATGAGGGGCTAATCGATCAGGAGGACAGTCCCCTCCACGACTGGGACGCGGACCCCGTGGGCCCCAAGGTGCTCAGCCTGGACGTCATCGACCCCGTGTCCGCCGAGTACGTGGAGACGTACATCCTGACCAACAGCACCGGGGGATTCTACAGGATACATCCCAGATATAGCAGGAACGACCCTGTGTGGGGCTACTGGGGCACCAAACCCGCCAAGATCACGGGTAACGCATCGGAGATCAAGGACTTTCGAGGCGTTGCCGTGAAGCTGCTTGAGGTGGAGCGGATAGAGTTCTCTGAGATGGGACGGTGGTACCGCGGCATCCTTTCTAGGAAGCATTTCGACTTGGCTCCATACACCTTCTACAAGTCCGGTGGCAGAAAATCGAATCCAACAGACTTGATGATCTCCTACAAGATACTCGACGATAACGATGAGGTGGCTATGGAGGTGCCGCTGGCAAGCCACGAGGGCTACCTCTACTACATCCCCATATGCGGCACGGGGCAGCCCATCGCCATGTTCAGCTTCAACCAGACAGTTAGGGTATACGGGTTGATGATGCCCCTAAAGGAGACCACCGGGACAAGGATGAACGCCCTCATGGTCTTCGACGCCACCCGGAGCACGGGGTAGTAACTGGAATTAACGCCTGAACTGTTTCCAGAACAAGGGTTTTAACGTGTTTCAGCTGAATCAAACCCATGGCGTCGAACAGCGTCGACGAGGAGCTCGTCACATGGAACAAGATACTGGACGAGATCAGAGGAGACTCCGAGCTGCTGATCAAGGACCTGCTGGAGGGCGTCAGGTACGTGGCCGCAGCCGGCGTGCTGGTTATCGCGCTCGGGCTCTACGTCCTCTTCATCGGCCTCCGCTACGGCAACCTTGATGACCCGATGTTCATCCTAGGGATGATCCTGGCGCCGGGCTCCAACTTCGTGGTGGGGGCATACAACATCAACAAGTACATACAGCTTCGAGGCCGGTACAGCCGGCTCTACGATCTCCAGAAGCGGCTTAAGAAGTGAAACCATTTGAGTGAACGCCGCTCCCCCGACACCATAGCCCTGGAGCTACTGGACTGTGTGGCCGAGAAGGGGGAGGCGACCAAGTGGGACCTCGTCAAGGTGCTGGGCAACGACGCCCAGTTCAGGAAATGGATCGACGGCTTCCTCCTGCCCGAGGGTGTGCTGACGGAGCGGAGGGAAGATCGCCACTACTTCTACACCATGACTGACCGCGGCAGACTCTTCCACAGGCTCCTGAAGAGCGGTAACGTAATCAAGCTCTTCTCCAGGGTCAGCGGGAAGCGATTGAGGTAGCATCAGAACGCGTTATAAGCGCCCGTTCATCCCACGATCGTGGCGATAATATGAACGCGAAAGGATCAATCCTAGCCGAGGAGCTGGAGTACGTCGTCGGAGCCCTCGAGAGGACCGTGGAGGGCCTCACCGAGGACGAGTTCAAGTTCAAGCCTACCCCTGTCTCCAACAGCGTCCAGTGGCAGCTGAACCACATCTCGAGGATCGTGAACGTCAGCCTCCCGCGTCTCATCAAGGGAGTAACCGACTACACCCCCAAGGGCTGGCCCGAGGACTACCGGGACCAAGACTACGGCATGGATAAGCTCATGGCCGACATAAAGAAAGGCACCAAGGCCGCCGTGAAGGAACTGAAGGCCCTATCCGACGAGGACCTCGAGGCCGAGATACCCATGTGGGGCGGCACGAGGCAGAGAAAGATAGGGATGTTCGCCTACATCGGGGAGGTCTTCCACCACAGGGGGCAGGCCGCCTACGTCAGGGGCACCTACAAAAGGCTCCACGAGAAGTAGCCTCCAACCTTTTTCTCTTTATAAGCTTTGCCGTATGGTATAAGTGACCCCGATCAAACCTCTTCTTACCGATTTCTCGGTGATAAAACAGTGTCTGACAAGATAGAGACCATGAAAGCCTTCGCCAACGTGGGCTTCAGCAGGCTTGAGCGTGCTACAGAGAACCTGACGGAGGATCAGCTCGACTGGAAGAGCTGCCCCCAGGCCAACACCATCCGCTGGATACTGACGCACATGAACAGCGAGTTCTTCACGTTCTTCCCCAAGATAGTCAAGGCCGACAAGGACTACGTCCTCAAGGACTGGCCCGCCGACTACGTCGGCAACAAGAGCTACAGCCTCGACAAGATAATGGGCGACTGCAAGAAGGGCAAGGAGAACGTCTTCAAACTACTGAGCGGCCTAAAGGAGCAGGACCTCAAGAAAGAGATCGACTGGTTCTACGGCAAGCAGCCCATGGAGGCATACCTGATGCTCGCCATCAGCGAGATCATACACCACGAGGGGCAGATCGCCGCCATCCTTGGCGTCGAGAAGCGCATGAAGGGCACCTAACCTCCCTCTTTTTATTCCATCGTCTCCACGTGATCCTAGCTACTGTTAGTGAGTAGACTTGAGGATAGGAGTAACCTGTTACCCTACGTTCGGCGGGAGCGGAATCCTCGCCACCAGGCTGGGCGTAGAGTTAGCTAGGCGGGGACACGAGACCCACTTCATCACCTACCAGAGGCCCGTCGCCATCCATGGAATAGACTACGACAACGTGTATATGCACCACGTGAGCGTCGTCGAGTACCCCCTCTTCAAGTACCCGCCCTACACCATCGCTCTGGGCAGCGAGATGAGCCGGGTCACGGAGAGACACGGCCTTGACCTGCTCCACGTCCACTACAGCATACCCCACGCCACCGCCGCCTACATGTCCAGGCAGATCACAGGCAAGCCCTACGTGGTCACCCTCCACGGCTCAGACGTCACCCTCCTGGGCAGCGACCCCGCCTACGAGCCCGTGAACACCTACTCCGTGGAGGCCGCCGACGCCGTGACCGCGGTGTCCCGGTTCATGGCCGAGGAAGCTAAAAACAACCTGGGCATAAACCACGAGATCAACGTGATCCCTAACTTCGTGGACACGGAGCTGTACAAGCCCGACGCGTGCATCGACCCGGAGAGGCTGGATTCCAGGGACATCGTCGTGGGCCACGTCTCAAACTTCAGGCCCGTTAAACGCATCGAAGACCTCATCTACGCCATGTGCGTCGTCACCAAGAAGGCGCCGGGCGTCAGGCTCATCCTCGTGGGAGACGGTCCCGAGAGGCACAGGATTGAGCGTCTCATCGAAAAGCTGGACCTCTACCACAGCATACTGCTCGACGGCTACCGTAGCGACATACCGGAGCGGCTCAAGTGCATCGACACCCTGGTGCTCTGCAGCGAGACCGAGAGCGCGCCCCTCACCATCCTCGAGGCAATGAGCAGCGGGCTCCCAGTCGTAGCCACCAACGTAGGCGGCGTCCCCGAGATCGTGGAGCACGGCCGCAACGGCTTCCTAGTGCCCCTGAAGCACCCCGAGGACATCGCAGAGAGGCTGCTGGAGCTCAACGCCGACAAGGAGAAGATGAGGCGCATGGGCGAGCAGGCCAGGGAGACCGTGCTGGAGCGCTACACCACCGACAAGGTCGTGGGCCAGTACCTAGAGGTCTACGAGAGAGTCACCTCAGGCTAAACAATTTATTCCGTCGTTACGCGAGGGCAGTCATGACCCAGAAGCCAACCTACTACGACAAGAGAAACGAGTTCTGGAGAAGACACTTCGACCAAGCCGCCGAGTACATGGAGTTCCTTGAGAAGGAGGACCAGCAACACGCCGAGCGGTGGAGGGAGACGATGAACCGCCTGCCAGGCCTGACGCCCGAGCAGGTCGAACGCCTCAAGGGGTACGGCAGAGAGATGAACGTACTCGTCTACGGAGGCATCTGGTGCGGCGACTGCGCCAGGCAGGGCCCCATGCTGAAGAAGATAGCGGACGCCATAGGCCCACAGGTTCACCTCAGGATCATCGACCGCGCCGCCTCGGAGGAGCTGCAGGACGAGCTCAGGATACTCGGGGCGACCCGGGTGCCCGTCGTCGTCTTCCTATCAGAGGACTTCTGGGAGGTGGGACGCTTCGGCGACAGGCTGCTTAACGTCTACAGGGCCAAGGTGGCCAGGGAGATAGGCGTAGGCCCCAGCGCTGGGGTGCTGAGCCCCAAGGCCCTGGCGGCGGAGATGTCCGAGTGGGTAGACGTATTCGAGCGTATGCAGATAATGCTCAGGCTCTCGCCTCCCCTAAGGCACCGCCACGGCGACTAGGTGTTCATGAAGAACATCGACGAGTTCGGCGTGTGCTCGTTGTACTGGCGGAGATAGACCCCAACCACGTCGGTGACACCGGTCACCAGGGCTAGGTCTATCCAGGCCCAGCTCACCTCCTGGCCGCGGCGCTCTGGGCTGAACCGACCGTACGCCCAGGAGAGGTACTGCTCGACCATGTACAGCGCGCTCTGCTTATCCCTCATCTCCCTTATGAGGGGCCCCCGATCCTTAGCCTTACCTAGTCTGCCCTTAATGGAGTCCACATCACCCTGAAGCGTCTCGGCTTCAGCGACCAGGCTTGAGTACGTCTCCTCTATCGAGGCCTCTATAGCGTCGTGGCTTCTCTTGAGTGCCTCCCCGTTGCCTTCGTTCCGGGCCTTCACCCACTCCCCCAGGGCTTCGAACAGGGATTCGCCGAGGATCGTCGGGTGCCCCGCCGCCTTCACCTCTTCTGCGTATATCTCGTTCCACGGCGTGTTGTAGAAGGCTCTGGTGTAGCGGAGATAGGCCGGGAACGGTAGGCCGAGCCTCCGGGCCGCGGGGACAACCTCGGCGTAGTAGCTGGTCTCACCGGGGCCCCCTATGTGGGCGAGCACAGGCATCACGGAGTCAACGATCACCTGCCTCGAGTCTACCCTGGGGCTTATCCAGTCGATCACGTCGCTGAGGTCGGGGCTGGAGGCGCTGAACGAGTACTCGTACGTCGTCTCGCAGCGGGGGCACCTGCCCTTCACAGAGGCGGTTGAGCCGCCGCCCACGTACCTGGGCTCAATTCTTGCCCTGTTGCAGCCGGGGTTGGAGCACTCGAGGAAGAACGGCACGTAGTCCCTGCCCCGCCTCCCTATCTGGGGCCTGAACCCATATGTCTCCACGCGCTCGGCGGCGTCGTTGCTGGCCTCGATGAAGCCGCTCCTGTTGGGCTCGGCTAGGAGCGTCTCGTAGCCCCGCTGGAAGAAGGGCCTTATCTCCGGCTTGGAGGGCGACACCACGGGCACGCCGAGGTCGGCCTCCAGGTTGACGACGGTGCCGATGATCTTCGCCGCCCAGTCCGAGACGTTGCCAGTGGAGTAGTAGGCGCCCCGTATGACGGTGAGTATGTGGCTGAGGTTCCTCGTGACGCGGTCCTGGGTCTCCGGCTTCACGCCCTTCATGACGCCCCTGTAGTTGCTGGTGATCTTCTCCACGGTCTGGGTGAGCCACTCCTCGGGCGGGTTGGGAAGCATGTGGATGGGGCTGCCTTCATACTCCGGGCCAGCCGGGTAGGTGACCAGCAAGCCCCTCGCCGAGGGACTCGGTAGCCTGATGTTCAGGAGCTCGGGCTGGACGCCGTCGTAGTCCGCGTTATAGAAAACTGGTACATATCCGCCGCCGATGGAGCAGAGGGTGTGAGCGTAAGCGATCTTGTTCAGTATAAGGCTGGAGCCTGCGAGGCACATGGGCTGCTGCCCCGCCTCCGCGACGCCCATTTCCAGCGAGTCGATACCCTCGTCTACCCTGCCCGTGAGTAGGCCCAGCTCCCGCTGGTAGCCCTTGAGGGCCTTCTTGAAGCCTTCAAGGTCCTCCGGAGGCGAGCCGTATCTCTCCCGTATCCCCTTGAGAAGCAACGACGCCTCTCCCATCGTAGTCGGGATGACGCCCCAAAGAGTCTTCGCCAACTCGGCCCTGAAGCCGTCTCTGACGTAGTCGCTGTAGATGAAATGAGCCTGAGGGAGGGCGTCGGACAACTGTTTCACCTGAGTTGTATCGAAAGTCAAAGGAGGTTATAAAAACCCTTTCAGGCTAGCCCCAGGAGCCTCTCAGCGTTGCCGTGGAATATCTTCTCTATGCTGCTACGCTCAAGACCTATAGAGTAGCATGCCATGAGCTGCTGCTGTAGGTACTCCAGGCTGAAGCCTCTGGGGAAGTAGCTGGAGTCGGTGCCGAACACCAGCCGCTCCGGCCCCACAGTCTCTATGACTTTTCTGATTAGGTTCTCCATGGTGAGCTGGTAGGGCATCCACCTCATCCACTGGTTGCTGCCGGAGGAGTCGATCAACACGTTGGGGCAAGCCCAGCATAGCTGGAGCAGCTCCCCCCAGTAGCAGGCCCCGAAGTGGGGGATCACGAAGCTCAGCGTGGGGAAGCTGGACGCCACCTCCCAGAGCGTGAGGGGGTTCATGTTCCTCAGGTCCCTGGGTGGGCCTCCGCCGCCGCCGAGGACGCCGAAATGCATTAGTACCGGCACCTTCAGCCTCTCCGCCGCCTCCCAGAGGGGGTAAAGCGACCTGTCGTCCACGGGCCTGGTCTGGCTGGACGCTATCATCTTGTAGCCCTTGAGCCCCAGCTCCTCGACGGCGCGCTCTAGCTCTCTGTCTGCGCCTTCGCTGAAGGGGTCGTGGTGCGCGAACCCGGTGAACCTGTCGGGGTGCATGGCGACTAACTCGGCGAGCCTGTCGTTGCCGCTGCCTGTAACGAAGTTCACCCGCTCCACGCCCTTGGCCTCGATGTCCGCCGCCCACCTTTCCGCCTGCTCCTCGTCGCTGTGCACCTCCGTCTCCGGCGGATCGAAGCCCCACATCCTCCTCCACTCCTCCCTGTAGCGCTGCGAGTTCTCCAGGATCACCTGGGCACGTTCCTCGCCGAACTGGTCGACGAGACGCTGTCTCCACGTGTTGGGGCCGCTTCTCTGGATCGGGAAGTGGGAGTGAAAATCGATCACCTTGAGGCCGTATAGGTTCAACGCCATCGCCTTAACCATATCGGGGTGGAAGGGTAAAAGAGTTGAGCCGCTAGAGGAGGAATCGCGTCGCCTTGGCCTCGTAGAAGGGACTGTTTGACGGCACCGGCTCCTCCAGGAACGCCTCGGCGTACACGCAGCCTGCTTGGACGCCCCTGAGCTCGGCCTTCTTCAGGTTAATGTTCTGGTAGTAGCCCCACGGGAACTTGGCCAGCTGGCTCGTGTAACGCTCCACGGCCTCCATCTTACGTTCCATGGCCCCGGTGACGTCCACGAGGACGTGGGGCTGAGGGATGAGGGTGTTGACCTCCATGAGCAGCAGCCGCTCCACGAGGCACGGCTCGTCGTAGGCAGTGGTGTGGGCCGCCCACTCCACGGCCTCCCTCACCGCCTCATACGCCGCCCTGTGCTCCCTGTGGTAGTCGAAGGGCAGATGGGTGATCACGATCCTAGGCCTCTTCTCCACGATAATGTCCGAGACGCGTCTGATGAGCCGGGCGCTGTTCTCGACGTGGAGATCATCGAAGACGGTGGGCTCGCCGAGCCCGAGGGCTTGGGCAGCGGAGAACAGCTCCTCCCGTCTATCCGGCGGGTTACATGTAAGGCAAAGCACGTCCACCCGAGCGTCATCCGCGTGGGCGGCTAATGTTCCGCCGCAGCCGAAGGTCTCGTCGTCTGGATGGGAGACGATGGCTAACAATCCGCGCCTCATGGACACCGGTTGATCCATGTCTGGGTTCAATATATAGTTGACCGGCTCTGGTAAGTCTTATCTAACGATTCAACACCCAAATACATGTTCTGAGTGATCGATTTGATCGAGATAAGGTTCCACGGAATGGGTGGACAGGGAGCCGTCATGGGCGCCCTCATGCTCGCCGAGGCGGCGTTCAGCGAGGGAAAGTACGCCCAGAAGATCCCAGTCTACGGCGGCATGCGGCGAGGGGGAGACGTCACCGTCTTCCTCAGGCTCGACGACAAGCCCATCAGGCGGACAAGCGGCATCTACGAGCCCGACGCACTGGTTGTGCTGGACCCAACCCTCACGGCGCACGAGACGGTGACGAAGGGGCTGAAGAAGGGCGGTACGGCTATACTCAACGACACGAGGAGCCCAGCCGAAGTAGACCTCGGCGTCAAGCTATCCAAGGTGGCGACGGTGGACGCCACGAGCCTCAGCGCCGAGCTCTTCGGGGTCCGGGCCATACCCATCACCAACACCATAATGATGGGCGCGGTAGCCAAGGCCACGGACTGGGTTAAGCTGGAGTCGCTCTACGAGCCCATCATGCACACGTTCCCAGGCAGGATTGGCGAGCTAAACGTCGACGCCTGTAAGAAGGGGTACGTGGCGGCGGAGGTGGTGTGATGGCCCAGATAGTGAGGGCGTTCGCCCCAAAGGCGGACCACGAGAAGTGCATAGGCTGCGGCCAGTGCGAGACCTACTGCCCCGAGGGCACGGTCATGCTCAACGAAGACAAGAAGCCCGTCTTCGACTACAGGTTCTGCAAGGGCTGCGGGGTCTGCGCCAACGAGTGCCCAGTGGACGCCATAGAGATGGTGAAGGAGGGAACACAATGAGCTTCACAAGGATGATGGAGGGAAACGAGGCCGCGGCTTGGGGCGCCAAACTGGCTAGGGCCGAGGTGGTGCCCGCGTACCCGATAACGCCCCAGACCGAGCTCATCAGCCATATCGCCACGCTAATAGAGAACGGCACCATGAAGGCCGAGTACATCAAGGTCGAGGGGGAACACACCGCCATGGCGGCCGCCGTGGGCGCCTCCGCCGCCGGCGCCAGGGTGTTCACAGCCAGCAGCAGCCAGGGCGTCTGCTACATGGAGGAGGCCCTCTGGATGCCCCCCGGCCTCAGGCTGCCCATAGTGATGTGCTTCGTCAACAGGGCGATAGCGCCCATAGGCGGGCTCCGCCCCGACCACAACGACAGCCTGCTCCAGCGCGACAACGGCTGGATACAGCTCTACTGCGAGAACAGCCAAGAGGTCCTAGACACCATACTCATGGCCTACAAGATCGGAGAGAACAGGAACATCTACCTCCCCGTGGCTCCGTGCTACGATGGCTACTTCGTTTCAGCAACTGCCACCCCCACAACGGTGCCTGACCAGGAGAAGGTGGACAAGTGGCTGCCACCCTACAAGCACGAGATGTACAGCCTACACCCCGACGACTTCAGACGGCCGCCCAGGGGAGAAAACATTGCCAAAGCCAGATACGAGGTCCAGCAGGCACACGAACGAGCCAAGAAGGTCATCGAAGACGTTGACAAGGACTTCAAGAAGGTCTTCGGCAGAGGCTACGACGGGTTCATCGAGGAGTACAGGTGCGAGGACGCCGACGCTGTGCTCATAACCATGGGCAGCATGACAGGCACAGCCAGGGACGTGATAGACATGATGCAGGGGGACGGTAAAGGAATAGGGCTGGTGAAGCTCAGAGGCTTCAGGCCTTTCCCCAGCGAGGAGTTCAGGAAGATTGCTAAGAAGTATCAGGCAGTCGCCGTCGTCGACAGGAACACCAGCTACGGCTCAGCCGGCGGAGGCATAGTCTCCATGGAGCTGGCACGCGCCCTCTACCCTATGGACGACAGGCCGCTGCTGCTGAACTTCCACGTCGGCCTCGGTGGAAGCGATGTGACCCTCAGACAGATAGAGTACATGGCCGACAAGACGCTGCAGTCGGTGAAGAAGGGCAAGGTCACGGAGACGGTGGACTGGGTTGAGCTCCACGACCTGGGAGAGGTGATGTAGATGAACGAGAAGCTATTTGACAGGCGGTACGAGGAGAACCTGCTTCAGGGCGGTACCACTTGCTGCCCCGGCTGCGGTGGCCCCCTCTTCTGGAAGATGGCGCTTCAGGCGCTTGGGCCCCGGACCGTGATCTATGGCGACGGGCCCTGCGCCATGTGTGCCATCAGGAACATCAAGATACCCACCTTCAACCTCCACTTCAGCTTCGTCGCCGATGGGGCCACAGGCATAGTTAACGCCTTCAAGGCTAAAGGATGGGACGACATCACCGTCGTCTCCTCCGCGGGGGACGGCGCCACAGGGGACATCAGCTTCGGGAAGCTCTCGGCGGCCGCCGAGCGCAACGAGAACATGATCCAGATATGCGTCGACAACGAGGCGTACATGAACACGGGCATCCAGAAGAGCGGCCTCACGCCCTACGGAGCCTGGACCACCACCACGCCGGGCGGCAAGGAGAGCAACAAGAAGGACGTGCCCCTCATCATGGCCGCCCACGGCATACCCTACATGGCTACGGTGAGCGTCGCCTACCCCAGGGACCTCCAGGCCAAGCTTGGGAAGGCCAAGGAGATCAAGGGCTTCAAGTACATCCACGCCGTGATCCCGTGCCCCACGGGCTGGAGGTTCGACCCCGCCAAGGCGGTGGAGGTCTCCCGCCTCGGCGTGGACACATGGGCGTGGCCCCTCTACGAGGTCGAGGAGGGCATCCTCAGGATGAGCAGGAAGCCCGAGCAGAAGCCCGTCACCGAGTACCTCAAGGCGCAGGGAAGGTTCAGGAGGCTCAGCGATGAGCAGGTAGAGCACGTCCAGACCACGGTGGACGAGCGGCGCACGAACCTCCTGGCCATGGAGGGGAAGAGGATAACCCTCTAACCACCTTTTTCTCACGAGTTCTAGGCCTCGGGTCGCGGCGATAAAACAGGGTACCGTATAAATAACCGGAAAACCTCCATTCCATGTACCGCATGGCAAAGATGAAGAGCCTCCTCGAGAGGATGTGGGAGAAGACCATAAGGGCTGGGTGGTACAGGGAGGATTATGTCTCAGGAGAAAGCCCAGTCATAATAGGCGGCTGCGCCAGAAGCGGGACCACCCTCATGCGTGTGATGCTGGACACCCACCCCAACATCTACTGCGGACCCGAGACGGGTCTTCTATACCTCAGAACCCTGACCCGGAGAAAGACCAGGAAACTGTCACAGAAGCTGGAGATCCCTGAGGAAGACCTCAAGGCCATGATGCGGGGCACCGACTCATATTTCCAGTTCGTGGAGACCCTCTTCGACTACCTGAGAAAGAGGGCCGGGAAGCCCCGTTGGGGCGACAAGAGCCCCCAGAACGTCCTGCACCTAGACAGGATATTCCACCACTTCCCCGACGCCAGGTTCATACACATGATAAGGGACGGGAGAGACACCGCCTGCAGCCTGAGAACCTTCCCCCAGTACAGGCTGGTGGACGGTCAAAGAGTCGAGCTGGACACCAACAACCCCCTCGACAAGTGCGTCATGAGGTGGGTCCACGACGTAGAAGCGGGTATGCGTTACCGTGGAGACCCCAGGTACGTCGAGGTCAAGTACGAGGACCTCATAGAGAGCGACGAGGAGACGCTGATCCGCGTATTCGAGTTCCTCGGCGAGCCTTGGGACGAGCAGGTAACCAAGTACTACGAGATAGAGTCCCCCGGCAGGAGCATGGACAAGATGCCCCAGAACCCGGGGGCAACCAAACCTATCTACAGGACCGCGTATGGGAGATGGCGAAACGAGTTCACGGAAGAGGATAAACGGATGTTCAAGGATGTGGCGGGGGATCTGTTGGTGATGCTCGGCTACGAGAAGAACAATGACTGGTAAATGAGATTAATATTATGATATATTTCAGTAAAAGTAAGTAAAAGAAGGTCAAAAAGCAACAAGAAATGGATCGCAGATCCTTATCAATATGATGATGTTTAAAAAATGTATCAACAATATATAGCTTATGCACCATGTTTTCGTTACTTAAAATCGATACCAAATAGGCATGCATAATCCCTTTATAAACAGAAAGCTGCTCCATGGTCAAGGAGGTAAAAATGAGATGACCTTCATGAAAAAGAGAAAAGCCATCAGCCCAGTGATAGCAACCGTTATACTGGTTGCGGTCGCCATCACCGTCGCAGTCGGCGTAAGCTACTGGATGAGCGGTATCAGCAGCCAGTACACACAGTTCGAGAAAGTCGAGATACAGACAGGATATGCAACAACGGTAACTGGAGGCTGGAACATCACACTGTCTATTAAAAACAGCGGTTCAGGGGCAGCCACGATAACTCACGTGTTCGTAAACGATGTCCCGGTTGGCACGTACGCCTCTAAGGCGTTACCAGCAGCAGGTACCACAACCACTGATCTACCTGCAGCGGGACTAACACTTGAAGCAGGTGAAGCTGGCACAGTATATGTCGTGATCGCGTCAGGCGGTACTTCAACACTGTCTTCAGGCACAACGGTTAACATAAAGCTGCACAGCGCTGGCGGCATGGACTACATCAAACTGATAA
>CAZTZC010000027.1:0-19548 GCA_964618045.1 uncultured Candidatus Bathyarchaeia archaeon | reverse complement strand
TCGCCGTGCTCCGAGACCCTGATCTTGGTGTCTAGGCGCACGGGTATGCCCACCTGCCTGAAGAACCCCATGAGGTTGGCGCCGTCGATGTAGTCCTTGATCTTTCCCTGCTTTATGGCGTCCACCAGCATGACCTCTATCTTCGGCATGACCTGTGGGTACTGGTGCTTGGCGGCGTTCCAGACCTCCCAGGCCCTGTTCCCAAAGTATTTCCCCAGCATCTCCTCGTTAGTGGGCTCCTTGGCTGGCTCGGGCTCCGTTTCAGGCTCTTTTTCCTTGATCTGGTCTAGTAGCATCTTACGCCGTAGCTCTTCGAGTCTCCTCTGTTTTAGGCGTTCTAGCTCTTCGTCCATGGCGGTCGGCCTGCGTTGAAATAGCGAGGCTGATGAGATTTATTCTTTCCTGATTCCAGCCGGCTTGATTCTGCTGATCCGGATGCTGTTGACGATCACTAGAAGCGTCAACCCTACGTCTCCAAGCACCACTGCCATCCACAGTGTTATGGATCCAAGGGCGCCCATTATCACGATGGCCAGCTTCACCAGAACCGATATCGCTACGTTCTCCTTGACCCGGGCCACCGTGGTCTCGGAGAGGCGGACGAGGTAGGTTATCCTGCTGAGGTCGTCCTCCAGAAGCACTATGTCCGCGGTCTCGAGGGCGATGTCGCTGCCTAGGCCGCCCATCGCTATGCCGACGTCTGCGGCCGCCAGCGCGGGGGCGTCGTTCACGCCGTCGCCTATCATCGCGACCCTGCCCCACTTCTTCAGCTCTTCAACTACAGCTACTTTCTCGTCTGGCAGGAGCCCGGCGTGGTAGCCGTTGAAGCCCAGCTGCTGTGCGATGGCTCTGGCCGTGTTCTCGTTGTCGCCCGTGAGCATCTCCACCCTCATGCCCCTCGCCTTCAAGCTCTGTATGGTGTCCCGGGCTCCCTCACGTCCCTCGTCCATCAGGCTTATGAGGCCGATGACGTCGCTTCCCTTAGCAACCAACACCGTGGTTTTGCCCTGGCTTTCAAGCTCCGCGAGAGCCTCGTCGGGATACCTCAACCCATTCTCCGAAAAAAGCCTCTGGCTGCCGATCTGGTAGAGCGAGCCCTCGATCACTGCCTCGACGCCTTTCCCAGTCTGGGACTTGAACTCGGATGCCGCAAGCAGGGTAACCCTCTCCTTAAATGCCGCCTCGGTTATCGCCGATGCTATGGGGTGCTTGGAGTTGGCCTCCAGCGTCGCCGCTACACTCAGCAGAGTCTCCCTCGACACGTTGTAGGGTACTACGTCCGTCACCACGAGCCTGCCCTGTGTGAGAGTGCCTGTCTTGTCGAAGGTGAATATGCTGGCCTTATTCACCTCCTCGATGTATGTGCTACCCTTCACAAGGACGCCGTGGCGACTCGCGCTGGTGATGGCGGAGACCATAGCTACGGGTGTAGCTATAGTTAACGCGCAGGGGCAACCTATGACCAGCAGCACAAGGCTGTTGTAGATCGACGGGATCAGGGGCCGATCAAGGAATAGGGGTGGAACCGCGGCGACCATTGCCGACAACACGATGATGAGGGGCGTGTAGTACTTGGCGAACCTGTTCACGATGGTCTCTGTGGGGCTCCTCCGTTCCTCGGCCTCCTGAACCATTCGGAGGATACTTGCCAGCATGGTCTCCGACGAGGCGCGGGTCGTCTGCACCGCGAGGACGCCGTCAAGGTTGATCGTGCCGGCGTATACATCGTCGTTCACCCTCTTCTCCACCGGGATGGACTCGCCTGTTATGGTCGCTTGGTCGACTGTCGTCTCGCCTTCAACGACCCTCCCGTCGAGGGGTATCCTGTCCCCCGGCCGAACCATGAAGACCTCGCCGGGAACAACTTGTCCCACGGGCACATTGACCTCCTCATCGCCTCGTCTCAGGGTGGCGATCTCGGGCCTGAGCTCCATCAGCGCCTCGATGGCGTGTCGCGCCCTGTCGGTTGCGATGACTTCAAGCCTCAGAGATATGCTGAAAAGGAATACAACCAACGCGCCCTCCTGGTATAGGCCGATGACGGTCGCCCCTACTGCTGCGATCGTCACGAGGAGGTTGATGCCTATGTTGCCTTTCAGCAGGCTCCTTACTCCTCTCTCGGCCAGAGGATATCCCGTGACTGCCATGGCCGCTACCAAAAGGCTCTGTGATGCCTCAGGATATGCTCCGAGGGACTCAAGTATGATGCCTAGGGCAATGGCTACGCCCGCCGCGATGAGGGTGATCCACTCCCTTTTCTCGTGAGAGTGACCGTGCGACGACTCCCGGCTCAACTCACAAGTTGCGCAGGCCGGCCCCGGCCCGATGTCGCATGATACACACGCCTCGCTGGGAGTTATATTTTGACTGCGGTGATCGTGGCCGCAGGAGGTGCAGGAATGTTCTTCGTTGTGGCTGTTTTCTGGCATCTCATCAGCCGGCTTCCTTCTCTCTGCTGATGGAGGCTTTATTAAGTTAATGCTATAGATTGGCTGTTTTTTATTAGAAATTATTAATAATAAGTAGGTTTGTTATTAAACCATGACCGTTATCAGCGTGAGCCTGACGCCGGAGCTGCTTGAGAGGCTGGACACGTTCGTGGAGAAGTCAGGGTTCTCAAGCAGGTCCGAGGCGCTGAGGCTCGCCGTCAGGGACAGCCTCAGCCAGTTCTCGCTCCAGAGCCGGCAGAGGGGGCAGGTGATGTCCACGGTGACCCTCATATCCGAGACGGAGAGCGCCAGCAGCCACCTAGGCATACTCGACCTCAGGAACGGTTTCGATAACATCATCTTCGGGAACATGCACCTCCACATAGAGGAGGGGCTCTGTATCGAGATATTCTTGGTGAAGGGCGACTCGGAGATTGTGATGAACTTCGTGGCTAGGTCCAAGACGGTTAAGGGTGTGCGGGAGGTGAACTACACCCTCACGCCCCTCGGAGAGTAGCCGGGACTATTCTTTTAACCCGTCGCCCACCATCTATTCACCGATGTCAAGTAAACCTGCGTTCAGGGTCTTGGGGAGGGACACGCCGAGGCAGGACGGGGTAGCAAAGGTCACTGGGCGGGAGATATTCGCCTCCGACATGGCCTTCCCCAACATGTTGTACGGTCGGATACTGAAGAGCCCCTACGCCCACGCGAAGGTAAAGTCCATAGACGTGTCCAAGGCCGAGGCGATGGGGGCCGTCACACTGACGCCAAGCGAGATACCCAATGTGAAGTACTGCCCTAGGCTTGTGAGCGTCCCCTCGTCCACGTACAAGGACTGGAAGGTTCTCGCTGAGAAGGGACACTACGTCGGAGAGCCTATCGCGGCCGTCGCAGCCGAGTCCGAGGAGGAGGCCCAGAGGGCCTTGGAGGTCATGGAGGTTGAATACGAGGTTCTTGGTGCATCCTTTGACGCCCTTGACTCGATGAAGCCGGGTGCCGACCTGATCCACGAACAGATCTATCTGGAGGACGACCTCCTCGACGTGAAGAACAACATCGGCTGCCAGCTTGAGATCACCGAGGGAGACCCTGCGAGCCTTGAGGCCGCTGACTACGTCATCGAGAGGACATACCGCACAAACCGCCGGTATCACAACCAGCTTGAGACCAAATCGGTGCTTGTGAGGCCCGAGCCCGACGGCGGTGTGAGCATCTGGAGCACAACCCAGACGATACACAACACCAGGCTCCTCATCCACGATATCTACGGCATACCCATGGGCAAGATACGGGTCTACAAGGTCGCCCTAGGCGGGAGCTTTGGCTCCAGCATCCACGTTAACCCCCCGGTAAACGTCGCCGTGGGCCTAGCGCTTAAGAGCCAGCGCCCCGTCAAGCTCTGCTATACTAGGGAGGAGGATATCAGGGACCACTGCGCGTATCAGATCATATTCAAGTTAAAACTGGGAGCCTTCAAGGACGGCACCTTGGCTGGAGGCCGGATGGAGGCTTACCTGGACATCGGCGCTCACCAGATACAGGCCTACCCCCTGCTGGGATGTGTCGTCGGCTGGTGGGTGAGTCTCTATAGGCTTCCGTATAAAGAGTACGTCGGTAAAGCCGTGTACACAAACAAGGTGCCCTGCTGCGCCTTCAGGGGCTACGGTAACCCCCAGACGACCTGGGTCGTGGAGACCATGATGGACGAGCTTGCGGGTATGATCGGTGTTGACCCCCTCGACTTTAGACTGAAGAACTTCATCGGCGAAGGAGAGCTCTTCTGGGGTCAGGGGCCCACAGTGAAGTCCATCATCCGAAGCTGTGGCGTCGAGGAGATCCTCACCAAAGGCGCCGAGATGGTGGACTGGTACAACAGGACCAAGCCAGAGGAGCAGACGGGCAGGTACAGGAAGGGTTGGGGAGTTGGCAGAGGCTTCCACACGAGCAGCGCCGGCGCCCCGGTACCTAGTGCCATCGTCGACTTCGGCGGTGCCATGCTCAAGATGAACGAGGACGGGACCTTCGACTATGTCTCCGCCCTCATGGACCATGGCTGCGGCACACAGGACGCCCACATCAAAATCATCGCCGAGGAGCTTTGTGTCCCCCCGGATAAAGTGAACATCATCCGTGCTGACACGGGCACCACCATCTACGACGTCTGCACTCACGCCTCTAGGGGGGTCTACAGCGGCGGAGGGGCCGCCCTCAAGGTCGCCGGGAAGGTGAAGGAGGGCATAAGGGAGTTCGCTGGCAGGATCCTCGACGCCTACCCCCACGCCGTCAGGATACGCCTCGACGAGGAGAGCGGCGACACATACGTCTACGCCGAGGGCATCGAGGGCAGAGAGGTAAGCTACAGAGAGATCGCCGAGACCGCCAGACACAAGAACTGGGGCACCGTGGCGGCCCTCGAGAGCTACAGGCAGCCCAGCTGCCCGCCCCACTTCACCGGCTACTTCGTCGAGGTAGAGGTGGACACCTGGACGGGTAAGGTGAGGCTCCTCAGGGTGGTCGCCGGAGCCGACATAGGCACGGTGATAAACCCGCAGCTGGCCGCCGGCCAGATCCACGGAGGCTTCGCACAGGGCTGGAGCATGACCGTGCTCGAGGACACGCCCTACGACCCCGAGAGCGGGGACCTCGTGAACGGTGGCTCGGTCGCCAACTATAAAGTCCCGACGACCTGCGACCTCCTCGATTTGGAGGACATGACGGTGTTCTTCGCCGACACCTACGAGCCTACGGGTCCCTTCGGGGCTAAGGGCATAGGCGAGGGGGCCCTCAACCCGGTCGCCGGGACCATCGCGAACGCCATCCAGAACGCCCTAGGGGTCAGGTTCTTCCAGCTCCCCATCACCCCAATCAGGATACTTGAGGCTCTGAAGGAGAAGGAGGGTTAGAGAGGATGTACGTCAACAAGGTCAACACCCACATACTGCCCATACAGTTCGAGTACCACGCCCCTAAGAGCCTTGACGAGGCTGTTGAGCTCTTGGAGAAGTACGGTGAGGACGCCCACGTACTCGCAGGCGGCACCGACCTTATCCCCCACATGAAGCAGAGGAGAATAGAGCCCAAGCACCTGGTCAACATCAAGGGGATACCCGGACTCGCCTGCATCAAGGATGCCCCCGAAGGGGTCCACATCGGTGCCCTGGCGAAGCTGCGGGCCATCGAGCTATCGCCCCTGATCAAGGAGAAGCTCCCGCTCCTGAGCGAGGCCGCGAGGAGCGTGGGCTCGGTCCAGGTGAGGAACATGGGGACTATCGGCGGCAACATCTGTAACGCCAGCCCCAGCGCCGACATGGCGACGCCCCTGTTGGCCGTGGATGCGAAGGTTCATGTTTACAGCAAGGGCGGGGCGAAGGAGTACCCCATAGGCGAGTTCTTCCACGGGAGAGGCGAGGTGTGGCTTGAGCGTGACGAACTTGTCACAGGATTCACGGTTCCCCCCCTCCCAGAGGGAGCGGGTTCCGCCTTCGAGAAGATAGGCTGGACAACCCTAGACGTCGCCACGGTTAACGTCGCCGCCGTCGTCACCCTGAAGGACGGGAAGATAGACCACTGCAGCATCGCCCTCGGTGCATGCAGCCCGGCGCCCATCAGGGGAGTCCTAGCAGAGAATATCCTGAAGGATAGGGAGCCGTCGCCCGAGGCGATGGATGAGGCAGTGGAGTTAGTAGCTACATGCGTCGAGCCCAGGGAGCGCTGGAGGAGGGCCCCACCCGAGTACAGACAGAGGACGTCCCAGGCGCTGGCGAGGGACGCCCTGACTAGGGCCATGGAGGCCGCGAGGAGGTAGATGCGATGGAGATAGAGATAACCGTTAACGGACGGAGGAGGCGGTTCGACGTCGAGCCCAACAAGCTGCTGCTCAACCTCGTGAGGGACGAACTCTATCTTACGGGGACTAAGTATGGCTGCGGCATCGGCGAGTGCGGGGCGTGCACGGTGCTCCTAGACGGCGAAGCCGTGCTAGCCTGCATGGTTCTAGCCGTTGACGCCGACGGCAGGTGCGTGGAGACCATCGAGGGCGTCGCGGACGGCGACAAGCTCGATCCGATACAGGAGGCCTACATCGAGGAGGGGGCCATCCAGTGTGGCTTCTGTACCCCAGGCTTCATAATGACGACGAAGGCCCTGCTGAAGGAGAACCCAGACCCCTCCGAGGCGGAGATAAGGGAGTACCTGAAGGGAAACTACTGCCGCTGCACGGGCTACGTCAACATAATCAAGGCCGTGCAGTCAGCCGCCAGGAAGCTGAGAAGCTAGGTGCAACCCTTGAGGCTGGCCGCCATAGTCCTCGCCGCGGGGAGGTCCAGCCGCATGGGAACCAACAAGCTCCTGCTCAAGGTCGGCGGCAAGACGGCCCTCGAACATATTCTTGATAGGCTCGTGGACTACGAAACCGTTGTGGTCACCGGGCACAACCCCGAGGAGATATTGGGGATCTTAGGTCGCTACGGCTTGAAGGTCGTCCACAACCCTGACTACGAAAAAGGCATGACCACCAGCTTCCAGACGGGTCTGAGGGCGATAGACTCCGATGCTGTTTTCATGGTGCTAAGTGACACCTTCGGCTTCAGCGTACCCTTCCTGAGATGCATGGAGGATGAGCTGAGAGGCCACCCGGAAGCCCTCTTAGTCAGCCCAGTCTGCAAAGGGAGGAGGGGCCATCCCGTGCTTGTGAGAAGCCCCCTGTTCAGGGAGTTTCTGGAGCTCGGGTCGGACGAGACCATGAAGGTCGTCATGGACCGCCACGAAGCGGAGCACAGGTACGTCGAGGGAGACGTCTGGACCGTGACTGACCTTGACACGCCTGAAGACTACGAGAGAGTTAAGAGACTCTGGGAGGAGACCCGGGGCTAGCCTCTTTTAACCTTGATGAGCTCAGCGACTATACTTACCGCGATCTCCTCAGGCGTCTCTGCGTATATCTCGAGGCCTATGGGCCCTTTTATAGCGTCAACGATCGTGGTGTCGTAGCCCTCCTTCTTGAGCTGTCTCTTATGCTCCTTCGCCTTGTTCCTGCTGCCGAGGAGGCCGATGAACGCGGGCCTCGCCTTTACTGCGTGCCTCAGGCCAGCGAGTTCGAACTCGGTCTCCCCATGGAGCATCGCCACGTAGTCGCTGGGCCTGATATTGATCTTGGTCAACGACTCGGGGTAGGCGTCGTTTACTAGCTCGACACCGTAGAAGTTGTCCGCCGTGGCCGTGTCCGCGTCGTCGACGACGGTGACGTGGAACCCGCAGTCCTTGCTGTATCTGGCGACGGCCTGCGCTATCAGCCCCGAACCCATGATGATTAGCCGGGGCTCCGGCTTCAACACGTCCATGAATATCTTCACCTCTCCACCGCATTTACTGTTCACACTTATCATTCCCTCACGGGCTGGTACGCCCATAGCGAAGTGGAGGCTTCTAGGCTCTCCCAGCCTCAGCGCATCCAAAGCCTCGTCGATGAGCCTCCTCTCCATGCCGCCTCCCCCTATGGTCCCCAGAGCCTCGCCGCTGTAGGTCACTAAAATCTTGCTGCCTGGGTCCCGGGGGCCGCTGCCCTCTTTGTAGACAAGGGTACAGAGGACGGCGTGGCGCCCCGCGTCCAGCTCTTCCTTGAGCCTCGTAATTATTTCGGCGTCACTCAGGGGCTATACGCTCCACTGCGTCGAGGATGGCCTCGATGATCTTGGTGTAGCCCGTGCACCTGCAGATGTTTCCCTCGATGCCCATCTTCACCTCATCCATGCTCGGGTGAGGGTTGTCCCTCAGCAGGGCGTAGGCGCTCATCAGCATCCCAGGGGTACAGAAGCCGCACTGGACGGCTCCGTTCTCTATGAACGCCTCCCTGAGATCGATCATCAACGAATTTTTCTCGAGCCCCTCGATGGTGGTGACGTGCCTCCCCTCAACCTGTGGAGCCAAGACAAGGCAACTGGTCACCGGTGCCCCGTCTATCAGGAGCGTGCACGCGCCGCACTCGCCCTGCTCGCAGCCCTTCTTTACGCTCTTCACGCCCATCTCGCCCCTCAGCATGTCCAAGAGGCTGACGTATGGCTCGACCGTGACGGTCACAGGCTCTCCGTTAAGCTCGAAGCTGACCTCCATGTTAGCTCAACCTCCCAACAGCCGTGTTTAGCGCCCTCCTAAGCAGCACCCCGCACATGGCTTTCCTATACTCAGCTGTCCCTCGCACATCGGTGATCGGTGCGACGCCCTGCTTCGCGGCCTCCTCGGCATCAGAAATCGTTTGACTATCCAGCTCCCTCCCGGCTAGGAGTTCCTCCACCCCAGGAGCCCTGATGGGGGTCTCAGCCACAGAGCCGAAGGCTACCCTAGCCTCGGTGCATACGCCGCCTTCCATCTCGACGTAGGCTGCGGCGCTCACCATGGAGAGCGTGAAAGCCTTACGTCGAGCCATCCTCTTGAAGGAGGAAGAAGACGATTCTGGAGGAACAGGGAACCTTATCTCTGTTACGAGCTCGTTGGGCTCGAGGCTGTTTATCTTTGGGCCGGCGAAGAGCTCTGGCAGCGGGATGATGGCTGTTTCGTCACCGGACACGATCTCCACCTCAGCGTCGTACACCAGCAGGGGCGGCGCCGAGTCGGCGGCTGGGGATGCGTTGCAGAGGTTCCCTGCCACGCTGCCCCGGTTCCTTATCTGGGGACTCCCTATGCGTGACACAGCGTCGACGACCGCCGGGGCCTTACGCATCAGCTCGCTGGCGGCTACCTGGCTGTGGGTCGTCGTGGCGCCGATGCAGATGAAGCCATCCTCCTCCCTCACGTAGTTCAGCTCCGCCACGTTGTTCAGGTCGACCAGGTGTGATGGCCTGCAGGCGGCCTCCCTGAGGAGGGGTACAAGGTCGGTTCCTCCGATCACCGGCTTGGCGTTATCAAGAGTGTTCATGAGCTCTACCGCCTCCGCGAGTGTCTTCGGCGCGTGGTATTGGAACTTGGGCAGAGGCCTCATGGCTCCGCCTCCTTCAGCGCCTTATACATTGTCCATGGCCGTACCGGTATGGCGTTGAACCAGAGGCCGGTGGCGTGGTGGATGGCGTTCGTGATGGTGGGGACGACGCTGATTATCGCTGGCTCCCCCACCCCCTTGGCACCGAAGGCGCCATGCCTATAGGGCTCCTCTACTATGATGCTGGGCTCTATCTGGGGCGTGTCCATGCTGCTCGGGACTATATAGTCCTTGAAGCCCGGGTTGATCACCAGCCCGTCCTTGAGTTCCATGTTCTCCATGAGGGCGAAGCCCATGCCCTGGCTTATGGCGCCCTCGATCTGGCCCTCGACCATCAGCGGGTCGATGGCCTTGCCGCAGTCCATGGCGGGCCACACGCGTAGGACGGAGGCTTCCCCTGTCTCGGTGTCCACCTCGACCTCCGCCACGGTGGCTGCGAAGGTGTATACGCTGTAGTTTACGCCTAGCCCTGTTTCTGGGTCGAAGAACCGCTTCGGCGCCTTGAAGTAGCCGTAGGCGCCTGGGTCGTGGCCGCGGTTGTACATCTCTTCGGCGAGTTCCCTGACACTGATACTCGTCTTGGGGTTCTCCTCGTCGTAGGCTCTGCCGTCGGATAACTGGACCCGTTCACTTGGGATCTCGAATAACTCGGCGGCACACGCCGCCATGTTCTCTCTGAGCCTGATGGCCGCCTTGGCGGCTGCTGTGCCCCCCAGCATGAGGCCGCGGCTGCCGTGGGTTGGCTTGGCGTTGAGGGTGCTGTCTGTGTCCGGAAGCTCGATGCGTATGTTCTCTGGCGGTACGCCTATGATCTCGCTGACGATCTTGACGTGGCCGAAGGGGCTGCCCTGCCCTATCTCGACGATGCCGGTCCTGTAGGTTACGCTCCCGTCCTGGTTGAGGAGGATGCTGGCGGCGCTCCAGTCGGGGGTGCCTCGGCTGGTGCTTATGCCGTGGTACGCGAGGCCGACGCCGTAGCCCCTGACCTTGCTGCCTTCCCACACAGGCTCCCTGTGGTTTTTCCAGTCTGAGGCGTCCCTCACTGCCTTGAGGCACTGTTCGATGCCGACGCTGTGGTCGAGCACCTGGTCGCAGGTGGTCCTGCTGCCGACCCTGAGCACGTTCCTGAGCCTGAACTCTATGGGGTCCATATCCAGTTCGTAAGCCAGACGCTCCATCTGGCTCTCGGCGGCGAAGTGGAGAGCGAGGTCGCCGAACCCCCTGAAGCTGCCGCCGTATACCTTGTTGGTGTAGACGGCTCTGCCGTCAACGCTGCAGTTGTCGACCTCGTAGGGCCCTGCGGCGTGGGCCGTCTGTCTCCAGAGCCAGAACGGCGCCCTGTTGGCGTAGGCGCCGCACTCCAGCGTGATGTCCACCTCCACGGCGGTCACCTTGCCTTCCTCGGTGGCGCCAGACCTGTATTTGATCCTGGCGGGGAACCGCTTGTTGCTGTAGGAGACGGACTCTGTTCTATCCCAGACGTGGGCCACCGGCTTCCCCAGCTTCGTGGCGGCGAAGGCCGCATACGCAGCCACCACGGGCCCCTGATCGTCCTTGCCGCCGAAGGCGCCGCCGGTGAGGGCCTGTATTATCCTTACCTGGTTGAGGCTCCAGCCGAGGACGTGGGCCACCTTCTCCCTGACGAGGAACGGGCTCTGGCCGTTACATATCACGGTCACCTTGCCCGACTCGGGGACGGCGTACGCCGCCTCCGTCTCGAGGTACATGTGTTCCTGGTAGGGGCTCCAGTAGGTCTTCTCCACCTCCACGTCTGCCTCGCTGAACCCTTTCTCGGCGTCTCCTTTCCTTATTCTGGTGGTGAGCGCTATGTTCCCGCCCTCATGGATGTAGACCGCGTCCTCGGAGAGAGAGGCGTCTATGTCAAGCATCGCCGGCAACTCCTCGTACTCGACGCTAATCTTCTGGAAGGCATTCTCCAATGCGTACTCGTCTCTGGCGCAGACCAGGGCGACGGGGTCACCGATGAAGTGGACCTTCTTGTCGTTGAGGAAAGGCTGGTCGGGCAGAGCGTAGCCTATCTGGTTGTTGCCCGTCACGTCGGCGCCGGTGTATATCGCTTCGACGCCGGGCACCTCCAAGGCCTCGGCTGTGTCGACGTTCTTTATCAGGGCGTGGGGCACGGTGCTTCTGTAGACTTTGAGGAGGGTCGTGCCCTTCGGTATGTAGTCGGCCGTGTACCTAGCTTTACCAAGCGCCTTGTCCAGCGCGTCCGTCCTGACGATGTTCTTGCCGACGACTAGGAAGTCCTTCCTGCCTAATATTTCGGATAGTATCTTGTCATACTCCATTGGTGAACCTTCCATATGCTGAGACTGTGAGGAAACTCTGTTTTATGTTTTAATTAAACCAATCTCTGAGGCTCCGCCAGAAGTCGGGTCGATCCGCCTCCACCACGAGAACACTCGCTTCTTCGGGAAGCATCTCGACGACGGCGTCCACTTTCTCGGTCCTACACAGGACCACTAGGCATCCGCTGCGTTTCAGCGCCTCCGTGACCCTGGTTACGCCTCTATGGATGCCCATGCCCTGGAGCTCTATGTGGCCGTACTCGTCGGCTACCACTATGGTCTCGTCATCCAGAGCCGCCGTGGCGTCCTCGAGAATGGCGTTGGCCCTTTCGAAGCCAGCGTCACTGAACGAGTACTTCCATTCCCCGAGTTTCCTCCAGTCCTCGCCTACGGCTAGTGAGGTGAGCTTGACCAGCGGGAACCTTGCACCGGAGGCGAGGTCCATGCCCGTGTACCCGATCGTCTCCCCACCATCGGTGACTCTGATGCTAACGAGCCCAAGGACTCTGTAACCATTCTGTCTGGCTCTCTCAGCCAGCTCTAGGGCTCTCTGGGTCTTCCCGCATCCTATGGGGCCGTGTATTATGAGGACTTTATGCTTCAACTATTACTCATCCAGCGCTTCTCTTAGTTCGGTGTTACTGGCCCAGAGGAAGGGGACGTTCAGATCCTCTGGCACAGTGGTGCCGTGGACTCCCTTATACGGGCCGCCCGATGATGGGTGCTGCCCATGGTCAGCTAAGACTATGGCCGAGTAACCATGGAATCGGGCAGCCTCCAGGATACGCATTAAGTTGGTGTCAGCCTTGGCGGCGGCTTCCCTGCTCTCAAGGCTATAGGGCCCGTGTGAGTGGCCGGCGTCGTCGACGTCCAGGAGCTGCACCCACAGTAGATTTACTTCCTCATCGATCATCCTGCAAGCGATCTCCGTGACCTCTGAGTCGAGGTTGGACCCGGCCAGCCCCGGTTTATCAGCGTGGGGCGAGATCAGTATGCCTAGGCTGCTCACTGCTCTTGCGGCTGTCGCGGAGACCATGCCTGTCTCCCTCATCACGTGGAAGATGTTCTCGTGCCTAAGGGGCTGCTCCCTGTTTCTTATCCCGTGTGTCTCGGGGCTCGCCCCGGTGAGCATGGTGGCAAAGTTTACAGGTGTTATGCTCGGCATGACGGACCTGATCACGGTGCCGTGAACGCCTCTCAGCTTGTTGAAGACTGGGGTATTCTCCTTGGCCTTCTCCCACGTGCTGACGCCGAAGGCGTCGATTACCACCACGACTAACTTTTCTATCTGGTTCAAGGACTCCGCCGCCTCAATTATCAAGGAGCCTTCGGCGGAAGATGGTGGCCTTACCATTAGGGCTCTGCAGACCGTGGGGGCCACTGAGGTCATGTCGTGCATAGGGATCGACACAAGGTTGGCGTGTGAGGATTTGAAGGCTTCCGGGCTGCGAGTTGCTTTTAACCTGTAAGCATCCACCGATATATGAGATGACTATCCCTTCCTTCACTCGCAGCAAGATCGTGTGCACCATAGGGCCAGCCTCGGAGGACATGGAGACGCTGAGGGCGATGGTGAAGGCCGGGATGGACGTCGCTAGGATAAACATGAGTCACGGCACACCCGATGAGAAGAAGCCTGTCTTTGCTAGGCTCCGCGAGATCGGTGACACCAGCATCATGGTCGATCTCCCTGGCCCAAAGATCAGGCTAGGCGAACTGGATAAGACCTACATCTTGGAGGAAGGGGATCAGATCCACTTCACCACCCAGCCTAGAATTGGAGACAGGAGGGAGATGAGCGTCAGCTACGACAAGCTTCCCACGGAGATACGGATCGGTGGACACCTGTTCATAAACGACGGGATCATCGACCTGGAGATCACGGGCATAGACGAAGACGTGAAGGGCTTCGACGCCGTGGTGGCCTCGGGGGGCGAGGTTTCTAGCAGGAAGGGGGTTAACGCACCGGGGGCGTCGCTGACCATGAGGCCGCCAACCGAGAAGGATCATGTTGGGATAAGGTTCGGCGTCGAGATGGACTGCGACTGGTTCGCTGCGAGCTTCATCAGAGACGCGTCGGACGTAGAGGCCGTCAGCGAAGCCGTCTCCGACGCCGGAGGAGACCAGCCGGTGATAAGCAAGATCGAGCACGGCGACGCGGTCCGTAACATAGGGGAGATCATCGAGGCCAGCGACGGCATAATGGTGGCGAGGGGAGACCTGGGCATAGAGATACCGCCGTGGGACGTGCCGCTGCTACAGAAGAAGATCATAGCCGCCTGTAACAGGCTGGGGAAACCGGTGATCGTGGCGACCCAGATGCTTGAGTCCATGATCCAAAACCCGAGGCCGACTAGGGCGGAGGCGAGTGACGTAGCCAACGCGCTGCTCGACGGCGCCGACGCCGTTATGCTCAGCGGCGAGACGGCTGTAGGCAAGTACCCCGTCGAGGCGGTGCGAGCCATGAACAACATCGGCTGGGTCGTCCAGGAGCAGATAACCCATAAAGAAAGGTCGGAGAAAGGGAGCCTGCTGCCAAACATAATCGGTAGCTTGGCTACGCGAGCCGTCGAGGCCGTCGAGGCCTCAGCCATCATAGTGGTGACCCGCAGCGGCTTCAGCGCGCTCATGGTGAGCACTCATAGGCCAAAGACAAGGATATTAGCCGTCTCGAAGGACCCGAGGGTGGGCCGAAGGATGCATCTGTACTGGGGAGTTAAGCCTCTGGACGTTCCGTGGACCGACGACAGGGATCAACTGATCATAAGGACCGTGGAGAACAGCCTGGATAAGGGCTACATCTATAAAGAGGATATAGTGGCGGTGGTTTCGGGATCTACGTTAATCGCGCCAGGCCTCACCACTTCGTTAGACATCCTCAGCGTCCAGGACATCCTGTACCACGCTGGGCGCCGAGACTAAGTTTTATCACTACTCGCCACCAAATTTCATTATATGGATTCATACGTTCTACCCGAGTATAAGGAGCCTGAGCCCCTAGCCTCCAACGAGATCGTTTTAGTGACGAGCGGGGACCTGAGGCTCAGCGCGAACCAGGAGTGCTGGCCCGCCCAGAAGGAGATGGAGGACAAGATAAGGGCCGCCTTCGAGAGAGAGGACTACCACGTCCTCAGGGGCCACCCCTACGACCCTGAGCTGCGGCACGGGTTCATCTGGAACCAGAGGATGGGCATGGATGTCTTCAGAGAAATACCCAGGGACGCCCCCGTCGTGGTAGCCGAGGCCGTCTGGCAGTACAGCCATCATGTCCTCGCGGGGCTCCGCGACCACGAGGGCCCGATCCTCACCATGGCCAACTGGAGTGGCCAGTGGCCGGGGCTCGTCGGGATGCTCAACCTAAACGCGAGCCTCACGAAGATGGGTGTCGAGTACAGCACCGTCTGGAGTGAGGGCTTCGACGACGAGTTCTTCCTGAGGAGCGTCAGGCAGTGGCTCAAGGAGGGCAGGATTACGCACGACACAAGCCACGTGAGAGACCTGGACCCAGGGAAGCTGCCGAGAGATGAGTATAGGCTAGGTGAGGCCTTGGCGCGGCAGCTTCGGCGCGATAAGGCGGTGATGGGTGTCTTCGACGAGGGCTGCATGGGCATGTACAACGCCATCATCGAGGACGAGCTCCTAAACCCCTTGGGGGTCTACAAGGAGAGGCTCAGCCAGTCCGCGCTGGTCGCCGCCATGAGGACTGTGAGCGACGAGGAGGCACAGAGGGTCCGGGGCTGGCTCGACGCCAGGGGCATGACCTTCGTCACCGGTGAAGACGAGGCTACGGAGCTTACGGACCGTCAGATACTGGAGCAATGTAAGATGTACGTCGCAGCCGTGCGCATGGCTCATGGCTTCGGCTGCGCCCTTATCGGTATCCAGTACCAGCAGGGCCTCAAGGATATGGCGCCCGCCAGTGACCTCGTGGAGGGTCTGCTGAACAACGTTGAGAGGCCGCCGGTCTACCACAAAGAGACCGGTGAGGAGCTATACCCGGGAGCGGCTCTGCCTCACTTCAACGAGGTTGACGAGTGTGCGGGGCTAGACGGCCTCGTCACCAACAGGGTGTGGACGGCCATGGGGTATGACCCCGCGAACACGCTCCACGACGTGAGGTGGGGCGACTGGTACGGCGACGAGTACGTGTGGGTGTTCCTCATCAGTGGATCGGCTCCCCCCAGCCATTTCAAGGGCGGATACCGGGGGGCCAGCAGCGAGCGGCAGCCACCCATGTACTTCCCTCTAGGTGGTGGCACCCTGAAGGGCGAGAGCAAGCCCGGGGAGATCGTGTGGAGCCGGGTCTTCATCATTGACGGCGCGCTGCACGTTGACATGGGCCGCGGCTCCGTCGTCGATCTGCCCCCCGAGGAGACTCGGCGCAGGTGGGAGGCGACGACGCCTCAGTGGCCCATCATGAGCGCCGTGCTCCACGGCGTATCCAGGGATCAGTTCATGGCTAGGCACAAGGCTAACCATGTGCAGGTGGTCTACGCGCCGAGCGTGGAGGCCGCGGATAGGGCGCTGGCGGCCAAGGCGGCCATGTTTCACGAGCTTGGTGTAAAGGTCCATATCTGTGGAGACGTAGACGTAGGATAGGAATGACCGAGGTCATAGCCGTGGACCTGGGGGCCTCCCAGGGCCGCGTCATGGGGGTCTCCTACGGCGGCGACGGCTTCACCCTGGAGGAGGTGCACAGGTTCCCCAACGTTCCCGTCAAGAGAGGCAGGTTCCTGTGCTGGAACGTTAAACGGCTCTGGCAGGAGGCCGTCAAGGGCGTAGAGAGGGCTAGGGGCGGCGCCTCTAGCGTCGGCATCGACTCGTGGGGCGTCGACTATGGGCTCTTGGATAGGAAGGGGAACCTTCTTGGGGACCCCGTGCATTACAGGGACACCCGGACTAGGGGGTTGATGGAGTGGGTGTTCAAACGGATGCCTCGGAAGGAGATCTTCGAGAGGACGGGCGTCCAGTTCCTGGAGCTTAACACCCTGTACCAGCTGGCCAGCTTGGTTAAGACGAGGAGCCGGTTGCTGACGAGGGCCGCCACGTACCTGGGGCTCCCTGACCTCTTCAACTTCTGGTTCACTGGGGGGAGGAGGGCAGAGTTCACCCACGCGACGACTACCCAGATGTTCAACCCGAATGAGATGTGGTGGGACGCGGAGATCCTCGAGGCTGTGAAGATCCCTGTGGATATCTTTCCAGATGTCGTGGAGCCGGGGGAGTTCCTCGGCGAGAGCCTGGGGCTGAGGGTCTGTGCGCCCGCGTGCCACGACACGGGGAGCGCCGTGGCCGCGGTGCCGACCAGAGGTGAAGACTTCTCGTACATCAGCAGCGGCACCTGGAGCCTCCTGGGTACGGAGGTCAGGGAGCCGATGATAAACGACGTCGTCTACAGGAACAACTTCACCAACGAGGGCGGCGCAGAGGGAACGTTCAGGCTCCTCAGGAACCTTCCTGGGCTCTGGTTCGAGCAGGAGCTCCTGAGGGAGTGGCGGATGAAGGGCTCCGTGGTGGGCTACGACGAGCTCTACGAGGCGGCGGAGAAGGCGCCGCCGTTCAGATCGCTGATAGACCCCAACGACCCCGTGTTCCATGACCCGGGAGACATGACTCCGCGGATAGGCCGCTACTGCGCCGAGACGGGGCAGGAGGCCCCCATGTCCATCGGCGAGCACATCAGGTGTGTTTACGAGAGCCTGGCCTTAAACTACAGGCACGCCTTCGGTCAGCTGGAGGAGATAACTGGCGGGAGGTCGCCTGTGATCCACGTCATCGGAGGCGGCTCGCTGAACAGGGTGCTGAACCAGATGACGGCGGACTCCACGGGGGCTCAGGTCGTCGCGGGGCCGGTGGAGGCGACTGCCTTGGGCAACGCGGTGGTGCAGTTCGTGTCTCTGGGCGAGCTGGGGAGCGTCTCGGAGGCTAGGGAGGTGCTGTCGGAGAGCCTGGATCTCCAGGTGTATTCGCCGGGGATGACGGGGGGCTGGGATGAGGCTTACCTGCGTTTCATGGATCTCCTGGAGGCGCGTTTGGGTTGATCGTTGGCCTCGTCTCAGACACCCACGATAACATACACATGATAGACAGGGCGGTGAAGCGGCTGAACGAGGAGCGTGTTGGTCTCGTGCTCCACTCGGGGGACTACGTCTCGGCGTTCACGGCGAAGCACTTCGAGCCCTTGGATGCCCCGCTTATTGGCGTCTACGGTAACAACTGCGCGGAGCGTGACACGTTGAGGAGGGTCTACGCCGAGGTGGGTGGGGAGATCAGGGGTTTCTTCGCGGAGGTCGATGCTGGTGGTCTGCGGGTGGCGCTGCTCCACGGCCACAGGAAGGAGGACGTGGACAGGGCGTACGGCGGCGGCTACGACGTCATTGTGAGGGGTCACACGCATAGGGCGGCCATAGGCGATGATGGTGGTGTGCTGGTGGTTAATCCTGGCGAGGTCTGCGGCTACGTGTCGGGTAGATGCACCTTGGCGTTCCTGGACACCGTGAGGAGGGCTGCGTGGCTCTGCGAGCTCTGTTAGGTTGTCCCGCAATACTTCTTTATGGCGTACCAGTTGACCTGGGCGGTTTCGTAGACGGACTGTAGGTCGACCCACTCCTCCTTGGCGTGGGCGCCGTACCCCGTGGGGCCGTGGGCGACGGCGGGTATGCCCTTGCTGTGGATTATCTGGGTGTCCATCCAGCCTGTGCCGCCGACGTACCGTGGGGTCTTGCCTAGCAGCTTCTCGGAGGCTTCTTTGAGTACTCGGCATATCTCCTCGTCGGTGTCTATCTCCATGGGGCCCCTGTAGAAGGTTATGGTGTAGTCTGCGTTGAACTTGGGGTCGCCCTCCTTCAGCGATTTCATTAGGTTGGTCATCTCGTCGTCGACGTCTTCTCTTTCTTCGCCGGGGATGAGCCGTCTCTCTATCTGGAGCCTGCAGTTGGCGGGGTAGGTGCTTAGCTCGCTGCCTCCCTCTATGATGCTGGCGTGGACCGAGCCTGGGCCGACGAGGGGGTGCTCGGTCTCCTCCAGTAGCTGGCCCAGAGCCTCTAGGCCTATGAGGACGTGCCCCATCTTGGCTATGGCGTCGACTCCGACGCGGTGGAGGCTGCCGTGGGCGGCGACGCCGTGGGTCTCTGCGTCTATCCATGCGAAGCCCTTGTGGGCTACCTGTATGTTGCCTGAGGTGGCCTCGCCGACTATGGCTGCGTCGGCCGTGGTGTCCTTCATGAGGCGCTCCGTTCCGATGCTGGCGTATTCCTCGTCGCAGACGGCGGCCAGGATCACGTCTCCTTTGAGCCGGGTGCCGTCGTCGATTATGGTTTTGACGGCGGCCATGCTGGCTGCTAGGCCGCCCTTCATGTCGAAGCTTCCCCTGCCGTAGAGTCTGCCGTCCTTGGTGACGGGGTTGAAGGGGTCGATGGTCATGTAGTCGACGCCGACGGTGTCGATGTGGCCGTTGAGGAGCAGTGTCTTGCCGCCGCCGGTGCCTCTGAGGACGCCGACGACGTTGGGGCGGCCCGGCTCCACGTCGTACCGCTTGGTCTCTAAGCCGAGGGCCTTCATCCAGTTCTGGAGGTAGTCGGCGATCTCTGTCTCTCCGGCGGCGTCTTTGACGAGGCTGGGGTTCACTGAGTCGATGCCTACCATGTCTTTGAGGGTTTGTGTGAGTGCCTCTCTGTCTATGTTGGGTTTATTCATCTTTATCGGTTTAGTTGTGGGTTCGCCGGATTTAAGGTGTTGAGGGGGTTTGTGTCAGGTTGCTTGGTGTAAGGGGAAAAATTCTGGGCTGGAGATGTTCCTGGTTACCGGGAATAAGCGTTTTTTGGGGGTTGCTTGTTAC
>CAZTZC010000026.1:0-19787 GCA_964618045.1 uncultured Candidatus Bathyarchaeia archaeon | reverse complement strand
GCCCCGAGGCAGGCCAGCACCGGGTTGTAGTTGAAGGTGCCGTCGCCTTCGAGGGCTACCACGGTCTTGTCGGGGTCGGCGAGCTTGGCTCCCAGGGCTATTCCCATGCCTTGGCCGAGGCCCGTGTGTGCCACCGGGCCCGTGGACTCGTACCGGGTCCCGGGGACCACGCGGTTTCTCTCGATGTACTGGTGGATCATGCCGCCGTGGGTTATGGTCTCGTTTACTATGACCGTGTTCTCGTCGATCACCTGGTCTATACAGTAGCAGAGCCACCTAGGGTCGATGGGTGTCTCGTCCTTGACGGATAAAGCCTTCTCTTCAAGCTCGTCCCTTATGCGCTTGTGCTCAGACGCCCACCGTTCGCCGCGAGCCTGGACCATGGCCTCGCCCAGTTTCTCTGCTTTGACGAGCTCCACGAGCTGAGGTATCACCACGCTCGAGTCTGTCTTCACGAGTAGATCCGCCGGGTACCCGTACGTGGGGTACTTCTGCTGTATGGGGTCGAGGTCAATGAAGACTATCTTCGCCTTGGTCTTCTCTCGGATGCTCCCCGGAGGATACCATGGCGGCCAGGAGCTGCTGTCGATGACCAGCAGTAGGTCGGCTTCCTTCAGGTAGGGGGAGACGCTGGTGCCCATGTGGAGTCTGTGGTTCGTGGGGAAGTTCATGTACCCGGGGAGCTCGAACACCGGGACGCTTAGCAGATCGGCCAGCTCGACGAGCGAGGCCACCGCCCCATGGTTTCGCCCCAGGTACCTGGTGTAGATCAGAGGGTTCTCGGCTTTTACCAGCATCTCCTTCAACTCATTCAGGACTTTGGGTTCAGTCGTTATGGGTGAAGGCAGAACGTACTTGGGCGGTAGCCTCATGGTGTCCGTCTTCTCGAAGAGCATCTCCCTGGAGACGCTGAGAAGCACGGGGCCTTTTATGTCGCTAGAGGCGATCTGGTACGCCCTCTGGATGGTCGCCAGGATGTTGGCGTTGGTCTCGGGGGCGTCTCCCCACTTCACGTAGGGTTGGACGAGGCGCTGTTGGCCCCCGACCTCGGTGAAGCTCAGGTAGTGGGGGCCGGGGGTGCCGCCGTAGACCTCTTGGTCATGGGTCCTGTTCTGGCCTACGAAGAGGAGCAGCGGTATCTGATCGGTGTAGGCGGCCTTGAGCTCCATGGCTCCGTGCAGGAGCCCCGCGAGAACGTGTGTCAGCAACACCTGCCCCCGCCCTGAGGCCATGTAGTAGCCCTTGGCCATGCTGAGGGCGGCGCTCTCGTGCCGGATGTTCAGGTAGAGGGGCTTCTTGCCCTCCGAGTTGTACCGGGCGAGGTGCTCCCAGATGGGTATGAACTCCGAGCCTGGCGAGCTGAAAACGTAGTCCACTCCGAGCCTGTGCAGCATCTCGACGTAGCCGTGGGCCGCGTCCTGCACCTTGATCTCATTCATTTTCCTACACCGTTTGCATCTTTGTCTATGTGACTCTTTTTCTAAGTGATTTGATGGTGCCCGAGACCGTGACCACCTGTACCGACACGGGGGCGTCGTTAATCGTCGTGATGTGCGCGAGCGCCGCCCTGGTCTCGGTGAGCCTGTCGTGGTTGCACCTGATTATTCCTTGCCTTGGCTGCTGGTCATACTCGATCATCCTGTAGTCCGTCTCTGCCGCGCCTCTGACGCCATAAAGGAGATGGATCTTGTCCGAGATGGCTCGGCTAAGCTCGGCTTGCGTTATGTCTGCTTCGCTGTGGACCTGTAGTGCCAGGTACCGTCTCCGCACGTTGCGTACAGGCATTATGGGTATGAGGGTGGGTCTGGGTTGATAATCTCTCTGGTCAGTGTTCCACCCGGACGACTCTGCCGGAGGCGTCCATCTGGCTCACGCCGAACTCGTCTCGGACCTCGTTGAGCATATCCGCGTCGAAGACCGGGCCGTCCTTGCATACCCTGTAGGGGCCTATGGCGCAGTTGCCGCAGAGCCCTTCTGCGCACTTCACGTAGCGTTCGAGGCTGGCTTGTATTGGTAAGCCGTGCCTCTGGGCTGACTGGTAGACCTTCGCCATCATGAGTTCGGGTCCGCATGTGTAGACCATGTCGAACGCGTCTTCCTCCATCAGCATCGCGGCGTACCCCGAGGCGTAGCCGCTGTAGCCTCGTGAGCCGTCGTCGGTGGACACGACGAGTTTCTCGCCGAGGGTCTCCTCAAGCCTCTCTACGAACAGGAGCATGTCGGCGCTACGGGCTCCTAGGACGAAGGTTGGGGTGGTTCCCTGCCTGAGCATCTCCTCCACGAGGGGCATAAGGGAGGCAGCGCCTGAGCCGCCGGCCACGAAAAGTGGGTTGTCTCCTTGTACCGTGTAGCCGTTCCCATAGGGGCCTCTTAGGCCGATCCTGTCGCCGGGGCTGAGGCCGTTGAGTTTGATGGTCATCTCGCCTACGCCCCTGACGGTGATGCGGGAAAGGCCGTCCATGTCTATGGCGCTGACCGACATGGGCACCTCGTCTACCCCGGGGAGCCACACCATGAGGTACTGGCCCGGCTTGGCGCCGCGGGTCTCCTCGTCGCGGAAAAGGAGCGAGGAGATGTCCCTACACTCTGATACTACATCTGTCAGCTCTACTGCTCTGTTCTTCTCCGGTTTGATGTGCAAGTCCTACAACCTCCTTGATGCCGCCGAACCCGTTCTCTTCCAGGTAGCGGCGGATGCCCTCGTTAACCTGGCCATAGACCTCGAAGCCGTGGGTCATCACCGCGGTGCCTATCTCCAGCGCGGAGGCGCCCGCGAGGAAGTACTCGACGGCGTCCTCCCAGGTTGTCACGCCACCGCATCCAATGACGGGCACATCGACGGCCTCCGCCACCTCCCAGACGCATCTGAGGGAGACGGGCTTCACGGCGGGCCCGGACAGGCCGCCTGTTACGTTCGTCAGGACCGGTCTCCTGAAGTCGATGTCGATGGCTATCCCCTTTAATGTGTTCACCGCCGTTATGGCGTCGGCGCCTCCCCTCTCAGCCGCCCTGGCTATCTCCTTGATGTCGGTGACGTTTGGGCTCAGCTTCACGAACAATGGCAGACGGGTCTCTTCCCTCACGGCGGCGGTCACCTTCTCCACGTTCCCGGCGTCGGAGGCCAGCATCCCCAGCTCCTCCTGCACGTTGGGGCAGCTGGCGTTGAGCTCCAGGGCGTCCGCGCCGGCTCTGGACAGCGTGCTCGCCACCTCAGCGAACTCCTCGACGCTGCCGCCGAAGAAGCTGGCCACGACCGGTACATCCATTTTCTTGAGTGCCCTGACTTCGTCGGCGTAGTACTCAGCGCCGGGGTTGGGGAGCCCCATGGCGTTCAGCGCGCCGCACGAGACCCTCACGAGGGTCGGGTTGGGGTGCCCGGTTCGAGGCACCGGGCCGATGCTCTTGGTGACCACGGCGCCTGCGCCGCTTTCGTAGACTCGTTTGAGAATGGGAGGGCTCATGCCGAGAACGCCCGCAGCGTTCATGAGGGGGGACCGAAGCCTTAGCCCGGCTACCTCCACGGCTAAGCTTAATTTAGACAAGTCTCCCCTACGTACTCACCCAGCACACTGATAAAGGTTCGGAGGAGAGGCAGCTGAAGGCAACAATACTAGGATCCATGATCGGCGTGCACGCGTTCGACGAGAAGAACGAGATAATCGCCGAGTCGCACCACCCGAGGGACCCCAAACAGATCGCTCAGGCATTGATACGGTTGAAGAACGGCGAGGTGACGAGGGAGGCCGCCGATGTGCTCGACCAACTGCGAGGGATGGGTGTCGAGGAGGTCTCTGGGCCCAACGAGGCGCTGATGGAGTCCATCGAGGCCCAGGGGTTCAAGGCAAGCGTCGAGGCCGTGCCTGCCGCCGGCGAGTATCTGAGGGAAAACATCCAGCGAATGGCGTTGGCTGCCGGGTTCATAGACTCCGTGGAGCGGTTCGGCGAGCTCTCGCACTCGGTGAACATGGAGGTCGCCAAGGCCGAGGTCCACGAGGCGCTCTCCGAGAGGGAGAGCCTCCTCATGCCTACGGTTCAGCTGCTCGTGGAGATGGACACCGTGCTGAACAGCCTCTCCGGGAGGATGAGGGAGTGGTACGGCGTCCACTTCCCTGAGCTGGGGCGGAGAGTCGACGACCACAGGGAATACGCCCAGATAATCAAGGTGTTCGGGGACAGGTCCAACATCACGGTCCAGAGGCTCCAGGAGCTCTCCTTCAAGAAGAGGGACGCCGAGAGGGTCGCCGCGGCTGCGGAGGGCTCGATGGGCGCCGCCTTCGACGCAGACGACTTGGCGAGGGTCCAGGCCTTCACGGAGAACGTCCTGAGCCTATACAAGGCCAGGGACGAGCTCAGCGAGTACATATCGGGGCTGACGGAGGAGATCGCCCCCAACGTTGCGTACATGGCTGGGCCTGTCCTCGGCGCCAGGCTCATACAGAAGGCAGGGAGCCTCAGACGCATGGCCATGATGCCCGCCAGCACCATACAGGTGCTCGGAGCCGAGAAGGCCATGTTCAGGGCGCTTAAGACCAAGGCGAGGCCGCCGAAGCACGGCCTGCTGTTTCAGCACCCCTACGTGCACGGGGCTCCGAGGAACAGGAGGGGAAGCAGGGCCCGCAGCTTGGCCGCGAAGATAGCGATAGCGGCCAGAGCCGACGTCTTCAGCGGCGAGTTCATCGCAGAGGATCTGCAGCGGCAGCTGATGGAAGACTAGCTGGTTTTAGATAGCTGTATGTTTATGGTGGACACGTTTCTAAGGTCGTCTTCGCTCCCCATCCGCTCTGTGCCTATCTTGATCTCGTCGATGCACAGGTCTTTCAGGAAGCTTCTTCTGCATACCTCCACCACGTCGACGGCGCTGCTTATGGCGCGTCCCCGCGCCAGGACGTTGACGATGGGTGACCTCTGGAACGCCGTCACGATGGCGGTGACGTAGTTCAGTATGGGTTTGGAGCCGATGTAGATGTTCTCGGTCATGGGTTCATCAGGCATGACTTTGAGAGGCGTTAACTTAAGCTATACTAACCAGTAAACGGCACCTTACGCGACATTTGTATAGACGAATTTGCGTGCCGAGGGTTTCTCGGCGGAACTGAAACGATGCCCGATGATGGAGTTCGAGACAGAGTCCCTTTGGACAGTCTTGCCTGCCCATTTTGCTTAAATCATAATGGTTGATTGGTTCTCCTTGGTAGCTTGTGCTGCCGTGTAACCGGGGGAGCCCAGATACTTCCATTTGAGGCATCAACCAAGGGATTTCTCTAGTAATCGGGGCTCCCCCTCAAACCCTTGTGTAACATTCATGCTCGAAGTGTAGGTTGTGTTTCAGTTCCTTGATTCTTTATGAATAGAATGTCATGGGTCGGGAAGTTAGGCATTCCGCTGATCATAAGGCAAGACAGAGGGTCATGTGAACATCGTAAGTTTGTGAGAATACCTTGACCATTGAGTACGTATAGTAATAGGAAATCATTAACTGATGTGATTATTATCGGTGCATTACTTTGAACAGTAAATAACCGTATTTATACAAACAAGCAATAATGTATCGAAAAAAAACAATATGCAATAGATAAACACCAGTCAATATATGGTACATATTCACGTCAACAAGTGATGAAGAAAATCTGGTTGTTTACACTGTAGAATACAATGGATGTAACATCTATATCTGTGATCCTGTAGGCTCTCAGGGACTACCTCTATATATCACCGATATGTATTACTGTTCTAGGTGAGGAAACCGGTGTCGACTCTATCCGAGGCGCTGCAGGAAAAGTTCAACAAGAAAGACTGTCCGTTCCTACATGACTGCGGTGTACCCGTCACGAAGGACTTCTTCACCAGGGTCTGCAAGACGCCGGGCTACCTGAACTGCCACCACTTCGCCAACAGGATGGGGGAGCTGAAGACGCCCCTCACGTGGCTGCAGAAGCTGGCGGTGGACCAGGCCAAGATGATGACCGCGGACATCGAGGCCACACAGACTTAAATCCGCGCCGCCACACTTCTGAAGCGATTCCTTTGCCCCAGAGCCTAGAGGAGATATTCCCGGCGATCTACAGGCTGCGACTGGACGACAACACAATTCTCGTCACCAGAAACATGACGCCGGGGAGAACCTACTACGGAGAACCCACATACCAGGTGGACGCCGTCGAGTATAGGTCTTGGAACCCTACCAGAAGCAAGCTCGCCGCCTCCATCATGAAGGGGATAGGGTACATGCCGATCAGGCCCGGGGCCACTGTTCTCTACCTGGGCGCCGCATCAGGCACCACAGTGAGCCACGTCTCCGACATCCTAGGGGAGACAGGCCACGTCTGGGGGCTGGACTTCGCGCCGAGGGCGCTGAGGGACCTCCTCGACAAGGTGGCGAGGTACCGTTCAAACGTCTCCCCCATCCTGGGTGACGCCAACAAGCCCATGGAGTACTCCTCTCTAGTCCCAAGAGTGGACGCCGTTTTCGCCGACGTCGCCCAGCCTAACCAGGCCGAGATAGTAGTCAAGAACGCGTCCTACTTCCTGAAAAGAGGTGGCTGGGCCATGCTCTCCATAAAGTCCAGAAGCATCGACGTCAGACAGAAGCCTAGGGACGTCTACGACGCCCAGGTTGAGGTGCTGGAGGGCGGCGGCCTGAAGGTACTTGAACTCATAGAGCTGGACCCCTACGAGAAGGACCACGCTATGGCGTTAGCCGAGTCTGCTTGAAATCAACCGTATGTCTTCTCACTGTAGCCCAGGAGGCTCTCATCCACGGCGGGCACTCGTCGTACTCCCTTAACCAGCCCTCCACGAACTCCGATGTCTTCCTGTCGCTGGGGTAGCCGGAGTTGAAGTCACCGTTTAGCTCCCTGAGCCCCGCCACCACGTGGTCCCTCCTCACCTTGGCCAGGATCGAGGCCGCGCTCGTCACTGGGTATGTGGTATCCGCTCTGGGCTCGCAGACGATGTCAACCTCGAAGGAGAGGACGGAGCTCATCTGCTCTCCGCAGCGCCTATGGTCTACGTCGCATGTGTCGACGTAGGCTGCATCCGGCTCCAGATCCCTGAGCACCTTCGCCATGACCATGGTCTCGAGATAGTTTAGCCTCCTGAGGGGCTTACTCCTGAACACCACCTTGTCGATGACTCGGGGAGGCAGTTCGAAATACGAAACGTCTAGGGCAAGGTCCCTTATATCGTCAGCGAGGGCCAGCCTCTTCTTGGCCGTGAGCCTCTTGGAGTCCCTTACCCCCATCTCCGTGAGGCGTGGCAGGTCTTCCTCGTCGAAGACCGCGCCGGCTACGACGAGGGGCCCTATGACGCATCCTCTCCCCGCCTCGTCGACGCCGGCGACTCTCATGGCGAAGTCTTGTGGGATCACGCTATTAAGCGTCTCGTCTAGGACGCCATCTCCCGGTATATCTCTAGGTAGCGCCTGTAGTTCCTGTCTATGTTAAACCTCCTCCTTATGGTTGCCCTCGCCTCCGTCCCCAGCCTGGGGCTGTTCGCCGCCTCCACTATCCTGGACGCCAGATCGTCCACGTTCCTCGGCTCGAATAGGAGCCCGTTTCTCCCGTGCGTTATCAGCTCCCTGCAGCCGTGGCCGTTCACCGCAACCGGGACGCAGCCCGAGGACATGGCTTCCTGCAGAGACACCGAGAGCCCTTCTCTAGTCGAGGCGAGGACAAACACGTCGCATCCACGGTGGAAACCGGCTGGATCGGTTACTCTACCCATGAACTCGACGTCTTTTAACCGCAGCTCGTGCGCTAGACTCCTCAGATGGTCTAGGCATGGCCCGTCTCCCCCCACCAGTAGCCTGACATCAATGCCGTGCTCCACGACCTTCAACGCGTACAGGATGTCCCCGACGTTCTTCTCAGAAACGAGGCGGCCCAGGGTCCCCACGGTCACCTTGTCGCCGCCTCTCACGCCTGGCCCCGGCTTGAAGCGCTCAGTGTCGACGCCCAGGTAGACGGTCTCCGTCTTCTCGCTGTCCGCTCCCAGGGAGACGGCTAGGCTATTCACGTAGTCTGACACCGCGGTTATTCTATGGGCTCCCCTGAGCGCCCTACCTGTCAGGGGCCGGTAGACGGGGTACATGACGGGGAGAGTGCAGTCGCTCCCGTGGCACGTCACAAGGTTCCGTGTCTTGCGGGGGCTGTGGACGGCCAGCAGTCCCTGAGGTATGGCCATGTGGGTGTGCACCACGTCGAAGCCCTCCTTCACGAGGTGGAGGTAGGCCGAGGCGAGGTACATGGGAAGCTGGGCGATGTGGATGGCTGGGGCGCCCACCAGGGTGCTCTCCGCCACCAGCTCCGCGCCCCGCCAAGGCAGGTACGGGTACCTGTGGACGGGGAAGCCGTCGGTCGACGCCACCATGGTCCTGCTCCGCGGCGCAAGCACCGTCAGGTCTACGTGCTTGGCGAGCCTGGTGCAGAGGTCCCTTATAAAGGAGCCGTGGTAGTCCCCGCTGTACCTTGGGTAGCTAGGGGTGAATACGAGCACCCTCAAAGCACAAATATTTAGTTTCAGTTTAATTTATCGTTATGCCTCCCCGGGTCTGCTACGTGGCCACCGAGTTCTTCTCCTGGGGCAAGTGGGGCGGCATAGGTAAGGCGACGAGGGACATAGCGTCGGGGGTAGCCGAGAGAGGCTTCGAGGCTCACGCCGTGGTTCCCCGGGGTGTGGGCCAGAAACGAGTCGAGGAGCTTGACGGCGTGACAGTCCACAGCCACCCCCTCCACGACTATCCGTTCACGGGGCGGCTTTACAGGGAAATCGATGCGGACATCTACCACTCTGAGGACCCGAGCTGGGGGACGCTCCTAGCCATGAATACTATGAAGGGCTCCGTGCACGTCGTCACGGCTCAGAACCCCAGAACCGAGGCAGACTGGAGACGGGTCCAGAGATACTACCATATGAGGAGGAGGCTGTATAACCGGCTGATCCAGCCTGGGGTCGAGGCCTCGGTTAGAAGGGCCGACGCGGTGTTCTGTCAGGCACATTTCATTACACGTAAGACCAGGGAGCTCTACGGGCTGGAGTCGGACCCCGGCTTCCTGCCTAACCCCGTCGAGATACCTAAGGGTGGCCCCAGGAAGAGCACCTCCCCCACCGTCTGCTTCCTCGGCAGGCTCGACGGCGAGAAGAGCCCGGAGACGTTCTTCTCCCTGGCGGAGAGCTTCCCCGACGTCAGGTTCGTCGCCGTAGGTAGAGCCCACGACCCGGCAAGGGACAGGTGGCTCAGGCAGCGGTACGGCGGCGTCCCCAACCTAGAGCTACTGGGCTTCTTGACGGGCGAGGACAAGGCGAGGGTGCTCGAGGAGTCATGGGTCCTAGTCAACACCAGCGTCCACGAGTGTCTCCCCGTCTCGTTCCTCGAGGCCGCGGCCCACAGGTGCGCCATACTGAGCCCCCACGACCCGGATGGGTTCGCGACCCGGTTCGGCTACCACGCGACCTCCGGAAACTATGTCGATGGTCTGAGGTGGCTTCTGGATGGTGGGAGGTGGCGTGAGAGGGGGGAGAGAGGCTTCCGGTATGTGTCGGGGGTTCACGAGAAGAAGAGGGTGATAGAGCGGCACGTGGAGATCTACGAGAGCCTCATGAGTGGGTAGGCTACTCGTCCTCCATGGACTTGAGCTCGGTGATGCCCAGCGTCTCCACGTCCAGGGGGAAGATGGGTCGCCTGATGTTCTTGAAACCGAAGCCGGCGAGCCGTGGGCTGGTGAGGCCGGGGGTGTCCAGCTCGATGACCTCCTTGGCTATGGGCTCGTGGGACGCCCTGTAGTGGACGCTACTCTTGACGACGATGAACCTCTTCCCGGTGGGGTCGATGCCCTGGCTCTTGTAGAGCTGGAGGTCAAGGGGCTGGAGACGCTTCGTGGTGACTATGACGTCGTTGCCGCCGATCTCCATGACGACGGTGGCGCCCATGTCCGACTCCGAGCCGGTGCCCATGGGGCCCTCGTTGATGAACTTGCCGTCCGTGACTGTCTTCACTCGCCCGGTGACGCTCAGGGGCTCTCCGTGCATCTCGTCCGTGTGGCCGCCGAGGCTGAGCTGCAGCGTTTCGCCTACGCCTGCCTCTGCCGCCTTCCTCACCGCCTCCGGGTCCCAGATGACGGCGACGACACCACCCTTGAGCCCCTCCTCTAGGATGGTCTTGAGCACCACGGTGCCGTCCTCAGGGGCTCCGCCGCCGGGGTTGTCCCCGATGTCCGCTAGCACCAACGGGCCCTCCTCGGCCTTCTTCACGTGCCTAAGGGCTTCTCTGACGGGCGTGGGTTTGACGAGGAAGTCTCTTCTCATGGACCAGGCTAGATTGTGGAGCTCCTCCGCAAGATTGTCGGCTAGCTTCTGGTCGTCGTCGGTGGTTACTATGAAGCTCATGCCGGCCTCCGGGATGTCGCTCCAGGGGAAGCCTGCGGCCACGGTGATGGTCTCCACGCCGGGCATGTCCTCCATCCTGTGGGCCTCCTCGATGATCGTCTTCATGGGGTACCTGCCGGTGAACTGTACCTGGAGCGCCGGCAGCATCGGGGGCTGGGTGAACGCCTTCGTGGGTCTCAGCGTGCCCTCCAGCATCCTCCGGGTGAGGTTGACTGCCTCGACTCCCCTCTCGTAGCCGTCCACGTGGGGGTAGGTGTCGTAGCCGATGAGGAGGTCGGCGTTCTCCACCATCATCTTCGTGTAGTTGGCGTGGAGGTCGAACGTCGCCACCAAGGGCTTCGTGCCGACGAGCTTCCTCACCTCGCTCAGCACCTTTCCCTCGATGTCCGGGTACTCCTCGCTGACGCCTGCGCCGTGGAGGTGCAGCACCGCGGCGTCGTAGTCGCCCGCGTCCCTGACGCCGTCCAATATGTCTCCTAGGAGCGTATCGAACGCTTCCGCTGTGATGGTCCCGGACGGGGTGGCCGAGGCGAACACTGTGGGTATCAGCTCGAAGCCGTTCAGCTTGCAGCCCTCGATTATGCCGCCGGCCGGAGTCCTCGTTCCGTCGAAACACTCGAACAGCTCGTCTCCGTACAGGAGCCGCCTCTTCCTGAACTCCTCGAGGTCAGTCCTGATGGTGGAGAGGACGTTGGTCTCGTGGGATATGGTCCCAGTTACAATGCGCATGTTGAACACTGAGACAACGTTGCCGTGTGGCGGAATAACGTTAACGGTTGTAGAAGTACTGGGACAGGTCGATGCCTCTCTCTGAACCGTGGTCGGCGCTCGGCAGTAACCCCTCCACGTTGAGGAGGAAACGCTTCCTGTCTAGGCCGCCGCCGAATCCCCCGATGCCGCCGTTGCTCCAGACGACTCGGTGGCAGGGGATCACTATGGAGAGGGGGTTCTGCCCCACGGCGTTACCCACGGCCCTAGAGGCGTTGGGCTTGCCGATGCTCTTGGCTATCAGCCCGTAGGACGTGAGCCTACCGTATGGTATCTTGTATATCTCCTTCCAGACCCTCCTCTGGAACGCTGTGCCCCGCATGTCGAAGGGCTCGGTGTAGGTGGACTTTTTTCCCTTGAAGTAGTCGTCGAGCCACAGGCTCACATCGTCCAGCTTCCCTGGGCGGTACTCGGGCTCGACGTCGATCTGTCTCCCAAGCTCATCTAGAAACGTCGTCTCCTTGCATGGTAGGTTGAGCCTGATGAGCCCCTTGCTGCTCGCGGCGGACCAGATGTCCCCCATCGGCGTCTCTATGTCACAGTAAAATATTTTCTCCATTGCCCCACCTTTCATACATGAGCTGGGGGATGTACATTGGGCTCAGAGTTTAAAATAGTGTTGGCGTCGACCTCGCCGAGGAGGATCAGCCTCCTACGCCAGATAGGCATGCGTTTCACGGTGTTCGCACCGGTGGAGGATGAGGCTAGCGTCAACCCTGACCCGAAGGAGAGGGTGATGGAGAACGCGCTCGCGAAGGCGAGAAGCGTGCTCGGCAACGTGGACATGGGGCTCGTCGTGGGCGCCGACACAGTCGTGTACATAGACGAGAAGATACTCGGCAAGCCTTCGTCAGATGATGAGGCACGCATGATGATGGCGACGCTGTCCGGCCGAGTCCACAGGGTGTTCACGGGATTAGCCGTGATAGACGCGGAGAGTGGGCGTGAGGAGGTTGGCTGCGAGGAGACTCAGGTACACATGATGGAGCTGTCAGACGAGGAGATTAGCCGCTACGTCGAGTCAGGTGAGCCCATGGGAAAGGCAGGCGCCTACGCCATTCAGGGACTGGGCGCGGTCTTCGTTGAAAGGGTGGTTGGCTGCTTCCACAACGTCGTGGGTCTTCCGTTGTCGCTGCTCTGGAAGATGATATGCGACATGGGTTACGACCCTTTCTCCCTCATCGAGTAGGAGAATGCAGCGATATAGCATCTAGATGGCTCTAAAGAATCCATCCACTCTAGATACCGTCTAAATATTTAGGTTAGGGTGTCTATATTTCTCGACATATTCTATAGCTTCTAATCTTTTGTTGAGGATTCTTGTGGTGATACGAGCCGAGATCGATGATCCGAGAATGACCTGTGGCGCATCGATCCTGTTGAATGGGTTCATAAACGCCGTCGAGACGTTGGTGGACTGGTGTGAGAACACGGCGGGCATCTCGGGCCACCGCGAATAGAACATACTAGATATTTTTCATATATCTCTCTATATAGGCTATATAACCTCCATACTCTATTTTTTTATCCAAAGCCTATGTAATCTACTTTCGTTGGGATCCAACTCCAGAAACATCATAGGCTCGTTGGCTGCGCTATACTTCTTCATCTCAGCCATTGTCCTGATCAAGTCGTCGGCCACGATCATGGGTGAAGCCCTGGCCGGGAAGATAGTGCTCCTGATCAGGGATACGACGAGCGCCGTGTTCGCTGGCTGGATCTCCACAGCGTTGCTGCACAGCTCAGGAGCCTTCGACTCGATCGTGGTAGCCTTTACCTCGAGCGGCGTATTGCCCCTCTCGCTGGCGGTAGCCACCGTGATAGGCGCTGAGTTGGGGACAACCGTCACACCGTTCCTCATCTCGGTCCTTGAGAGGCTGAAAGGACGGGGCGGAAGCGAGGCCGCGTTCAACGTGACCATGAGCCACGTGCTCTACAACCTGTTCACTTTAGCCATCTTTTACCCGGCTGAGCTTTTTTTCGGCGTCTTCACGAAGATTGCGTTGCTTGGCAGCTCCATCTTCGTCAGGGCGTCGTGGCTGAACGCCATCCCTGATCTCCTGGACGTCGCTACTCCTTGGGTAGATCCCCTTCTGGAGGTCATCCCTCCCTGGTCCGGGATAGTGCTTGGGGGGCTGACGCTGGTGTTTGCGTTGGGGGCTGTGGAGAAGTACATGACGGCGATGTTCAGCATGCCCCGAAGCTGGAACCTGATAAGGATGACTTTCACGCGGCCATTGAGGGCGTTTGTCGCCGGCTTCCTTTTCACGATTCTGGTGCCCAGCACCACTGTGATGGTCTCGCTTCTGGTTCCTCTGGCTTCCAGCGGCGTCATAAGGGCCGACTACTATATTCTGCCTTACATCCTCGGCGCTAACATAGGAACAGTTTTCGATGTGATGGTAGCGGCGCTGGCCACGGGTAACCCGATCAGCCTCGGGGTGTGGCTGGTGCACCTAACGATTAATGTCGTGGGCGCACTGATCTTCATGCCTCTGCTTAAACCGTTTTCTAGGTTTGTGAGGCGGGTGGCTGCCGTTGTTTCCTCTTCACCGAGGACGACGCTCATCATAGCGGTGCTGTTCCACATCATTCCTACCACCATTATCCTATACTATTATTTGATCATGCCAAGATGAGGAAGGAAAATATATAGTATAGTACTACACAGATTTGGTGGCTTAACTTGTCAAGGAAAATATTCGGCTGGTTCGCCCCCAAGAGAGGGCAAAAGGTGCTGGAGATGGTGGAGGATCACCTGGAGCTGACCCAGAAGGCGGTGAACAGCCTCTACGAGATGGTTGAGGCGGCGGCCGAATGCGACCCCGATAAATGCAAGATATCCTACATGAACGTCTCAGAGATGGAGATGCGGGCCGACGAGCTCCGTCGCAGGATGGTGGAGGAGCTAACGGAGGGAGAGATGTTCCCCGAGGAGAGGGACGACCTCATGGAGCTGGTGAGGGCCGTGGACTGGATTGCCGACTGGAGCAAGGAGGCGGGCAGGATCCTCAACAGCATCCCCTTCGAGAAGGCGCCTGACGAGATCAAGGTCGCCACCATGAACATGGTCAGGGCTGACGTGGACTGCGTCAAGGTGCTGACCCATTGCATACGGGTTCTCCCGAAGGATGGCAAGAAGGCTCTGACGCTAGCCAACGAGGTGGAGATGCTTGAGGAAAACATCGACGACCTCTACGAGAAGGCGAGGAAACACTTCGCGACGCTGGAGTTCCCTGGTTTCACTACTGGAGCACTTATCCTGCTGAACGAGTTCCTCGACGCCATCGAGACCATAGCAGACTGGTGCGAGAACACCGCCGACATAGTCAGGGCTATCGCCGTCAGGCAGAACTAGACATGAAAAATAGATGAAAAAAGGTTTTGTCGGGGAGTTTACTCCTCGACTGTGATGGCCTGTTGTGGGCAGGCGTTGACGCACGCCATGCACATGATGCAGTCGTCGGCCCTCTCAGGGACAGATCTGTTGTTGACGAGTTCGTACACGTTCATGGGGCAGATGTCGACGCAGACTGCGTCTCCATCACAAGCGTCACTAATCGTGATTGTAGGCATTGCTTTCACCTATCCCATGTATCGCCGATTTATACTTTTTAAAGGTTTTCCGAGGGTGAAGAGCCAGCCCATGCTAAACCTATATTAACCGTGCTTCTCGGGGTATTCATGTTCTGAATTTTGTTGGAGTGTTTGAGATGAAGTGTTCAGGTTTGTTTGATGACACCGTTTCTATTATCGTAGGAGGCGAGGCGGGGCAGGGGATAAGCCGCAGCGGCATGCTCCTGGGGAAGGCGCTGATGAGGGCGGGGTTCCACTGCTTCGGGGAGATCGATTACCCGAGTCTCATCAGGGGCGGCCATAACTTCTACAGGATCAGGGCTTCGAGCAGGGAGGTGCACAGCCCTACTCCGAACATTGATCTGCTTGTGGCGTTGAACGAGGAGACCGTTTCTATTCACCTCGACACGGTGAACGAGGGAGGCGGTGTGGTCGTCGACGAGAAGCATGGGTTTGATCCAGGCGAGACGGGGCGGGACGACGTCACCTTCTATCCTGTCCCCATGACGGATATAGTGAAGGAGCTTGAGGGCCCGGAGATCATGAGGAACACGGTGGCTCTGGGAGCTGTGGCCGCGCTCATAGGGCTCGACCTTGAGACGCTGAAGGAGGTTGTCGCCGAGACCTTCGAGGGGCGGCCCAGGATCGTCGAGACGAACGTCGAGGCGCTTAAGAGAGGGTGGGAGTACGTGGTTGAGTACGACTACGGGTTCCAGTGCACCGTTGAGTCGGGGGAGCCCTCCGAAAGGATATGGCTCACAGGCAACGAGGCGGTGGCCCTCGGCGCGATAGCCGCGGGGTGTAGATTCTACTCGGCTTACCCTATGACGCCGGCCAGCCCGGTGCTTCACTACATGTTCGCCCACGATGAGGAGATGGGCCTCGTGGTGGTGCAGACGGAGAGCGAGATTAGCGCCATATTGATGGCTGTAGGCGCGGGCTACGCCGGGGTACGCTCCATGACCTCCACCAGCGGCGGAGGCTTCTGCCTCATGACGGAGGGCCTGAGCATGGCCGCCATGACGGAGACCCCGGTGGTGATCATGCTGGGCCAGCGCCCCGGCCCAAGCACAGGCCTCGCCACCTACTCGGCGCAGGGCGACCTGCTGTTCGCCGTCTACGGCGCCCACGGCGAGTTCCAGCGTGTGGTCCTTGCCCCGGGTGACGTGGATCAGTGCTTCTACATGACCGCCGAGGCGTTCAACCTTGCTGAGAGGTTCCAGATACCAGTCATCGTGCTAACGGACAAGAACGTCATCGAGAGCCACAAGACCACCGAGCCTTTCAACCTCTCCAAGGTGAAGATCGACAGAGGCAAGTTGTTAACCGAGTGGAGTGGAGACGAGGAGTATGGGAGATACAGGATCACAGAGGACGGTGTGAGCCCCCGCGTATTGCCGGGAACTATGAACGCTCTGGTGATGGCCAACAGCAACGAGCACGTGGAACGCGGGTTCAGCACCTCCGAATCCGGCCAAACGAGGGAGATGGTCGACAAACGGTTCAGTAAGACATCCCACATCAAGGAGGCCGTCGAGGCGCTGGAGCCGATAAGGGTCTATGGCGCCGAAGACGCCGACGTCACACTGGTGGGGTGGGGAAGCACCAAGGGGCCGGCACTCGAAGCCATGGGGATGCTAGCGGATAAGGGAGTCAAGGCTAGGTATGTTCAGGTGGCTGTGGTCGAGCCTTTCCCGGAGGGCCTGTCCCAGTACCTCGAAGGCAAGACCATTCTCGTCGAGAACAACAGGGCGTCCCCGCTGGGGACCCTGATCAAGCTGAACACAGGCTACAGCTTCGAGCACGTTGCTCTAAGGTACGACGGACGCGCCTTCACGCCCCACGAGATACGTGACAAGGCATTGGAGGTGGCATGATGCTGACTATGAAGGACTTCGGCACCCCAGCCGTCAACACGTGGTGCCCCGGCTGCGGCAACTTCGCCATACTCATGACGGTGAAGCAGGCCCTCGTCGACCTCGGGTTGAGGCGTGAGGAGGTAGTGGCCGTGACAGGCATCGGCTGCCACGGCAAGTTCACAGACTACATAAACGTGAACGGCTTCCACGCCATCCACGGCAGGGTGCTCCCGGCGGCGACAGCTATAAAGTTGGCGAACCACGGCCTGACGGTGCTGGGGTTCGCCGGGGACGGCGACGCCTTCAACATCGGGATGGGCCACTTAGCCCACGCCGCCAGACGGAACGTGGACATCACCTACGTGATTCACGACAACCTCATCTACGGGTTGACCACCGGCCAGACGAGCCCCACGAGCAAGAAGGGCTTCGTGACCAAGACCAGCCCCCGAGGCAGCTTCGAGCCCGGCGTAAACCCGCTCACACAGGCGCTGACGGGCGACGCCACCTTCGTGGCCCGGACCTTCGCAGGGGAGCCCAAGCAGATGACGGAGGTGCTCAAGAAGGCCATCCGGCACGAGGGCTTCGCGCTGGTGGACGTTCTGCAGCCCTGCGTTACATTCAACAGGGTCAACACCTACCAGTTCTACAAGGAGCGGGTGTACAAGCTTGAGGACGAGGGCCACGACACAAGCGACTTCGACGCCGCCTACCATAAAGCGCTGGAGTGGGGGGACCGCATCCCCATAGGCGTCTTCTACCAGGAGCAGAGGCCGCCGTACCAGACGAGCTTCCCCGTACTGAAGAAGGGGGCCCTCGTAGGGCAGCCCCTCGAAACCGACGTAGAGAAGCTGCTCGACGAGTTCAGATAACCCTTTACTTACCTTTATCTTTTCACCAACATTCTATCAGGGTATGAGCGAGGTCAGGCTCATCAGGGACGACGAGTTCGAGGAGTACGCAAGGATCACTCTGGACGCCTACCCGGCCATGTTCACAGACGTGACGGAGGAGAGGAGGCAGGGATGGATAGAGCGAATGAAGACTACACAGGACATGGACGACGCCGTCAACTACTACGGCTGCTACAGGGGAGGCGAGATGGTGGGAGGTATGAGGCTCCACGACTTCAAGATGACGCTCTATAGGTCCCACGTCCTCGTAGGTGGCGTGGGAAACGTCTGCGTCGACCTCCTCCGCAGGAAGGAGCACGTCTCCAAGGAGATGATGGAGTACTTCCACCGCCACTACCGGGGCAGAGGAGCCAAGCTCGTACTCCTCTACCCATTCAGGTCTGACTACTACGTGAAGATGGGATACGGGTACGGCAGGAAGATGAACCAGTACAGGTTCAGGCCCGAGGACCTGCCCCGGGGCTCCAGAGACAACGTTTCGTACCTGGACGAGTCGGACGTGGAGGCCTTGAACGTCTGCTTCAACAGGTACGCCCTAAGAACCCACGGCATGATAATGAAGAAGATGAGCTACTTCGAGAGGCTTCTCACGCGTCATAAGGTGATAGGGTACAAGGAAGGCGGCGAGATCAAAGGCTTCATGGCCTTCGGGTTCAAGAAGCTCATGGAGGACCACGTCCTACTACAGAACCTCGAGATACACATGCTGATATACGAGACGCCTGAGGCGCTCCGGGGCCTGATGAGCTTCCTCAGCGTGCAGCTTGACCAGGTGGACAGGGTGGTGCTGAACACCCAGGACGACGACTGGCACTTCATACTCAAGGACCCCCGGGACGGCGTGCCCCACATGTTCTATACAAGCCAGGAGACCAACGTCCAGGGCGTGGGAATCATGTACAGGGTCATCGACACCCGCGGCATATGGGAGGAGCTGGCAGACCACAGCTTCAACGGCGTCAGCCTCAGGGTCAAGCTCACGGTGCGGGACAGCTTCATACCCGAGAACGACGGCGGGGTGGTCGTCCACTTCACAGACGGAAAACCTGAGGTCGTAGATGGAGGCGACTCCGACGTTGAGGCGTCCATGGATGTCTCGTGGTTCAGCAGCCTAATGATGGGGGTCGTTGACTTTCGTAAGCTCTGGGTCTACGGACGGGCGGAGGTCTCGGACGAGTCATACGTGGATACCCTCGACAGGCTATTCCATGCAGACAATAAGCCCGAGACCATAGAGGAGTTCTAGCACCCCTTTTATCCTCCGCGAGAGTATTTCACGGGGTATGTCGGTGGCTGATGTGGCCCAGGCGGCGTTCGTGCTTGGGTGCCTCGTGGGAACAGTCTCCTCGTCTGTCAGCCTCGGCTACAGGGTGACCGGGTTCCTGAACCTTGGGCTTGTGGGGCTCGCCGTCGTCGGCCGTGAGGCAGCCATGGTCTTGGCCAGGCAGGTAATGGTCGATCCTTACCTCAGCCTACCCCTATGCTTCGTCTTCGGGGGCTCGGTGAACTACGTCCTCAGCCGCGTTGTCTACAGCAGGCTGGTGGAGACCGGGTCGAGGATGTCGGTACTCACCGTGGCTTCGGCGGGTATCTACCTCGCTATGATAGCCTTCGCCGAGCTGCTGAGCAGCGCGGCGCGGAGGCTGTACACGACGACGTTGATGCTTGCATTCCTTAAGCCCCTCGATTTCGAGTTCCTCGGTGTCCCCGGCGTGGTGTACGCGTCTTTCGGGGCTCTAGCTGCGCTTTGGTTCCTGAACAGGGTCGAGTTGCGTAAACTCGAGGGTCAGACGTTCGGAGAGTCCTGGGAGACCGTGAATCAGCGTGTGCCTGGGGTAGCTACGGTCATCGGCGGAGGGTTTTCGTGTCTCGCGGGCGCCTTGCTGTCTTTCTGGTTCCCGGTCTCGCGGGGAGGGTTCACGCTGCTATTCCTTGTGGTGGCTGGAACGATGGTGGGTGGTCTGACGCATCCTCAGCTCTCTATGCTCGGCGGCTTGGCGGTGGCGCACCTGTACATCTTCCTCTCAGTCTGGGCGCTGGACTATTTCGGGCCGGGGGCGGAGAGCCTCACCACGCTTGTGCCCATCCTGGTGATAGCGGCCGCCGCAGCGCTGTCCCTGAGGGGGATGGTGTGGAAGAGGGAATTAGAGCTCGGGGAATAGCTTGGGCGGCCTCCTGTGCCTCGTCGCCTGCTCGTAGCTGTAGGCGATCTCAATGAGTGCGTGCTCGCTGAACAGTCTACCAACCAACTGTAGACCCGCGGGCAGGTCGCCGTGGGTGAACCCCA
>CAZTZC010000025.1:12509-20751 GCA_964618045.1 uncultured Candidatus Bathyarchaeia archaeon | reverse complement strand
CAGACCAGATCACGCCGCTCTACGACGTGCAGGCGCTGACGAGAAAGATACTGGAGGAAGAACGGAGACCAGACTTGGGGCTCGCAGAGCATATCCTCCACGCGCTAGAAAACGACACGCACCACTAAACCGTTTTCTGTGCAATGACACAGTTTACGAGACGTTTTCTCGAGAAAAAGGTCTAGGTAAACTAACGAAAAATGTTAGTGGCGAGGGTTAGATCTTGAGGACGGCGCCCTTGTCGGCGCTCGTGACCAGTTTCGCGTACCGCGCGAGGTAGCCTGTAGTCACGTTCGGCGGCCTGGGTTTCCACTCTGCCTTTCTCTTCATCATCTCCTCCTCGGAGACTAAGAGATCGAGTCTCCTCCCAGGGACGTCTATGGAGATCCTGTCTCCGTCCCGTATCAGGGCGATGGGCCCGCCTACAGCCGCCTCAGGCGCTATGTGGCCTATGCAGGGGCCTCGGCTTGCGCCGCTGAACCTGCCGTCCGTGAGTATGGCGACCCTGTCGAGGCCGTAGCCCACGATGGCGCTGGTGGCTGCCAGCATCTCTCTCATGCCTGGGCCTCCCTTGGGTCCCTCGTATCGGATGACTATGATGTCGCCGTTCTCGATCTTGCCGCCGTGGATGGCCTCAAGCGAGTCCTCCTCCCTGTCGAAGCACCTCGCCGTGCCTGTGAACTCCCACATGGCGGGGTCGATGGCGGCCATCTTGGCGACGCTGCCGCTGGGGGCGAGGTTTCCCTTTATTATGGCGATGCCGCCGGTTTCGTGGACCGGGTTGTTCAGCGGCCTGATCACCTCGTCGTCGCGTACTTGTACTCCCTTCAGGTTCTCCTTGAGCGTCTTCCCGGTGGCGGTGATGACGCTGGTGTCCAGCCTGTCCTCCAGCCTCTTCATCACCGCGGGTATTCCTCCTGCGTTGTGAAGATCCACAATCTTGTAGGGTCCGGCTGGAGCCATGTTACATAGGTGAGGCGTCTTTTTGCTTATCTCGTCGAACAGCTCGAGGGGGAGGTCGATGCCGCACTCTTCAGCCACCGCCTTTAGGTGGAGCACAGTGTTGGTGCTGCCGCCCAGTGCCATGTCCACCGTTATGGCGTTCCTGAACGCGGCCTCCGACATTATCTTCCTCGGAGTAAGTCCCTTCTCGAGGAGCTCCATTATTTTTTTTCCCGCGTCCTGGGCCAGCCTCGTCCGCTCCATGCCCGTGCTCTCTGCGCTGGCCATGTAGGGGATGGTCATGCCTATGGACTCGATGAGGCATTGCATCGTGTTTGCGGTGAACATTCCGCCGCAGGCCCCGGGGCCGCAGCAGATGTCCTCCAAGTATAGGGCTTCCTCTTGGCTTAGCTTGCCGCTGACCATGAGGCTTGCCGCCTCGAAGAGTTCCTGGACGGTGATCTTCTTGTCCTTGTATCTTCCCCAGGTCGGGCAGCCCGGCTCCATGGGGCCGCCGAGGACGAATATTGTCGGTATGTCGATCCTCGCCGTAGCCATGAGCATCCCGGGGTCGATCTTGTCGCACGTCGTGACGCAGATCATGGCGTCGAAGCCGTGGCTCTCAGCCATAATCTCGATGCTGTCGGCGATGACCTCCCGGCTCGGCAGGCTCATCTTCATCCCCTGATGCCCCATGACGATGCCGTCGCAGACAGCGATAGTGTTGAACTCCCTCGACACTCCTCCCGCGGCGGCGACGCCGAGCTTGATCTGCTCGGCTAGCCTGTTGAGATGCACATGGCCTGGGTTGATCTCGGTGAAGCTGTTGGCTATCGCGATCAAAGGCTTCTTCAGGTCCTCGTTCGACACCCCCGTGCCCTTCAGGAGCGAGCGGTGGCTCATCCGGTCGGGGCCATCATACACCTTGCTTGACCTGTGGCGTAGATTATCACTCATACGATGGAACCCGTTTCCACGCCATATAATACTTACTTGACGCATAAGTCTAGGAATCGCTTGAAGTTTCGGGGATTCACCGACACCGATTACACGCCCAATGATTGATGCTTGTTTTTATACCATAAATAAAAAATGAAATAAACTTGTTAAAAGTAGATCATTTTTCTTAGAAGATTACCAAAAAATTGTATTAAAACCATGTTAACGTCCATAAAACTTCTTTAACATTATCTAATATTTACCTTTCATGCCATATCCAAAGATAAACGTGTGTTTGATTTGTATTAATTAAGTAAACTATCAATCAATCTCGTTTTATCAATAAACATAGACTAGTTGGATGCGAGGACGCGTGAACGGGGCGAATCCCCCCCCTAGATGGATTCAGACTAGAAGTCATCGACAGACAATTCCTGAATGGCTCCTACATGAACCTCCGATCAAGTCACGGAGGAGATGTGCTCCGAGAGGCGTTCAGTGGCTGATTTCCTCGAAAAAAAGGTGGGCGTCTGCGGTGTAATCGGAGAAGAGATAGTGTCGTGGTGCATGTCAGAGTCCAACCAAGGCGAAAGATACGATATATGTATAGCGACCGTCGAGAAACATAGACGAAAGGGGCTGGAAACGGCCACAGCCGACGCCCTCATGAGGCGCTGCATGGAACACGGTTTCAGCCAGGTGGGGTGGCATTGTTGGCAGAGAAACGAGCCCTCCAACAGTACCGCCCTGAAGCTAGGCTTCAAGTTCGTCGAGAGTTACCCCGTCTATGTATTAGAAGTAAATAATTAGCTTCTTTTCAGGACGCCGCGAGTGCCTTCTCCGCCTGCACAAGTTTCTCTCTTGCTTGGTCTATACTTTTCAGTCTAATTCTCCTTCTTTCTTCCTCGTCTCTCAGCCTTCTTCTTTGGTTCTCGATCATCTTGTTCACGGACTCCGGGGCTGGGCCGCCGATGACCTTTCTTCTTTGGACGTTGAGCACCGGATCGACGGCTGAGCGTAGCTCCTGCTCAGGAACCTTGAGCGCTCTACCCACCCTCTTCTCCGAGGCTTCCTCAATCATCTCCGTCGTGATCTCTTCGGCTTTCACATTGTTCTGGATGGCGCTGAGGGTCACCTCCACGACTATGTCGTGCGCCTGCCTGAACGAGAGGCCGTGGAGCCTCACCAACGTGTCGGCCAGATCTGTCATGGTGCTGAACCCATCCCTGAGCCTCGCCCTCATGTTCTCCTTCATGGGCCTCATGGTCCCGACCACCCCGGCCATTACGTTGGTGCTGCCGACCACGGTGTCTATCACCACGGGCTCCAGCATCACCTTGTCCTGCATGTGGGAGTACGAGACGCCCTTCATCGCCGAGAAGACCGCCACCATGGCGCCCAAGCACTCCGACGCGTAGCTCTTCACCTGCTCGAGGACCAGCGGGTTCTTCTTCTGGGGCATTATGCTGCTGGTCCCGGCGTACGCCTCGTCCAGGTCTATCATCATGTACTCGTCGGTCGACCACAGCTGGATGTCTTGGGCGAGTCTACTCATGTTGGTCATGTGGATCGCGAGGGCGGCCGAGAACTCCATGAAGTAGTCGACGGAGGCCACACCATCCTGGGAGTTCTCCACCAGGCCGTCGAAGCCCAGAAGCTCCATGGTCCTGTGCCTGTCTATGGGCCACCCGGTGCCCGCGAAGGCGGCTGATCCCATTGGGCTCAGATTGGTACGGCTGTAAACGTCCTCCAGCCGTTGGACGGTCCTCCCCGCGGCTTCCACGTGGGCGAGCAGATAGTGCGCCAGGGTAACCGGCTGGGCCTGCCTCAGGTGAGTGTACCCCGGCATGTAGGTGTCAACGTTCCTCTCCGCCACATCTATGAGCCTCCGCCTGAACTCGATCACTGAGCCTATGGTCCTCTCCACCTGATTGCGGTAGTATAGTCTTCGCTGGGTGTGGCCCAGGTCGTTACGGCTCCTAGCTATGTGCATCTTGCCGCCCAGGTCCCCGATTTTCTGTATCAGCGCCGTCTCGGTGGACATGTACGCCGTGAACCTAGAGTCAGCCTCGGCCTCCTCGGCCACGCTTTTTACACCGTCGATGATGGTGGCTGCCTCTTCACCAGATATTATGTCCTCTTCGGCCAGCATGACCACGTGGGCTCTGTGGATCATTGTCTGGCAGTAGTAAGACGCGACGTCGAAGGCCATTGGGCTCGACCTCCATTCGTTCAGTTCGACGATCTCTGGGGCCGCCGACTTTCTCGCCCTGCCGAACCTCTCCCAGTCCTCTTTCCCTGTGTCAACCATTTAAAACACTCTTGGGATAATATTTGTGAATCAGTAAATAAGCAAGTGGCAAGCGTGTAACCATGAGCGTTGGGAAGAGGAAAATCAGGGACCGCTACGACGATCTGGGTGGCAGGGTCTACGACTTGAGGTACAACGAGGAACAGCGCCTCAAGTACGAGTCCATGCTCGCGGAGGTAAAAGTAAGACCTGACGACATAGTCCTCGACAACGGATGCGGCACGGGTTTACTGTTCGAGTACGTCAAGGCATACATGGTTGGCTTGGACGTTTCTGTCAAGCTTCTGAGTAAAGCTAGGGATAGAGCCAATGACGTTGTTCAACTGGTGAACGGAGACTCGGAGAACCTGCCCTTCAGGCCCCGCGTCTTTCACTCGGTGATGTCTTTCACCGTCCTACAGAACGCATCGAGTCCGGAGCGTATGCTCCGGGAGATGGACTCGGTTAGATGTGGGGGCGGAGGCCTCGTGGTTTCGACCCTGAAAAAAGCATTGAGCAAACAGGAGTTTATAGAGTTATTTATAAAATCTAACCTAAAAATAAAGAAGTTTGTTGACACTGAAAACACAAACGACTGGATGATCATATCTGAATAATGCTAAAAAAGTGAAGGGAGTAACTGTCTGTTTCAGAAGCTTTTTATATAAAGCATATACGCACTATTCATTACTTAGAAACGGTGCAAACGATTTGGAGCCAAGAAAGAAGCCGCTCAACGTACTGATAAAGTCGGTGGGAAGCAACGTCGCCGTCGCCCTCAAGGGCAGGGGAGAGTACTGGGGAAAGATGATCCGCGCAGACGGGTACATGAACATGATGCTAAAAGGAGCCAAGGAGTACGACACCTCAGGGCTCGTCGCGTCCTATGGAGACGTGTTCATCAGGGGAAACAACATCCTCTACATCTGCATAGAGCCGCAGACACCGCCACCGGGCGGGGACTGATCCCGAATCAGTTTATAACCCATAGCTTCTACATGATACCGTCCAGGTGAATCTAGGCATGAGGCTTGTGGTGGCGGTCACGGGCGCCAGTGGCTCGATATACGCAAAAAACTTCCTTGAGGCAGCGAAGAGCCACGGGATCGAGACTCATCTGATAGTCACCGAGGCGGGGAAGACCGTGGCGAGACACGAGCTGGGTGGCGTCGAGCAGCTCACCAACTTAGCTGACTTCACATACGAGCCTCAGGACCTGGAGGCGCCTCTTGCGAGCGGCAGCTTCAGGGTGGACGGGATGGTGATAGTCCCAGCCACGATGAAGACGGTGGCGGCGCTGGCCCATGGCTACAACGCCAACCTCGTGACCAGGGCTGCGGACGTTCACCTCAAGGAGCGCATGCCCCTCGTGGTGGTGCCCAGGGAGACGCCGCTCCACGCGGTTCACCTCGAGAACATGGCTCGGCTCAGCAGGCTCGGCGCAGTGATCCTGCCTGCGATGCCTGGGTTCTACCATCACCCTGAGTCAGTCGATGATCTGGCGAGTTTCATATCGGGAAAGATTCTCGACCAGCTGGGTGTGCCAAACAAATTGTATAGACGCTGGGGCGAATCCTAGGCCTCCGCCTTCAACTCCTTCATGAACTCCTCCAGATAAGACTCCATGAATCTGTGGCGGTTCTCGGCCAACTTCTTGGCCTCATCGGTATAGAGAAGACCTTTGAGGTTGAGGAGCTTCTCGTGGAAGTGGCCTACATACTCATCTATGGATCTATCATGTTCGCCGCTATACTGTGCGGCCCTGTAGACTCCGACCGCTCCCATGGCGTCTAGTTTGTCGGCGTCGCTGAGTATCTGGGCCTCGAGGGAAGCCGCCTCCAACCCACCGCTGAAGCTGTGCACCTTGATGGCCTCCACTATTCTGGCCGTTCTATCGCTGGGGACTCCATGCTGCGTGAGAATATACCTAGCTCTCTCTGCTCCTTTCTCTGCGTGATCGTCTTGCCCCCTCCCTACGTCGTGGAGTATCGCAGCGGGTATAAGCACAGACATGTCTGCGCCGAGTCTCTCGCCGAGAGCCCTGCAGAGCCCAACGACTCGCTCCGTGTGCTCGAAGCCGTGGCATCCGTTTACCCTTTGGTGTCTTTTAGACGCCTCCATGAGTCTATCCAAGAGTTCTCTCTGCATGGAAGGTCACTGCCTCTGTATTCCCGAGTCCCTGCCCACGTTGATCGATAGCTCACCCTTGAAGGACGTGACGAAGCAGTCAACGAGCCTTAACATGTCTCCAGCCCCGATGCCTTCGAGTTCCTCGATCTTCTCGTTCCACACCGTGAGCCTCATGGATGCCGAGCCGTCCTTCACGAGCCCCTCGACGAGGGTGTGCTCTAGGCCGCTGTATGTGGTCACCTTACGTGGCTCCTCTAGGCTCATCAGCTCGACCATCAAATCAACGTTCTCCATTCCAGGCCTAAGTTCAGAGAGCATCAACGGTGATACGTGAACTGATACATTGTACCCAATAAAAGAATTAGCATAACAATAAAACCTGACCCGATCATATTGTATTTGATGGGCCTCGAGCTGCAGCTGGTCTGCCTCGAATGCGGGGAGACGATGAATCAGGAGCACCCCCCATCAACATGCAGACACTGCGGAGGCATACTAGAGTACAGGCTGGTCCCGGGGGAAGGCAGAGTCCGGTTCAGCGGCCCCTTTACCTTCTGGCGGTACAGGCAGGTCATGCCGAAGGTCTCCCGTGCGGTGAGCCTCGGGGAAGGCGGTACGCCGCTGCAGAGATCGAGGCGGCTGGCCGAAGCCATGGGTATCGATAACCTGTTCCTCAAGGACGAGAGCAGGAACCCGACGAACAGCTTCAAGGACAGATCCGCGGCGCTCATAGTCTCGGATGCCGCCAGCAGGGGGTACGACTCCCTGGTGTGCGCCACCAACGGGAACCACGGCGCCTCGGTCTCCGCCTACGCCGCCCGGATGGATATGAGTTGCAACCTCATAGTCCCCAAGGCCGTTGATGTGGGCAAGCTGGCCCAGATGATGATATACGACGCCAAGATCGTGGAGTCCGGTGAAAGCATCGAGGAGTCCATAGAGAGGGCGCGTAAACTTGAGGAGGAGCTGGGGTGGTACCAGGCAACCACGGAGCTCAACCCTCTGTCCGTCGAAGGCTTGAAGACCATATCGTATGAGCTGGTGGAGCAGAACGGGGTCCCCGACTGGGTTATACTGGCGATGGGCAGCGGAGCCACGCTGCACTCCCTCTGGAAGGGGTTCCTGGAGCAGGAGCGGCTTGGACTCATAGACAGGAAGCCTAGGATAATAGGAGTCCAAGCTGAGGGCTGCTCACCCATATCTCAGGCGTACGCCAGAGGAGAGGAGAGGCCCTTAGACGTGGGTGATGGCGAGACCGAGGCGTCGGCGATAAGGGTCGCCAAGCCCATATACGGCGCTTTAGCCCTGAAGGCGTTGAAGGAGTCGGGCGGCTACGCTGTGTCCATCTCCGACGAGGAGATGGTCTCCGCCGGCAAGGAGATCGCCAAGTTCGAGGGCATATTCGCAGAGCCGGCGTCGGCGGCTCCGGTAGCCTCGTTGAAGATGGACCAGGTGAGAAGCCGCATAGAGAAGGGGGATAACGTGGTCTGCCTCGTCACGAGCAGCGGACTCAAGGCGGACGACATACTAAGCAGCCTGACGAAGCATAGGAAAGCCCCCCGGCTAGGGTCCCGGCTGGCGACGAAGGAGCGGATACTCAGATCAATAGCCAATCAGCCCACGTATGGGTACGCCATCTGGAAGAGCATGGGAAGCGAGATGACGCTCGGTGCCGTGTATCAGCACCTGAACGACCTCGAGAGCCGTGGATTGATCTCCTCGAAGGCTTCAGGTAAGCGGAAGGTTCTAGAAGTCACTGATAGGGGCCGGAGGGTTCTTGAGGCCCTCGACGATCTTCAGGCTCTTCTGTGATGGTCTCATTACTGATAGGTGCTCTAGCCGGTGGACTCGGCTCGGGGCTGGCCGACCCCCTGGGAGGATGGTATAACTGGGTGATCTTCACCGCAGTCATCAAGGGAGCGGAGGGTTACATAGCAGGAT
>CAZTZC010000025.1:0-12499 GCA_964618045.1 uncultured Candidatus Bathyarchaeia archaeon | reverse complement strand
CGGAGGGTTCTTGAAGCCCTCGACGATCTGCAGGCTCTTCTGTGATGGTCTCATGACTGATTACCTGTTATCAACGATTTTTAGGGAACACGATATTATAGCCGTACTAAGATAATTTATATTATAGTTATAACTATAATATTATATGGCGATCCTAAACACGCGTCAAGTGGCGGCCATAGGGATAATGGGCGCCCTAGCGACTATAGCCACCATGATGTTCACGTTTCCCATCCCCGCCACGAGCGGGTACTTCAACCTCGGTGACAGCATAGTGATCATCACCAGCTTGACTTTCGGGCCTCTTGTAGGTGCTCTAGCCGGTGGACTCGGCTCGGGGCTGGCCGACCTCCTGGGAGGATGGTATAACTGGGTAATCTTCACCGCAGTCATCAAGGGAGCGGAGGGTTACATAGCAGGATATCTGGCAGGTAACCCCCATATGAGAACCATGAAAAAGACCATCATAGCGTGGCTTGTCGGCGGCGCTGTGATGGTTTGCGGCTACTTCGTCGTCCAAGTGTTTATGTATGGGTTCAGCGCCGCGTTGAGCGAGCTTCCCTTCAACATGGTTCAGATGATCGTCGCTGGCGTCTTAGGCATACCCATATCCAGTGCCTTGAAGGATAGGCTGGAACTCTAACATCCCTAATATATAGAGCGATCCCGTTCCTTACTTTGTGTCCTCGGCCGAGAAGGCAGCGGCAGCCATAACCAAACTGGAAAGCCACGACCTCAGGATACTGCAGGCCATAGAGCTGGGGATGATTCAACACGAGGTTGTACCCTTCGAGGAGGTGGTCAGGTACAGCGACCTCAACGAGAGCGAGCTCGAGTATAGGATGAAGAGGCTCGATGAGCTGGAGCTGCTGTACAGGCAGTGGGACCCGTACCTCGGCTACATAATGAACTATAACGGCTACGACCTCTTAGCTCTCAACGCCCTCGTGAAGGCCGACGTGCTCGAGGCCCTGGGCCCATCCATAGGCGTAGGTAAGGAGTCTGACGTCTTCGAGGCCGTCACCCCCGGGGACGTTAAGGTGGCTGTGAAGTTCCACAGGCTGGGCAGGACCAGTTTCCGCGACACCAGGCGTAAGAGGGAGTATGTTGCGGACAGGCGGCACATCTCGTGGCTGTACCAGTCGAGGCTCGCCGCGGAGGCGGAGTATAGCGCCCTCAAAAGGATGCATGAGGCCGGCGTCTCGGTGCCTGAGCCCATCGACCAGAACAGGCATGTGATTGTGATGCAGCTCATCGAGGGAACCCAGCTCTCGGACATCATCAGCCTAGATGAGCCCCGGCTGTTCCTCGACGACATCCTGGAAGACGTGAGGCTCGCGTACAGGGCCGGGGTGATCCATACGGACCTCAGCGAGTACAACATACTGGTAGACGGCGAAGGAGAGGTCTGGATAATCGACTGGCCCCAGTACACGTCGACGGATCACCCCAACGCCGAGGAACTCCTTGAGAGAGACGTCGGGAACGTGGTCTACTACTTCCAGCGAAAATACGGCCTAGAGTATGATCTAGAACAGGCTTTGAACCAGGTAAGAGGCTAGCCTCTAAGCGTCATCTTGACGTCCAGCGCGCTGACGCCCTTGCCCTCGTCGTAGACGAGGATCGGGTTGATGTCCAGCTCCGCTAGCTCCGGGAAGTCCCAGACCAGTTCACCGATCCTCAGTATAGCCTCACGCGCCGCGTCGATGTCTGCGGGGGCCTGCCCGCGGACGCCTTTCAGCAGCGTGTAGCTGCGGGTCTCCTCCATCATCTCCTGGGCCTCCCTCTCGTTCATTGGGGCGAGCCTGAAGCTCACGTCCTTGAGGAAGTTGACGTATATGCCGCCGAGGCCGAACATCACCATGGGCCCGAACTGGGGGTCCCTGCTCATGCCTATGATCATCTCCCGGCCCCGGGGCACCATCTTGTCCACCGTTATGCCGTATATCTTGGCGAGGGGCTGGGCCTTCCTGCTTTTCCGCATGATCTCCTCGAAGGCGATCCTCACCATGTTGGCGTTGTTGAGGTTAAGCTCGACGCCGCCGATGTCAGTCTTGTGCATTATGTCCGGTGAGACGATCTTCATCACCACCGGGTACCCAATTTCCTCGGCGAACTCCACGGCCTCCTCTGCGGATGTGGCGAGCTTGCTCGGCGGTGCGTTCACGCCGTAGGCCTGCACGACCGCCACGGCCTCATGTGGGAAAAGTACATTCCTGCCGTCCTTCCGTACGCTGTCGTATATCCTCTGGACGGTCTTCCTGTCGATGTCATCGTACTCTGGGGGCTTCAGCTCTGGAAGCTTTAGGTGGCGCGAGTACTGGTAGAGAGCGTTCAGCGTCTTTATCCCTTTCTCGGGGAAGTTGAAACAAGGAACACTGTTGTCCTTGAGGTACTCATCCGCCTCGGCCACCCAGTCCCCGCCCATGAACACCGATATCACAGGCTTATCCGGGTACTTCTTAGACAGTTCGACGACATGCTTGGCCGTCGTCAAGGCGTCAGTCATTGCCTGAGGCGTCAACAGGACCACCAGAGCATGGACGTTGGAGTCCTTCAAGGCACACTCTACGGCGACGGCGTATCTGTCAGGTAAGGCGTCCCCTAGGATATCTATCGGGTTCCCGGTGGAGGCCGCGTCCGGTAGATTCTCCTTCAGCTTCTTCACCGTCTCCTCCGAGAGCGAGGCCATCTTAAGGCCCAGCTTCTCCACCAAGTCGGTGGACAGAATACCGGGGCCGCCGGCGTTTGTGACTATGGCTATGCCTTCTTCCGCGGGTAGTCTCTGCTGGGTGAAAGCCACGGCGTAGTTGAAAAGATCCTCCATGCTCTCAGTGAGTATGACCCCCGCCTTGTCGAACGCCTTCTGATAGGCGAGGAAGCTCCCTACCAGGGCACCCGTGTGACTGCCCGCCGCCTTGGCACCGGCGCTGCTGATGCCGCCTTTCACCACCATGACAGGCTTCTTCTTGACCACTCTCTCGGCAACCTCAAGGAACTTACGGCCTCTCTCGATGCTCTCCAGGTATAGCAGAATCACCTTGATGTCAGGGTCCTCGGCCATGGCATCTATGAAGTCTACCTCGTCGAGGTCCGCCTTGTTGCCTAGGCTGATGATGGTGCCGAACCCGATCTCCTCGGCGATGATCCAGTCCAGGATGGCGGTGCCTAGGGCACCGCTCTGTGTGATGAAACCGATGCTCCCTCTCTTGGGTAAGGTGGACGCGAAGCTGAGGTCGTAGGGCACGTGGGTGTTTACGGCGCCCAGACAGTTGGGTCCCTGCAGCCTCATCCCGTATCTCTTCACAGTCTCTACGAGCTTCTTCTCCAGCTCGGCTCCTTCGTGCCCAGTCTCCTTGAAGCCTGCGGAGATGACTATGAGCGCCTCTACGCCTTTCTCTCCACACTCCTCGACTGTGGATATCACATACTGGGAGGGTATCGCTATGACTGCTAGCTCGACGTCGCCGGGAACATCTAATATGGACTTGTAGGACTGGTGGCCGAGGATCTCGCCTCCACGAACGTTGACGAGGTAGACGGTCCCCGCGTACCCGCTCTTGAGCAGGTTATTAGTTAAGACGTATCCGACTTTTCCCGGGGTGTTGGAGGCGCCGATGATGGCCACTGACTTCGGTCTGAATATAGCGTCCAGCTTCAAATAACCGACACCCTCAAGACCTGACAAAGAATATATTGTTACTATAAAAACTTTTGATAAACTCATCTCGCCGATAATTTCAGTATTCCCTGCTTTTTTCAGAAAAATTGTTAAACATATACCCTGTTCTTGTATTGATTCCCATTGGCCCAAGAGAAGAAGATTTTCGGTGATCTGGTCAAGGACGTGGTCGACAGAAACCTATGCGTCTCGTGCGGCACATGCGTCGCCGCATGCCCTGTAAACGTCATAGAGTTGAAGGAAGGTTTGCCTCAACTCGTCGGCGACTGCATAGAGTGCGGTCTATGCTACGCCAACTGCCCTAGGACAAATTTCAGCGTAGACGAGATGGATGAGGCAATCCACGGCCGGACAAGGAAAGAGAGCGAGCAGCTCACAGGCATCTACAGCGCGGCGTACGCCGCGAGAACCAGGAGAGAGGACATCCACGAGAAGGCTCAGGACGGCGGCGTCGTGACTTCGCTGCTATTCCAGTTCATCGAGGACGGCGGCGACGCCGTCATCGTCGCCGGTCTGGAAGAAGACAAGATATGGGTGCCGGCCCCAGTCATAGCTAAGGATATGAAGGCCGTGATAGATAGCGCGGGCACCAAGTACACGCCGAGCCCCACGCTAGTCGGCGTCAAGAAGGCCGTGAAAGAGGAGAAACTAGGCAACATCGCCGTGGTGGGCACGGCCTGCCAGATGAGGGGGCTAAGCAGGCTCACCCAAGGCAGGTCCAGGAATAAACGGTTCACGGACTCCGTGGGGCTCAAGATCGGACTCTTCTGCATGGAGACCTTCAACTACGGAGACTTCATGGACTACCTTGAGTCCAATGGCGTCGACCCCGGCAAGGTCACTAAGTTCGAGATCAAGAGCGGTCGATTCTACGCCTACGCGGGTGATGAGGTCGTCCACAAGGTCAGGCTCAACAAAGTCAAGGCACTCGTACGCCCCTGCTGCCACATGTGCGACGACTTCACGTCGGAGTTCGCCGACATCTCCGTGGGCAACGTAGGTAGCCCTGACGGCTGGTCCACGGTGATTGTGAGGACACAGCGAGGCGAGAAAGCTCTCATGTCGGCGGTTGAGTCCGGGCTCATAGAGCTTTCGCCGATAGACGACTTCGAGGCGGGAGAGACCCTCGTCCACAGGCTCGCCAAGATGAAGAAGGACAACGCCTAGACGAGTAACCCCTTTTCCCTAGCTATCCTCACGAACATCTCCAGCATGGAGTCAGGCAGAGGCTCGGGTTCAGCCACGAGCATGACGTTGTATTGCAGCTCGGCCAAAGCCTCTACCACTTTGGCGTTCACGGCGGCCTCCTCGATGGTCCTTCCAATGGTCGTGACGCCGTGCTGAGGCATGAGACAAGCCACATGGTCCTTCATCGCCTCAACCAGGCTGTCGGCGAGCTCCTCCGTCCCGGGGGGCGCGAATCTGGACAACGGTATGCCCTTCGCGAGAGCCGGGGCCTGATGAAGGTCGAGGCCCATGGGCACGATCTCCCTTCCGGCGATGGACAGTATGGTCGAGTATTTTGGGTGGATGTGCACGACGCCGCCAGCCTCCGGTCTCTGCTCGTAGAGCCGGGTATGGAAAGGAGTCTCTGTGCTGGGCTTGGCGTCGCCTTCGACGACCTCTCTGGTGTCGATGTTCACCACTATGAAGTGCTCCGGCTCCAAGTCGCAGAAACGATACCCTGAAGGCTTGATCAGACACATGGATGGGTCTTCCATCCTGGCGCTGATGTTACCCATGGTGCCATAGGTGAGGCCATCGGCGAACAGCTGCCTCCCAACTCTTGTTAGCCTGTCTCTTAGGTTTGCCATCGAATCCAAGGTCCGTCAATTGATATCTGGGCAGGGTCGCCGTTTAAAGAATTCCTAGTAGCACACTCTATGTGTAATCATAGTCGCTATCCGTTAGATGAAACAATAGAGTATTAGAGAAAAAAGGTTAGGAGCGCTTGATGGCTCCGAAGTAGACGGCGACCGCCACGCTTGCGACGGCGACGACGACCGCTCCATACATCATCATCTTCGTGGTGCCCATGCTGGCCTGCATCTGAAGGTACTCCCTGTACATCTCGTCATACTGGTCCTGAAGATCCTCCATCGCCTCCGAGTTCGGCGGGTTTGCCAGTAAGTTGTTGTAGTCTGCCTGCAGATCCGCGTACTGCTGGATGACCTCCTGGTTCTGCGCCTGCAGCGTGTCGTACCCTGTCTGTATTGTGTTTATCTGGATCCTCAGGATCGCGAAGTCGGACACGATGGTGTCGTAGTCCAGTATCTGGAACTCTTTCGCCGCCTCCACCGTACCGCCGATGCTCAGCTCCACGGTCCATACGCCTTTCTTGTTCGCGGCGGATGTGCCGTAGATGTATATCGAGTCGAACACTATCCCCCAGTCCTCGCCCTCCAGCTGGACGACCTGCGCGGCGTTGGAGTCGTATTGCTTCCCGTCGGGGTCTGTCCAGATCACCCTGATGCTTAGATCCGTTGGCGGATCTTGGATCTTCACCCAGAAACCGACGTTCTCGTTGTGGGTGAAGAACGCGCTTCCGCCGCCCTTGTAGTAGAGCGTGTCGAGCCTGTAGCCGTAGCATGTCTCGTATTCGATGACTTCGTACGCGTTCACTGCCGGCAGTATCACCTGGAATGCGATTAGTGTTGTGAGTAGTAGGATTAAGTAGCCTCTTCTTGCCTTCATGGGTTCATCTACGCGCTGTGGTTTAATAAAGTTATTTTCATGATCTGAGAGAGATCTACTAAATTATAGCCTAAAAAACACACTATAAGACGCGTAGAGACGACGCCACTACGTTAACGAGACGCCTTGAATTGTCTCAGACATGAAAAAAAAGAGTCAGCTAGACACTATTTTTTCTCTTACCCTGTCAAGTATCTTGGCGGCTATCTCATACTTGCTCGCCTTCAAGTGCTCCACCCGCTTCTCAGGGTCCACGATGTAGACCTCGTTGGTGTCAGTCCCGAAGCCCGCGCCTTCCCTTGAGACGTCGTTGGCGACTATCAGATCCATGCCAGCTCCCATCATCCTGTCGTGGGCCCTATCTATGAGCTCCTCCTCTGAGACATCGTACTCGGCCTTGAACCCGATGAGGTAGATACTGGGATCAACCTTCTTCACGTTCTCCACAACCTTGGGAAGGGGCTTCAGCTCGATGACCCACTCTCTTCTTCCCGAAGGCGTCTTCTCCATCTTCCTGTCGGCGGGCCCGTAGTCGGCTGCAGCCGCCGAGAGGATGGCTGCGTCGTGTCTCCTTGAGCCCAACTCGTTTTTCACGGCTTCAAGCATCTCCTCCGTGGACTGAACATGTATCACCTTGGCCTCCCTCGGGGGCTTCGCGGTCCCTGGCCCATAGACTAGGGTGACTTCAGCCCCCCGCGCCAGAGCATTACTCGCCAGCGCCACGCCCATCTTTCCCGAGCTGGGGTTGGTGATGTACCTGAACGCGTCCAGGTACGCCCTCGTGGGCCCTGCGGTTATCAGCACACGCCTCCCAACCAAGTCCTTCTTTACGGTGAGCCTGTCTACGACCGCCTGCACGATCTCTTCGGTATCTGGGATCTTGGCCTTTCCCTCCTCCATCCGCGGCATGAGCACATTGATGCCGATCGTCTCTAGCTTCTTGATGTTCTCTAGCACGATGGGGTGGTTATACATGGAGGCGTGCATCGCCGGGGCGATTATGACGGGTATGCCCGACCCTATCCCGGTGGTCAGCGTCGTGGTCACGGGCGTGTCGTCTATACCGGCGGCGACCTTACCTATGGTGTTCGCCGTGGAGGGCGCCACGAGTATGAGGTCGGCGCGTTCATCGTGCTCACCCGCGTAGGTGACGTGCTCGATCCTGCCTGTGAGCTCGGTCACCACGGGGTTCCCAGTGGCCCACTCCACCATGTCGGGGTGGACTATCTGCTGCGCGCTACGCGTCATGACGGCGTAGACGTCGGCGCCCCGCCTCATGAGCTCCCTGGCGATCTCCGTGCTCTTTATGGCGGCGACGCTGCCGGTGATGCATAGAACTATCTTTTTTCCCTGAAGCTCCATCGACTTGGTGCCGATTATCTGCTTTGAGGTGTGCTCCCCGAAAGCCATGCCAGATGCCTCTCATTGGGGCAGACTTGTTCTAGTAATTAAGTTTTGGGTGATAGAAAATAGGTTAAGGGTTACTGTTCCTCTAGCTTTTCCTCGATCTCGTCTAGCCGCTCGCCTATCTCTTCGAGCTTCTCCTCTATAGAATCTATCTTGTCTATCAGCGCCTGTATCTCCTTCTCGAGGTCTTCGATCTTCAGTTCGATTGACATTATCGATAGGTTTGAGTTGGGTCGGTTTATAAATTTGTCGAGGCTACTCTTCCTGGGCTTTACGGAGCATCTCCCTGTACCACTCTCCGTCGGCCTTGACGTATTCCTTCACGTCGATACTCATGGGGGCGCCGTCGTCCTTCAGTATGACTACTTCCGCTATCTGGCTGTTGATGATCTTGCGCTGGCACCTCTGGCACGGGACAGCCATGGTGTATTTGCCCTCCCTGTCCAAGCCGGCTATATACAGCGTGGCGCCGATCCTGTCTGCCCTGTTGCTGTTTATTATGGCGTTCTCCTCGGCGTGGACCGCCGGGCAGTAGTCGTATGCCTTGCCCTGTGGGGCGTTCATGAGGTCCTTGATGCAGCCCACCTCGTGGCAGTTAACGACGCCTCGGGCGTTCCCGTTGTACCCCGTGCCCACTATGGTGTTGTCTTTGACGATGACTGCCCCGAACTTGCGTCTGAGGCACGTGCTTCTGGCGGCGACGCTGAGGGCGATGTTGAGGAAGTACATGGTCTTGTCGGGTCGGTCCATGGCGAATCTATCACGTGCATGGGGTTTAATGTCTTTCCATGGGATACCCTTATTGTCTCGTAGCCCGATTTCATTGTGGGCGGGCGATGATATGTTTGCCCCTCTGAACAGTGATGAGGATCTTGAGTTTGGAGCCCGCCTCACCCGAAGACTTCTTATCGATCACGGACATATGGTGGTTGACCCGAGATGCCGCTGATAGAGGTAAAATGGTTCAAGGGAAGAGACAAGGAGACGAAGGCCAAGACCATCAGGCTCCTAACGGAGGCCATGTGCGAAGCCGTGGGCTGTGGGCCCGACGCCGTCACCGTGATAATCCAGGACGTAGAAAAGTACGAGTGGGGGAAAGCCGGAAAGCCCTACGCGTAGTCTCGATTCGTCAAACCCTTTTTTCTTTTATATATTATAGAATGGTTACTGCCTCAGGGCGTCTTTTAGTTCCTTTATCACCGTCTCTCTGCCCAAGAGCCCGACGTATGGGCCGAACCTGGGGCCCTGAGACTTGCCGAGCAGTATCATGTATAGCATGGGGAACAGTTTTCTCGCCTTGACGCCGGTGCTCTTCGAGACGCTGAACACCGCCGCCTGGTACTCGTCTTCGTTTGACGCCTTCTCAAGCTCATCTACTATAGCCTTTACGGCCTCTTTTTCTTCCTTGGTTAGCTCGACGCGTGCGGGCTCCTCTTCCTCGAAGTCCCTTATCCAGTTGAGGGCTCGCTCGATCCGCTCCTCCAGCCCATGAGCGGTCTCCTTCAGGTACCCGTACTCGTCAAGCTTCGTCTCTATGAAGTCGTGCTCGGCTCCCTCCGGGGCGAACCTGGCGAGCTTAATCATGAGGTTGAAGGGCACGTGCACCTGGGGCTCCTCCGGCGGGTTCAGTAGGTGAGAGTACTCGTACAGGCCGGTGAGCTTGTGCCTCTCTAACGCGTCCTTTACTTTCCGTTTGCCGAAGTAGACGTCCTCCAGGTCGTCGAGCTCGTCCATGTGGACCGGGATGTCGTCGACGCTGCCGCTCTTGGTGCCCACGAACCGCTTGTATATGAGGAGGTTGAGGCTCTCCTTGCTGCCGTACCTGTACCACACCTGTGGGGTGAACACGTTGCCGACGCTCTTGCTTATCTTCCTGCCGCCGCGGTCCACGAACATCTCGTACTGGACGTGCATGGGAGGTTCCCACTCGAGTATCTCGCGGCAGATGGCGTCGTTGACGTGCACCGAGTCGGCGATGTCCTTGCCGTAGGCCTCGAACCTGATGTCGAGGGCGTGCCATCGGGCCGCGAACTCCACCTTCCAGCTGAGCTTGCCGTTGCCGCTGGTGACGTCCACCTCTCCCTCGTGGCCGCATCCCTCGAGCCACTGTCCCTTTACCTCCATGCCTTTGCACTCGTACCGTATTGTGTGGCTGGAGGGGCTGTAGTCGTGGGCGTGGGTGGTGTATATTCTACCGCAGTTCTCGCAGACCACGAAGTAGGGCAGGGCCTCAGTGTACTTCTCCTGCCCCGAGACGCTCTCTATGACTCTGCCAACCCTCTCGTGGTTGTCCAGGATGGTGATGATCTCGTCATTGAGGATACCCTCCTGATACACCTTGTACGCCGACATAGGGGTATATTTGACTCCGGTGTAGTCCAGCGCCTCCTTGAGGAGGCTGCTCATGTGCTCGCCGAAGCTGAAGTGGCAGTCCCCGAAGATGTCTGGGATGGTGGCCACCGAGTACCCGAGCCACTTCTCAAGCTCGTCGGGCATCCCTCCGGGGACCTTCCTTAGCCCGTCCTTGTCATCGGCGAAAGCGATGTACTCACTGTCGTACCCCATGTTACCCAAGGCGAGGGTTAAGGCGTAGTTCCTGAGTCCATCGGCGAGGCTACCGATGTGGGGGTAGCCGCTGGCGCCGAGCCCGCTCTCCGTCCGTAGAAGATCCAGGCTACGGCTTAGCTTCTTCTCGCGCTTCACCAGCTCATCCGCCGCTTTGTCGTACCACGTCCCGCGTCCGATGATCTTTGGGTTATCTACGGGCCTTAGACTCAAAACTTCTCACCTCTGATTGTTCCTGTACACTCTACACGGTCTCCCAGAAAAGAGTTACCTATGGCGCTGGTTTTTTTATGAGGGCCACCATATTCAATGTTCATGGCAGAGGGCGGGAAGAGTAAGCCAATGGTGACGAATGCTCTGATCGCTCTCTGTGTCCTGATATTTTTAGTAACTCTCTTTGGGCCTGAGGGCTTCGTGCTGAGCCTGTTCTATGATTATGGTCTCATACCGTCCGCCATCGGCGTTTCCAGCCCCCTGAGCCTCGTCACCTACATGTTCCTCCACGCGAACCTAACGCACCTAGCCTCCAACGTGTTCGTGCTCCACAGCGTGGGTAGGGAGGTTGAAAGGGACGTAGGATCGCTGAAGTTCGGGCTCGTATACCTGGCATCAGGGGTCTTCGCTGGCCTAATCCATGTGGCTGTCAACCCGGCATCGGACGTGCCTGTGATCGGGGCCTCCGGAGCCATATTCGGTTTGATAGCGGTGATGCTGCTGTTGATGCCGTTCAAGGTCACGACGGCCCTTCTACTGCCGCTTCCGGGGGTGGTCATGGGTCTTCTTCTCGTGCTCGTCGAGGTCACCGCAGTCGTCGTCAGCGTCGAGTCAGGGGTCGCCCACGACATGCACCTGTACGGGTTCTTCGTGGGCTGCATCGGTGCGTTCGCCATAGACTACGACCGGGCATTCCGGGGGCTCGTAATCGCCTTGTTAATACTATTGGCGCTATACATCTGGGCCGTTTACTTTGAAGGAGTATTGTTAATCGGCTAGATCTCCATCAAAGCCTTGGGCAGCTCTGCTAGGCTGTCGATAATCCTGTCCACTCCCGCCTCCTTGATCTTCTCGACCCTGCTAAAGTAGACTGGCACCGCGATGGTGTAGGAACCGACGGCCTTACCAGCGATGACATCCTTGTGACTGTCCCCCACGATCACGCCTCTGCTTGGCTTGACTCCGAGGATCCTGTAGCATTCGAGAAGCTGGTCTGGGTGGGGCTTCATCCTGTGTCTCGTCGAACGCCCTACCACAGCCTCAAAGTAGTGGGCTAAACCTTCCTGTCTGAGCGTCTTCTCCGCGGATTCCTGGGAGTTGCTCGTGCATATCCCCATGGGAATGCCCGTATCCTTCACCCACTCCAGGGCTTCCACGCAGCCGGCCATCTTGATGCACCGCTGGCTTCCTGTCTCCTCGTAGCCGTTTAGGATATAGTAGGCTGCCTCCTGTATCTCCACCGCCCGTGCTTCCCCGTGGGCCGCGGCGTTGATGTCGTACATCTCTTCGAGCATAGTGAACAGGCCCTTGGCGCTGCAGGCTTCGACGTTTTCCTCGTCGCATCCGTGCTCAAGGTATGTTCTCACTATGTCTTCGTGTGCCTTCCTCCACTCGACGAATTCCCCGAGGTTTATCAGTGTGGCGTCGAGGTCGAAGACCACTGCGTCGATGTTTGGCTTCAAGTCCAGTGTTTCATGTGGCTCATCGTATTTAGGGGGTCCTCTATGGGCCGTGGTTCCTGTTCAATATTATAGATTCACAATCTCTTTTAGCGGGGCGCCTTTGGTTGATTCAGCCGGCTCAAGGAGATGCATGCGTCATGGATGCAGGAGACTACAGGGTACTCCTAGTGGATGACAACGTGAACGACGCTAAAATCATCAAAAAGTACTTCCAGATGCACAGCACGGCGATCACGCTGGACTACGCGCCCGACGCCAACACCTGCTACAGGAAGCTGATAGAGCAGGTATACGATCTCCTCATCATCGATTACACTCTCCCTGACAGCACCGGAACCGAGATCGTGAGGGAGCTGAGGGAGATAGACGTGTTCGCCCCCATCATCGTGGTCGCGGGGGAGGACGAAGCGGAGAAGGCCGTCGAAGTAGTTGAAGCCGGCGCAGACGACTACGCGATTAAAACATCTCAGGGTCT
>CAZTZC010000024.1:0-20895 GCA_964618045.1 uncultured Candidatus Bathyarchaeia archaeon | reverse complement strand
CTGATCAAGAGGAATACTATCACTGGCACAAAGAGTGTCCTGACTATCCACGAAGAGGAGAAGAGACTATATTGATATTCAAAAAGAAGCCATCCCATATTCCACCATGTCCAAAATGCACTCAGCTTGATAAATAAGAGGAAGCCATACCGCTGCACGCGCATGTTAATTGATAATCCCAATTCAGTTATTCCATGTAACTAGTCCTCATAAACCACCGAGTTAAGGCGTAAACCAAGACTTTATAAAAAATCTAGTATTATGTCTAATTTATTATGACTCGTAAAATATCACGCGTGATTGGTGATATCGAGGCTCAATTAAGTTACACGAAGGAAACGCTGGCTCGTCTCCACACTTTAGAAGACGTTGCAACGTTCGCAACCACTACGCTGCACTCGATCATACCCACCGACAAGATCGCGGTAGCCGTCATCGAAGGAAACATCCTCAGATCCGTCAGCACGATAGGCAGACGGGTGATCATGGATCTCAACCTGGACTGGCCCAGCATAAACGCCCGCACCGTTAAAACCAGCCAGACTCAGCTCGTTAACGACACCAGGCATGACCCTGACTACTTCCCCGGAGACGGCTGCGACGCGGTCACCATGCTCTCCGAGCTATGCGTCCATATGATCCACCGAGAGAAGAGCCTGGGCACAGTAAACTTCGAGTGCCGTCAACCTGGATGCTTCTCTGAGGAAGACGCAAGGGTTGCCGAGGCATTCACGAGGGAGATCGCCGAAGCTGTATACAGAGTGCGTGGAGAGGCAGCCACACTTGGAGGGGCACAGGAACGTCGGGTTAAGACACGTTCCACCAGTGACATCTACCATGAGATTCTCGAGGTTGCCAACGGCGGTGAAGGGGTGCTTAACAGGATAGTCCACAGGGTAGCCCTGCCATGGAAGCGGGGAAAGGAGATGGTAAACCACCTGGCAGCCAAGGGATATCTTACCAGGGAGAAGATTTCGGCTGCTAGATACGTCTACAGGATCACCGACAAAGGAGTCAAGGCTATAAAAAAATACAAGTGCGTCCCAGAGTGCCTAGACATATAATCAGTCAGGTTAGCCTTCTCAGCATACATCACATAGATTGGATTCGCTCGCCCACCAGAGGAGTGAGGACACCGAGGGAGCCCGAAGAGATATTTCACATCCTTTCTTTCTTATCATGTTAGAAATTCAATATCAGCGACCCATGCAACTAAGAACATCAACCCTGATCCAAAAATTTTTTACTTAATACCAAATAACAGGATACAAGCCCCAAGAAAAGCCCCCGATCACACCCAAAAAAAAACGCTTATTCCAAGTAACCAGGAACAAACCCCCCAACACCGAAGCCCACTCAAAACACCTGAGAACCACAACAAAAAGAAGAGAAACTAACGCTCAACGTCATCGGCGAAAAGATCCGGATCATTACCAAGATAAATAGGGTTCCCCCTACCACACCTACTACACTCCACATCATCGTACCTCAGCTTATTACCACACTCACAGACCGTCCACAGCTGAGCCCCACAGTTAGGACAGAACCTAGCCCCAGTCTTCGGGTGAGGCCCCTGACTAAGAACCGACCTGATGGCCGTCTTACAGTACGCGCAGTGACCCTGCCTGATAACAGACTCCACAATACTTTATCATCAACTGAGGTTAAAAACTCATTCCATCCTACCGCTGAGCTCACAGGCCCTGCACAGATCACCCCTCGCGGGGCTACCACACACCCTACACCGCCCCACGACACCGCCATCACCTCTACCACGAATCTTGAGCCCCGTCTGGTAGACTATGAACTTCGTGCCAGGGCGCCTGACCTCCATCCTGTTCAAAAACCTACGAACATCAGACCTCATCGCCTCCTCAGCGTAAGGACACGGCAGACTCTGAAACTCCAAGCCATTAACATAAGCATAAAAAGTGGTCTCCCGCTCAGGCACCTCACACAGAGGCTTCACCCTCCTCACGAAGCCCTCAAGGCTCTGACCCCCAGGGTGAAACGCATCCATCCTCACCACGTCGCCCCGGAGAACGTTCAGCAACACGCTCTGAGCCATGTCGTCCAAGTTATGACCGGTGGCGAGCCTATCCGCGTCCATCGCCTTCGCAGCCTCGTCGAGGGCCCTGCGCCGAAGTACACCGCAGTAGCTGCACGCACCCAGTTCCCTGTCTCTCGCGGCGATCTCGTCCATGGTCTCGCCGAAGAGCTCCTTGAACCCGACCGTATACATCTCCACGCCCAGCTCCCTGCAGTTCTTCTCTGCGAAGGAGAGAGCCTCATCCCTGTACCCCTTGACGCCCTCGTCGACGCATACAGCCACCAGCTCGGCGTATGGCCTATCCCTCTCCAACCTGTGTAGAAGCCTGAGCAAGGCGAGGCTGTCCTTGCCCCCGCTGACACCGACGGCTATCCTGCTGTCGTACTCGAACATGTCGTACTTGCCGACCGTCTTCTTCACCCTCTCGAACAGGGATTCGTTGAAGCATGCGGCGCACAGACGCTCTCCCGAGTAAGGACGATGGTAAACAGAGGGGGCTTTGTGGCACTTCGTGCAGCTACGACTCAATGTGTTCAACGTCAACTCAGCCCAGCGCAATAAAAACCATGCCTAGCCGCCGTGAGTAACAGGTAAAAACACGAGCGTAGAGCCGTCTCTCAGAGAAGTCAAATCCCCCTCCAGGTTAGACGCCTCGACACCGTCCACGATGATCAACGCATTAGGCGTGTAGCTGTCCACGACCCGGTCAATTAGCACGTCCTCCAACCCCGGCAGCTCCTCAACAAGCCTACCAACCACGTCCCCCAGCGAGGACCCGCCCTCAACCTCGAGCCTCATCCCAGGTGAACCGGCGGCGTCCCTGAGGACCCCCAACAACCTTACGTCTATACGCACAGCAACAAACCCGCGTCACAGCCTATAAAGATTCAAGTCCTGACCATCTTCGCGATGAAAAACCCGTTACAGCCATGAAGATGAGGGTAAAGCCTCTGAGCCTCATACAATCCATAAAGCCCCGGCTCACCGATCCTCGGCGCAGCCTCAACTACGACGAAATCAGGGTTCTCATCCAGGAAAGCCCTCACCACGCCCTCGTTCTCGTCGACCGTGACGCTGCAAGTGCAATACACGAGCCTGCCTCCCACCGCGACCCTGTGCGCGGCGCTACACAGAATCCTGTACTGCAAGTCGGCCATCCTGCCTATGGATCTGCCGCTGAGCCTCCAACGGGAGCTGGGCTCGCTGAAGAAGTTACCCGACCCAGTGCACGGAGGATCCACGAGGACCAGTTCGGCCTCAACGGGAGGGAGTCCGTAGACGGTCCTCGCGTCCCCAAGGTACGGTTTGGCTATCTCTACGCCGAGCCTCTCCATGATACCCTCGAAGGAACGGAGCCGCCTCATGCTGGAGTCCACAGAGATAATCCTGCCACGGTTTCCCATCAACTGCGCCAGGTGGCTTGTCTTGATACCGGGAGCAGCGCAGACGTCCAGCACCAGCTCACCGGAGACCGGGGCGGCGACCGCGCCAGCCAGAACACTCGCCCTGTCCTGTATGACGAACTCGCCTCTCCGATACTCGGGCAAACTCGCCAAACCAGCGGGGCCCTCCACCCTGTAAACATGGTCTATGCTCCGATCCTTCTCCAGACGGAAGCCCTTTCCGCGGATGCCTTCCACCGTCTGACTGACATCACGGAGAGTGTTCAGCCTAATGTACGCTGGAACCTCCACAGGCTCCAGCATCCGCATCGTTTCGTCATCTCCGAACTCCCTCAGGAGATACCTGACGTACCACTCAGGGTGACTGTACGTGTAGGCCAGCCTCTTCTCCAAGTCAAGTCCGGAGAAACGCATGTCTTGACGCGGGATCAATTCAACGGCTTCATCCACGGCCGAGAGGGCTCTCTCACCTAGAACCTCCTTGGCGTGATCATGCAACGCGTAGGCCTCAGCAAGACCCTCCCCGAAGTGAATAATGTATGTGTATATTCTTAGGAAGCTGCGGACCCCCAGGCTAAGGTTGCCGAGGTTATTGGGTCTAAGCGAGTCCTCTATGACGTAGTCCAGGGTGTTCAGACGCGACATGACTCCGTAGACCAAAGTCCCAGCCTCCCTTAGGGCGGCTTCGTCCTCTACATCGAGCTGTCCGGCCGCCCTCCTGAGGGCCATGTCCTCGCTCACCCTCCTGAGCTCTATCCAACTCAAGGCCTCGATGGCTATGGTCCAGGCGAGGGTCAAGACATCCACTGCTTAACTTGATAAGTCAAGCGCTTTTATCTATCTCTACCTCTCCGGCTGCGCTTATCGTGGCCTTGGCGTGGCGGAGAGCCCAGCAGCTTATGACGACGCCGACGGGAAGCGACGCGGGGTGCCTCGCGGCCATCTCCACGTGTACATCGAGGACGCTCGGCCCCTCCCCGAGACCCATGGCGCCTATCCCGAGCTCGTTCAGCTTCACCAGAAGCTCCTCCTCGATCTCGGCGACCCTGTGGTCAGTGCTTCTCACCTTGAAGGGCTTGAGCAACGCGTCTTTAGCCAGCTTCATGCACGCGTCCTCGCCTCCCCCGACCCCGACTCCAACGAAGTAGGGTGGACACCCGAGGCTGCCTGCCTGAGCCACCGCCTCCACCACGAACTGCTTGACGCCTCTGAGGCCGAGGCCGGGCTTCAGCATCCTGTGGGCAGCCACGTTGCTGCTCCCCCCACCCTTTGGCATGGCGACGAGCTCTAGGTCGTCCCCGGGAACCATGTCGATGTAGATTATAGGGACATGGCAGTTGAGGCCTACGTTGTTCCCCGTGTTCCCCTTGAACATGTCCACGGCGTTGGGACGCAGAGGCACTTCCTTTGTAGCCCTCTTCGTGGCCTCCACGAGCACGTCCTTGAGCCGGGAGCGCAGCGGAAACCCATCGCCCACCTTAGCCATGAAGGCAACGATCCCAGTATCCTGGCACATGGGCTTGCTTCCCTCGCGCGCGATCTCCACGTCCTCCAGGATGTTAGCCATCTGGGATCTACCGACGGAGCCGTCCGTCTCCCTCATCAGAAGATCCATCTCCTCCACGTACTCAACAGGCAACTCGGTCGCAGCTATCCTTAGAAGCTCCACAGCCGTGTCTTCGACTATCTTCTCGATCATCCCTAACCCTCCATCTCCTCGATTAACCGGTCGCGTCTCTCGTAGACCTTGGCGCCGACGTCTGCGGTTAGGTTTCCCCCGCGGGTGTCTATCGTCACAATCATGGGGCCGAAGTCCTTCACGCCGTATACCCAGAGACACTCCGGCATACCAAGCTCCTCCAGCCAATACACGTCCCTCACCTTCTTTATCCCCCGTGCCGCCAGCAGAGCGGCTCCGCCGGTGAAGGCGCCGTAGACGCAGCCATACTGCTGGCACGCAATTGCTGTCCGCTCTCCCATGCCTCCCTTACCGATTATGACGGAGGGGCGGTATGCCTTGATGAATTTGTCCTGGAAGATTTCCATGCGGGCGCTAGTAGTTGGCCCGGCGGCGACGACCCGCCACTCGCCATCATCGTCCTTCTGCATGATGGGGCCGCAGTGAAAGACTCCGTTCCCCTTGAATTCGACCGGTGGAGCCTCTCCCTTCTCGTATAACTCCAGCGCCTTCAGATGAGCCTCGTCCCGCGCCGTGATCACGGTGCCGGTTACATATATGAGGTCCCCAACTCGGAGATTCCTGATCTCCTCCTCCGGGACCGGTGTCTTGAGGTGATACTCCATAACTATACCTCACTGATAGTGGTAGCTACTCTTTTTGAGGCTTATTATACTGGGAATCAAATCTATAAACCAGATTCGTTTGGTGTCGCTTCTCGAAAAGCATAATATGCGCCATTGAAAATGTTTAGGGATGTCTTATCCTAGGTCGAAGTTAGTTCTCCGCATGGAGCCCAAGAACAAGCAATTCAAGGATCGGGTGACGGAGCTAAGCGGAGAAAACGTTGACCTCTGCTTTCAGTGCGGCGCCTGTAGCTCCGGGTGCCCCATGACTCAGGAGATGGATTATCTTCCCAGCAAGATCATAAGGATGGTGCAGCTTGGGCTCGAAGAAGCCCTAGAATCCAAGACCATATGGGTCTGCACCACATGCTTCAACTGCGAGGTCCGGTGCCCACGCGGGATAGACATAGCCAACGTCATGGAGGCCTTGAGGCAGCTCGTTCTACGGAAAAAGTATGACAGAGTCAGCCTCGACGAACTGACCCCAGAGGAACTAAGAGAACTACCCCAGATAGCCATAGTGTCAAACCAGAGGAAGCTAACGGCATGACGAGACTAGCGTACTACCCAGGATGCACGCTGAAGACGAACGCCAAGAACTTCGAGGACTCCACCATCGCCACGGCTGAGAAGCTGGGCATAGAACTGGTGGAGCCTGAGAGATGGAACTGCTGCGGCACCGTCCACTCGCTTTCCACCGACGACGTGATGCACCACCTAGCTCCCATACGGAACCTGTTGAGAGTGGAGGAGCTCAGCAACGCGGGGGAGGTGGACTCGAAGCAGGTCGTCACCCTATGCGCCATGTGCTACAACACGCTGAAGCGAAGCAACACGGTCTTCAACGAGGACAGCGATCGAAAAAAGAAGATCCGGGACAACATGTACAAAGAGGAAATAGAGTACAGCGGCAACGTCGAGGTGCTACACTACCTAGAGGTCCTCCGAGAGATGGGATGGGACAAAGTCAAGGAAGCCGTGGTGAAGCCCCTTAACGGGTTAAAGGTTGCCCCATATTACGGCTGTCTCCTGCTTCGCCCCAGAGGCATAGGGATCGACGACACGGACAACCCCACAATCATGGAAGACATGCTGGAGGCGCTGGGAGCCGAGGCGGTGGGCTTCGCGTACAGCCAGAAGTGCTGCGGCAGCTACAATACTGTCTACATGAAGGAGGTTGTCGCGGATCTAGCCTATAAGATACTTAAGCAGGCGGAGGAGGCCGGCGCCGAGATGCTGATAACCGCATGCCCCCTTTGCGAGTACAACCTCGGTCCTAGGCAGTCCGAGGTGGAGAAGAAATATCCTAGTTTTAAATCAATACCCGTGGTCTACTTCACACAGCTCATGGCGTTAGCCTTCGGCCTAGGTGAAGAGGCTACGGCTTTCACGGGCAATAAGCCCGACCCGAGGCCCTTGCTGAAAGAAAAGGGGTTGCTGGAGGAATAGAAGATGGAGAACAACGCCGAATTAGTAACCATCTACGTGATGGGTAAGAAACACGAGGTGCCAGGCGACCTAACTATAATGAAGGCCATGGAGTACGCCGGACACCAGTTCACAAGAGGAGCGGGATGCAGAGGCGGTTTCTGCGGATCCTGTGCGACCCTCTACAGGAAGAAGGGCAGCTACAAGCTGGAGGGCGCACTCGCGTGCCAGAAGATCGTCGAGGACGGCATGTACATCGCCCAGATACCCTTCAGCCCGGCCGAGAAAACGACTTACAACCTCGAAGAGCTGAGGCCCGACGCAAACACCATGCTTGAGTACTACCCAGAGCTAAGCAGATGCCTCGCCTGTAACACATGCACGAAGGCCTGCCCACAGGACATCATGGTGATGGACTACGTGCAGGCGAGCCTTCGAGGAGACATAACGTCGGCTGCTCATCTTAGCTTCGACTGCATAAGCTGCGGACTGTGCGCCGTCAGATGCCCCGCGGAGATAGTTCCCTACAACGTGGGTCAGCTCGCCAGGAGGCTATACGCAAAGTACATAGATGGGCCAAGCCAGCACGTCTTGGACAGAGTCAAAGAAGTCGAGGAAGGCAAGTACGACGAAGAGATCACAAATATGATGAAGGCCTCGAAGAAGGAGCTCGCTGAGCTCTACAACAACAGGGAGTTCGATCTAGAATGATTGACTACGTGAGCGGTTACCCGGATTACATGCAAGAAAGCCTCAGGAAGGTCGAGACAACTAGAGCCAGCCGGATCGGTAAGAGATACACACCCATGACCGCCGAGGAGAAGCAGAAGATATTGGAGGAGTATCACCCGGACTGGAAGATGGACCAGAAACGCGAACTCAGGATCGGACCGAGCAAAGGTGAGCTCATGCCCCACGAAGTCGCTGACATCCTGGAAGCCCACAGCATGATTAAACCAGAGGAGATCGACCTAAGCAAAATCGACTACGACGTAGACGTTTTGATCATCGGAGCCGGTGGAGCCGGACTTAGCGCGGCGCTCCTCGCCAACGAGAACGGGATCGCCCCAGAAAACATACTCATCGTCCAGAAGCTAAGGCTCGGGGACGCCAACAGCAAGATGAGCCAAGGCGGGATACAGGCGGCTGACAGCCCCAAGGACAACCCCGCCATACACTACCTCGACGTGATCGGCGGAGGCCACTACTACAACAAACCGGAGCTGGTCGAGGCGTTGGTCAAGGACGGCCCCGACGTCATCAAGTGGCATGAAGAGCTCGGCGTACTCTACGACAAGCTAGACGACGGAACGATGCAGCTCGCCGCCGGCGGCGGCACAAGCAGACGCAGGATGCACAGCTGCAAGGACTACACCGGCCTGGAGATCACTCGGGTCCTCATTGACGAGGTCATCAACAGGAAGATAGGCTACGTCGAGTTCACGTGCGCCGTCGAGTTCGTGATGGACGACATGAGTCAGGTAGCCGGAGCGGTTCTCTACGACCTGGACAGCGACGAGTACAAGATCGCCAGAGCAAAATCCACAATCCTAGCGACGGGGGGATTTGGAAGGCTGCACATACAAAACTATGAGACCACCAACCACTACGGCGCCACGGGAGATGGCATAGTGATGGCTTACCGCGCGGGAGCCAACCTCATCCACCTCGACAGCACACAGTTTCACCCCACGGGCTCGGCGTACCCCGAACAGATAGTTGGACAGCTGTGTACCGAGAAGCTTAGGAGCAGGGGGGCTCAGCCCGTGAACGCGGACGGCGAGCTCTTCGTCTACCCCCTTGAGACACGCGACGTGGAAGCCTCTGCCCTGATACGTGAATGCTATGGCAGAGACCGTAGCATCACGACCCCCACAGGTGTGAAAGGCGTCTGGCTTGACACCCCACTCATCGACATGATCAACGGCGAGGGGACCATCGAACGCGAGTTCGCCGCCATGTTCAGGAACTACAACAAGTTCGGTATCGACATCCGGAAGGAGCCCATGCTCGTATTTCCGACTCTCCACTACCAGAACGGGGGAGTCGAGATCAACGTCAAGTGCGAGACCAACGTACCCGGCCTCTTCGCCGCCGGAGAGGTCTGCGGCGGCGTCCACGGAAAGAACCGGCTCATGGGCAACAGCCAGCTGGACCTCTACGTGTTCGGGCGAAGAGCCGGGAAAGCCGCCGCGGAGAGGGTTAAGACGGCGAAAACAGGTAAGCTAAACCTAGATCACCTCGACCGCTACGAGAAATGGCTGAGGGAGTCGGGAGTCGAGACTGACAGAAAGTCCCCGATGCTGCTTCCCGAGTACCGCGGCGAGAAGACGTTAGAGCACCAGCTGAAACTACTGTAAGGAAAAAGAAATGTCTGACGAGAAGATAGGCGTCTGGGTATGCGAGTGCGGCGGTAACATAGGCGACGTCGTGGAAACCCAGAAGATCGCCGACGCGATAAAGGATGAAGTCGCCTACGTGAACGTGGAAAGATACCTCTGCAGCAAGCCCAGCGTCGACGCCGTAAAGGATGCCGTCGAGAAACAGGGATTAGACAGAGTGGTGCTCGCCTGCTGCACACCAAAGATGCACAGGACGACGTTCCTCAGCAACTTGGAGGAGAAGGGCGTGAACCCCGCCTTCCTCGAGATGGTGAACATCAGGGAGCAGTGTAGCTGGGTGCACAAGGACGACCACGATGGCGCTACCCAGAAGGCGCTGGACCTCATAAGAGGCGCTATCGCCAGGGCAAAAGAGTCCGTTCCCCTCGAGTTGAAGACGATGGAGGTGATCCCCGAGGCGTTGATAATAGGCGGCGGCGTGACAGGGATCACAACCAGTCTAAGACTGAGTGAGCACGGAATGAAGGTGCACCTCGTCGAGAAACGGCCCAGCATCGGAGGACACATGATACAGTACCCCAAGGTCTTCCCTACGCTTGATTGCAGCCAGTGCATACTGACGCCGAAGATGGCCGAGGTGAGCCAGAGCAGGAACATAGACCTCTACACATACAGCGAGGTCAAGGAGATCAACGGCGTACCAGGCGACTTCAACGTAAAGGTCTGGGTGAAACCGAGGGGCGTCAACCCAGAGAAATGCATAGGATGCGGCTCATGCAACACAGTCTGCCCCGGGAAAGCCAAGGACGAATACAACGAAGGACTCAGCGAGCGTAAGGCCATATACAGGCCTTTCCCCCAGGCAGTCCCCAGCATATATACCATAGACTACGACGCGTGCCTCAGATGTGGAGCATGTGAGAGAGCGTGCCCTGCCGGCGCGATAGACATCGACGACCCGGGAAAGGAGATCGAGTTAAACGTCGGAGCCATCGTCCTCGCGACAGGCTTCGAACTGTACGACCTCAGCGATCTGCCACAGTACGGCTATGGTCTATACCCGAACGTCGTCACGAGCCTCGAGATGGAGCGGATACTCGATGTCAACGGTCCCACGGGAAGCCAGCTGATAGTCCCTGAGACTGGTAAGGAGGTGAAAAGCGTCGCCTATGTGCTCTGCGCAGGGAGCAGGGACACGGAGGTGGGACGCCCATACTGCAGCCGCGTATGCTGCCTCTACAGCTTGAAGCAGGCTCAGCTACTCAGAGACAGGGGCGTCGACGTCTGGATACATTACATCGACATAAGAGCCCCGGGCAGACGATACGAGGAGTTCTACAGGACCACCCAGGAGAAGGGAGCCATGTTCGTCAAGGGTAAGGTCACGGAGATAGTCCCTGAAGGCGATCAGGTACTTGTGCGTAGTGAGGACATGATGCTCAACAGGATGATGGAGAACCCCGTGGACCTCGTGGTGCTTGCGCCACCCATCGTTACGACGGAAGAGACGTTGAAACTGGCTGAGAGCCTTAGAGTCCCGGTCGACGAGGATCAGTTCGTCCTTGAGCGGCATCCTAAGCTGGACCCGATGAGCACGAAACGCGATGGCATCTACGCGGCGGGGGTAATAATCGGCCCGAAGGACATACAGAGCACCACGGCGGAGGCCGAGGGAGCCGCGATGAAGGTCGTGAACTTCCTCAGCGGCAACCGCGTCATCGAGCCGAACAAGGCTTTCCTCTCGGATCCAGAGGCGTGCAGCGGCTGCGAGGAGTGCGTCGATGTATGCCCAGAGAACGCTATAACCATGAATGACGGAAAGCCTGTGATAAACGATATAATGTGCAGCGGCTGCGGAGCCTGCATCCCAGCGTGTCCAGAGAACGCTTTGGATCAACAAGGGTTCAGCGACGCTCAGTTGAAGGCGAACATAAGGGGAGCCCTCGACCACAGCGAAGCAGAGCTCAAAATACTGGCTTTCGTCGAGCAGGAGCTGGCGTATACCGCCGTCGACCTGGCCGGGCTTGCCCGTCTAACCTACCCGAGTAGCGTAAGGATCATCCCACTGCCGAGCCTGGCGCGTCTTAAGAAAGAGCATATTCTTTACGCCTTCGCCCACGGAGCGGACGGCGTCATGATGCTGGAAGCCCCCGAGCACGAGGGACCATACGGGTATGCACACGTGCTTAGCGAGGAGCGGATAGACGAGTACAGGTGGGAGGTCGAGGACGACGACGTGGATAGCAGCAGGATATGGTTCAGCAGGGCATACGTGCCTGACTGGCGTAAACTTGAGCGCGTCTTCAAGACGTTCCATGACATAGTGGATGGTGAAGGCCCTCTCGAAGACGATGTCCGCTACGAGCTTCTCGAAGCCTACGGTTAACAAACCTCTTTCTGACAACGTTCCCAGCCATGACCATATCTTAAATATCTAGTGTGGGTCATTTCTTCACGATTCAATTTGAGTGTCGACACAGAGGAGCTTCTGAAAAAAGCGTCCAAGTGGAAGAAGATCGCTCCAGACTACCATGCCTTCTACCAAGGGAAGGTGGAGGTCATGCCCAAGTGTGCCATACGGAGCCTCCAAGACTTCAACATATGGTACACGCCTGGTGTGGCCGAGGCCTGTCTCCAGATAGAGAAAGATAAGGAGAAGGCATATGAACTGACTAGCAAGTGGAACTACGTCGCCGTCGTCAGCGACGGGACGCGTGTGCTCGGGCTTGGAGACATCGGTGGCCAGGCCGGCATGCCGGTGATGGAGGGCAAGGCCCTAATATTCAAGTATCTGGGGGGAGTGGACGCGTTCCCTATATGCCTGTCCACCAAGGACCCTGACGAAATCATTCAGGCCGTTAAGTGGATAGAGCCCAGCTTCGGGGGAATCAACCTCGAGGACTTCTCGAAGCCCAAGTGCTTCTACATCCTCGAGAAGCTCAGGGCCGAGATGCCTATACCTGTATGGCACGACGATCAGCAGGGCACGGCTGCCGTCATCCTTGCGGGGACCATCAACGCCCTCAAGTTCGTCGGCAAGAAGATTTCTGAGGCGAAGTTTACCATAGTTGGCACTGGCTCCGCTAACACGAGGACGTATTACGTGTTGAAGGCGGCGGGAGTTAACCCAAAGAACATCATCCTGGTTGATAGCAGTGGCACATTAGGAACATACAGAGACGACATAAAAGACACCTACAAGTGGCCAATCGCTATGGAGACGAACCCCGATAACGTCGAGGGGGGCATCAAGGAGGCGGCGGAGGGAAGCGACATAATGATTGCGGCCTCCAAGCCTGGCCCGGGGACGATAACGAAAGAGGACGTAGCGGCGATGGCAACTGACTCTATTGTGTTCGCGTGCGCTAACCCGGTGCCCGAGATATGGCCTTGGGAGGCGGAGGAGGCTGGAGCGAAGGTCATCGCCACGGGCCGCAGCGACTTCCCCAACCAGGTAAACAACAGTCTTGTCTTCCCCGCGATATTCAGGGGGGCCCTGGATGTACGCGCCAAGACCATCACGGACGAGATGTGCATCGCCAGTGCTACGGCTCTAGCAAAGTTCGCTGAGGACAAGGGGCTCGCGGAGGACTATATTATACCGGCGATGAGCGAGTGGGAGATCTACCCGCTACAGGCGGTGGAGACTGGTCTGAAGGCTATTGAGCAGGGCATCGCCCGTAAGAAGCTGAGCAAGGCGGAGATATACGAGAGGGCTGACTCCATCATCAGGAGGACACAGGACGTCGTCAAGGCGCTTATGCAGCAGGGCTTCATAGACGCGCCCCCACCTGAATAGCGGCCTCTTTTTTTCCTTTTCTTTGCTTTATCGCTGACCTGCTACAGGTCAGATCTGTTTTTTTCAGTGTTTAGAGGTGGAGTTTGATTCTGGCTTGTTCTCGTTGAACACAAATAAGTTTTTAACGACCAGTCGTCCGTACTATTCACAGTCGGATAAATGGTAGATCGTTTGGTTGATGGAGGGAAGTATGACGCCGTATTGTACTGAGTGTGGGGGGGAGTTGAAGTGGGACGCTAAGCTCCGTCACTATAGCTGCCAGAGCTGTGGGTTGACTTACACGGAGGCGGAGCTCTCTCGCGCATTGGAGAAGCTCTACGACAGGGACGACGACGAGGACGAGAAGCATAGGCAGCGTAACCAGGACTACTTGGATTGGTGGACTAGCTCTAAGAAGAATAAGTGACCAAACATATGACTAAAATAAGTATGATAAGTATTTTTAAAGCATAAATATATGCTAAATTGTTTAAAGTTTAAAACTCTCGACGATTACTATTCTACTAGTAAATATCCGTTTGGTGCTACCATGGTATTCCCCGTCGAATCTGAAGACCGTACGATGCGTAACCTTCTCATGCTCTGCCAAGACGACGCGAGGCTCATCGTCGAGGGCTTTAGGAAGATCCTGTCCATAACCGACAAGTTCATGGAGAACGAGGACGCCCCGGACGGAGTGAAAGAGGATATACAGAAGATCCTCGACGATTCCAGCAAGATAAAGAACACGCTGATCAAGGAGCTCCATGAGATTGGAGGAGTGTTGATGAGCCGAGACGACTTCTTCAGGCTCATCAGCGCGCTGGGTGACATAATGGACCAGACCAAAGGGATAGGCGCACGTTTCATAGAGATACAGAAACGCAGATACAGCGTGCCTAAGGATGTGGCCCAGAGCATCAACAGCCTCTCAGAAATGGCGTTCGACTCCATGATAAAGCTCCGTGAGGCCATGATGAGCCTAGGCTTCAACAGCGAGAAGGCCGTCGGCTTCACCAAGGAAATTGACGAACTGGAGAAGACATTCGATGAAGCCTATTTCAAGGTCGAGATGACCGTCATAACCAGCGACATGGAGCTACCTGCCATACTCGTAATGAAGGACGCGATCACTCTCATGGAGAACACGGTGGACACCGTCCGCAACGCCTCGGACCTGATAAGAATCATAGCCCTCTAAAATGACTCCATCGCCAGTACCTGTTCAGCTTCTCGAGGATAACCGCCTCATAGTATGGGATCATAGACAAGGCAACATGCTGTACGAAGATGGTTTCTACGGTAAGCCCCTGGGGATAGCGAAGCCCAAAGAGGAGTTCACGCAGCCACTTGTGCTAGACGCGGTCGAGGGACTCTACCTTCTGTATAAAAAGAAGGTTACCGTGAAGGATATTCAAGGAAAAAACATAACGTACACCGACCTCTTGGACAGGCTTTCACGAGAGATCGAGGGATTCGAGGCGAAATACGGCGTCTACAGGGAGCTCAGAGAGAGAGGCTACATAGTCACACCCGGAATAAAGTATGGCTGCGACTTCGCCGTCTATGAGCACGGGCCCGGCTTAGATCACGCCCCATACGTAATGCAGATACATGGGCCAGAGGAGCCTCTGGACGCGGCGGAGATAGTGAAGTCCGGGCGACTCGCCGCAACTGTCCGCAAGTCTTTCATCAAAGCGGTTGAGATTGAAGGCGAGATCCGTTTCCTCGAGTTCAACTGGTGGAAAGCCTAACGCTTATCCTCTTCGACTATCTTCATGAAGTCCTCGGGCTCCCTGAACTCCCTGTACACAGAGGCGAATCGTACATAGCTGACGTAATCAAGTTCCTTGAGGTGCGCGATGATTCTGTCACCGATCTCTTTCGATGATACCTCTTCATGGCCTTCCGCTATTATACTCTGTCTCACATTTTCTGCTATCTCTCTCATCTGTTCAAGTGTCACGGGCCGTTTCTCGCATGCCTTCTGCAGCCCCTTCAAGATCTTGTCGACGTTGAATCTCTCGAGCCGTCCATCCTTTTTCATTACCATGAGCTCTATCTCTTCTATATGCTCGTAGGTAGTGAAGCGTCTGCCGCACCCTAAGCATTCTTTACGCCTACGAGTCATGTTGTTATACGACTCTCTAGCCTAGAGGGTTCGAAGCACATCCGAGGCACAAAAGGGACACTTCAATGTTAGACTCAAATCGGTAACAGCTCATCTTTTAAAAACTATCTCAAGAACACAAGTCATTTAGAGTTGGTAAATAAACAACTCAGCGACTGATTGAATGTATATTGACAACACACAAACGTCTATATCGGCTCCCTGAAAGCTAAACACAGGCTCTGATAAGACGCGCCACCATTACGGAAGACGCTACCAGAAAAACATGGATTCAGAAACTAGTTTATCTCTCCAGAATCTCTTTTTATATTAGCGCTATGGATTTGCTCGGGCTGAAAAGATGCAGGTTGGACAACTTAAAGTCGAGAAACGAGAGAAGAAAAAGTCCGAGCTTATGGACGATGAACTGGAGCTTCTCCCAGTATATACTAGGGAGACGAGCCGGTCAAGAATACCATCCGAGACCATGGATCACCTGAAGGCTCTAAAAAACATCGACCAGGCACTCACCAAGTTCAAGCTGAGTAAAAACGAGGTGAGGGTCTATCTCTACCTGGCGAGGTTCGGCGCCCACAAGGCTCAGAGTGTCGCCGAGGCGCTGGGAGTGCATAGGACAGAGGCTTACAAGATCCTTCGAAGACTGGAGGCGCAGGGGCTGATCAGCAGGGTCATGGAGAGGCCTATGAAGTTTGTCGCCGTGGCCTTCGAGAAGGTCTTGGATAACCTCATAGAGGAGCGGCGCCAGCGCATCCACCAGATGGAGCAGAGGAAGGCCGAGCTCTTGAATATATGGAAGAGTCTTCCTGAGCCAGAGAACGTTCAACACAGCAAGGAGACCTTCCAGGTGCTTGAGGGTAAACGCCACATCAGTGTCAGGCTCAACGAGCTTCTGGAGGGATGCCAGGAGAGTGTCGACATCGTGGTCTCAGACAGCAACCTCATCTGGTTGTACAACACTCCTTTCCTAGACGACCTGAACGGGATAGCAGTAGACGAAGGCATAAAGGTTCGGCTGCTGACCAACTATTCACCTACCAGCAGCTACGTCCTCGACCAGATAGAGGTGGGAAACGGCGACTTCGCTTACCTGAAGAAACATGAGATGCCGGGTTTCTTCATAAAAGACGGCAAAGAGATGATCCTGTTGATGGCGAACGACCAGAGCAACCTATACGGCATGTGGACCAACTACGATAGCATAGTCAAGAGCTACGATATACTCTTCAACCTGCTCTGGAAGAATAAGTAGATCATGAACATCTTCCTCTAATCTTTTAGCTTAGAATTAGGTTCAGGTTCCACAGGCTAACCCCGATTTTGATTATACCGGCTATCAGAGGAAACCCTATGAAGTAGCTGGTCACCCTCGTCTTCACCACTCTGTTCAATACATATGGCACCATGATGCAGACTGCAACAATGAGGAAATCTGTCCGTATCCATTGACCATTGTTCATGAGCGACGCAGCCATCACGTTTCCCTCGACGAGACCCAGTGAAACTCCGAATCTTGTGGACACCCAGTCGCCTAATGCCCCGACAATGAGCAGGATATATGCTAGCGGTTCAATCTTCGGCTCTGAGACATTAAACAAATGGATCTAAACTATAGATTATAAATCTATAATTTAAATCTATAGATTATAAACGCATAGATATGAATCAATATAATAATTTATGTACAACAATAGATTATTTAATTTAAATAACATATTGATGATAATAAATGATTACTCTATTCTCCAATAGAAGGGAGCCTCAAATCCTAGGGAAGAACCGATGTTAATCCGGAAAACACTGGAATCCACGTTGCTTACCCAGAAAGTGGTACCACCAATATCTACCCTCGGGGTAGCCTGTACATTTTTCGGGGTTCTACCCAAGTTGTGAGCGACGTCAATGTAGGTGCTGCCCGTCGTCACCGTGGCTACCCCTGTCTCGTATTCCATGTATAGATCTGTGGACGCCTTGACGGCGTCCGGGGTCACCAAGGTGACGTATTGGAAGGAAGGGTTAGAATCTTCGAGCCAGATCTGTATCTCCACCGTCTCGCATGGGTCCCATCGTCCATACACTGGAGCCGTGAGCTTCATCGGGTTCACCTCGTCTCCTTCCTGGCCGTTGAAGAAGACCCTGTTGATCTTCCAGTGACTGCTCGTGTCACCAGCCTGTACATAGGGCACCCACGTTGAGTTCCTAGTCCCCGACTCGGTGTAGGTTACTATGCAGTCCATCTTTTCGAAGTCTCTCAGTTGGATACTGGTTTCCCCGGTGTTAGTCACGTTAGCCCTCATGGTCTGTGAATCCACGAGCCTCCAGGAGACGAACTCCATGTCCTCGTTAAAGACCACCTCGTTCTGTGAGACCATGCTGTCTATGCCTTTGCTTATGACTCCGAAGCTGGACACGGTCGAGGTAACTAGAATCGATACGCCTGCGATTATCATGATGGCTGTGAAGGCGGTGGCTACCGTTGTTGACTGACCCATCCCTAACCTCCTATGGTGAAATAGAGTTCGTCGTCGACTCCGTTATAAGTGTTGAACCGGAAATAGTAGTCGCCCTTCTCCAAATCTGAGGATGTCGTTATAGTTATTTCGATGGTCTCGGAGTCTTGCCAGTTGGTGTCGTCGCTGTTTAGCAGCGTGAACGCCCAACCCGAGCCCGACTCAGCGTACTGGACGTGGCTATACTCCCCGATCCTTCCAAAGATGATGTCGCTCATCTCGACCACCGTCGAGGGTATGATGGAGGTACCGGTGTTCTTCACCCATACCTTCACCGTCGTCGATGACGTGTTGACGGCAGATATCACGTCGATGCTTGTCTTCATCTTGTCGCTGAGCCTGTCTGTCATCGATAGGGTTCCATGCTCCAGCCCTGCCATGGAGGTGAGGAAGACCTGAGACAAGGCAGCCGCCGCGATGACCACGGCAACGAGCACTATGCCTTCGGATACTATCGAGGACGCCATCTCTGGTCAACCTCGATTCAGATTATATAGATAGTTTATGAATCGGAAATATTACACATACGTATAGTTTAATGATCGAAGATATTGGCGGTTTATGATAAATCTGGTGGTTTACCAAGACAACTATCATAATGTTATGATAAAAAATTTGGTTAAAAATTCCATAGATGAAAAAAATTATTGTGTTAATGGGTTGTCTTATTCCTCTGCTAGTATTTGAATTTCACCAAATTGCTCCTGGAAATCATTCACGTGGCTCGTCATCCATTGTGACATTGACATAAATTGAGCCGGTGACATATGTATTTCAACCTGTAATTCGCGATTTACTTCTCTGATTCTCATTTCATCCGGTGCGCCTCCAGGAACTGTATCTGGTACGTATCGATCTAGATAGAATATTATATGGCAATCATTTGGACTCATACCGCCAAATACTCCAGACGTAGTTACATATCTATAATTCTCACTAGTTGATACTCTAAACGGTAGAGTAGAAGCCTGTTTTTTTGGTTGCTGTTTCTTTCTTCGAGACATGTTAAAGATTTTATTGATAAAAGTAAATAAAATATTTTACATGTAATACATCTAACACTACAATTAGCAACCTGTTTATGAATCGGAGATATGGAAGAGTTCCGGAGAGAGGAGTGTTCCAGAATCGTGATAATTTCTATGTCGCTGCGACTTTCGGTTTCTTTGTTTTCAGCTCATCTACCACGCGCTCCAGCTCGGTAAGCGTAGAGATCACCTCACTCTGCTGCAGCATCCCCTCGACCTCGTCCTCGATCTCCGCCTCGTCTTCCTGATTGGCCAATCCCTCGATTATTTTAACCTCAGGTAAAGGCTCCGGCTCTGAGGCTTCCTTAAACTCTTCAGAATGGTCCGTCTGCTTTTCCGTATCGTCTTCCATCATCTTTACTTCGATAGCCTTGTAGCCGTCATTGCCCGAGGGTGCTGCCTCAGGCAGTTTATCGGAGACTCCCTCTTCGTCATCCAACGCGGCAAAGGCCTGTTCCAGAGTATCCAAGGTTTTGGCTTCTTTGTAGATCTCTGGTTCAAAAAGGTCCTCTTCCTCATCTAGATTAAACGACTTGGGTCTAACCGTTGAGGCTTCTGCGTCTATTTCTCTGGGTTTAGCTGGATACTGTAAATCCTCTATGAGGTTCAGAACCTCTGTCAGGGCTAGAAGCCCATCCACCTTCTTTTTCACGCTAAAGTACTCCAGTACGACCATGATCATGGCGACTGTGGTGAGAAGATAAGAGGCTATGAGAAGCAGCCCCATGAAGTTTTCTCCAAGCATGCTGTCGATGGAGGACACGTCCACCGTCTCGTTGATTGCGTACAGCTGCAGCATCAGCACGACGCTGAGCATTACACCTGAAACCAGTAGCCATCTTCCAGGCTCGAAGTTACTTCTTATCAAGTCGCTCGTTTCACTCACCTCTATATTGTAGCCACTCCAGCTAGGTAGTTAGCGACGGCCTCGCTGATAATCAAATAGACCGTTCCGCCTAAAGCCATTTGCATCCCAATATAGAATAAAATCGTGAACCTTGAGTCGCCCTCCATGTTGTAGATGCTGAAGACGTTGTTGAAGGCGAATAAAACCAAGGCGAATATGAAGAAGAGCCTCATGAACGATATTTCGGGCACCGAAAAGAAATCTAGTAAGGAAGCCATCTCCCCTATGAACTCTATGAGTGATGTGAAGAAGCCGTCGATGACAGCGAATAACGCGGCCGATATCACGAACAGAGGTACCACTAGCCCCACGTGGTAGCCGACAGCCGAGTATCTCCGCGCCCTTATGGTGACGTAGATGTGGTAGAACTGTTCTATGAATTTTGAGGCTATACCTAGGTCACCTCCAGTGTAAATAGTGTCAGTCATGATGGTGTTAATCCGCCGGATCAGGGTGCTGTCTATCTCTGTCTCAAACCCCCACCAGGCGACCTTCGGCTCGACACGCATCTTGATCTTGTTGTTTAGGCCCTGTATGACAGGGTCCAAGCTGGCAAAGTCCGTCTCGGATGCACTTTGAAGTATCTGGGCCAGCGGTATGTTGGCGGACAGGTTTGAGGCCATGTACCTGAAGAACGCCGGATAATCTGACTCCTTCTTCTTAACGTTGTTCACGTATGTCCGCCCAATGAGCCCCCCCAAGAACAGCAGTATTCCTATTATGATGAAGTGCATGAACTGGCTCTCAAAAGGTATGAACAGTACTAGACCAGACAGCACGAGGCTCATGATCGCGGCGTACTCTGCGCGCTGCCTGTTCGGGGGCTTCTCCTTCTGCTCCTGGACGAGTATGGCGTCAGGCTTTGATGCCTGGAAGATAAGCCATGATAGGACGTAGAGGATAAAACTGATGATGATCACGATCATGATGGCTAATAAGATCATTATCCTGGGGTCGTAGAAGTTGGATGAGATGAGCATCGTGGTGGTCTTGAAAAGGGTGATGCTGAGCATGGGA
>CAZTZC010000023.1:0-21065 GCA_964618045.1 uncultured Candidatus Bathyarchaeia archaeon | reverse complement strand
AACGCCGTGTACGGCTCCGATATCTCCCGTGGGATCGGGTCATCAAGCTGGCAATATTGGGCAATTGGTGGCTGCGGGCTGAATACCTCGGCCGAAGCCTTGGCACTTACACCCCAGCTCCATCAAACTCGTCTTCTACGAGCGCCCTCCAGCCCGAAGGCACGGATGTCTATTTTTAGGAGCGGCTTCGGGCTTAGATGCTTTCAGCCCTTATCCGCGGCGGCGTAGCTGCCCGGCGGTGCCTTATCAGACAACCGGTACACCAGAGGCCACAGCGCACTGTTCCTCTCGTACTAAATGCACTTTCCCCTCAGACATCCAACACTCCCAGTAAATAAAATCCGACCTGTCTCGCGACGGTCTAAACCCAACTCACGATCCCTTTTAATAGGCGAGCAGCCTCACCCTTGGCCCCTTATGCAAGGCCAGGATAGGAAGAGTCGACATCGAGGTACCGAACCGCGAGGTCGATGCGAACTCTCGCCCGCGACAAGCCTGTTATCCCCGGGGTAACTTTTCTGACACTACCAGCCCTCATCAATAAGGACATGATAGCTCGTTAAGCCTGGCTTTCACCTTCGGAAACCCTATTGTTAGGTATCCGATCAAGCTAGCTTTTGCCTTTACACTCTACGGAGGGTTTCTGTCCCCCCTGAGCTAGCCTTAGGGCCCCCTCGATTCCTTTTCAAGGGGGTGCCGCCCCAGCCGAACTGCCCATCTGCCGTTGTCCCAGACAACGAGGCCTTGGTAAGAGAAGCAGTCACAAGAGTGTGGTGTTCCATTGACGCCTCCTACACCCCCGGAGAGGTGTACTCACTGGCTCCCACATACGCTCTGCAAAAGCAACCGCTTCCCAGCAACAGACTGCAGTAAAGCTCCACGGGGTCTTCTTGTTCCACTGGAAGTCGCTGGACTGTTCGTCCAGCAGGTGGGTTCACCGGGGTCTTGGCGGGGACAGCGGGGTCCTCGTGGATCCATTCATGCACGTCGTAACTTACACGACAAGGCATTTGGCTACCTTGAGAGAGTCAGAGTTACTCCCGTCGTTTAGCGGCCCTTAGCCCGGTTGAAATCAGGTTTCAGGTACCACCACTGGACAGGATTCAATAACCGTACACAGCCTTTCGGCCTTGCGGTTACCTATGTTTTTATTAAACAGCCGGAACCCCCTTGTCACTGCGACCTACCGCGCCAACTTTCGTAAACGCCGTAGGCACTCCTTATACCAAAGATACGGAGCTAATTTGCCGAATTCCCTCGCCAAGATTGTCCCCGACACGCCTTGGGCTACTCACCCTGAGCACCTGTGTTGGTTCTGGGTACGAGTACGGAAGATCCATTCCAACAGGCTTTTCATGGGATCCAGGGTACAGCTGAATCCGCCTAACGGCAGACTATTCCTGGCTTCCTCTGGTTCTCACCATTACGGTACTCCCCAGAGTTATACAGTTAAACAGGGCGACAACCCTGCTCAGCCTTCCCCGAACCGTCACCTGTTGGACTTTGAGTCGCCTCGTGTACTTCCGTAGCACTGGAATATTAACCAGTTTCCCTTTCGGCCAGTCATGTTAACGCTGGTCTTAGGATCGGCTAACTCCCGGCTGACGACGCATTGCCGGGAAACCCTTGCTCTTTCGGCGGTCGGGATTCTCACCCGACTAAGCTGTTACTACCACCGGGATCTGCAATCCCTGCACGGTCCACAAGAGGTCACCCCCTTGCTTCCGCCCATGCGGGACGCCCTCCTAACACAATATTAATGCCTAAGGTATCGGCGCCTGGCTTAAGACCCGTCCATCTTCGGGGCCTCAATCCTCGGCGGGTGATCTGTTACGATTTCTTTAAAGGTTGGCTGCTTCTAAGCCTACCTCCCCGCTGTCTTAGGATTACGACGCCCTTTGATTTATCACTTAGCCAGGACTTGGGGGCCTTAACCTTAGTCTGGGTTGTCCCCCTCCCGGAGACGTAGCTTAACCACGCCATCCCGTCTCCCCGGATCCACGACGCATGCGTATTCGGAGTTTAAAAGGCCGCTGAAGAGTTTCCTCTCCGTGACGCCCGATTAGTGCTCTACCCCGCAAGCAGTCTCACCGGAGGCTATGCTGCGACATACTTCGGAGGGAACTAGCTATCACCAGGTTAGATTGGTCTATTGCCCCTTTCCCCAGATCAGATAAGTGAATTGCATATCAACACTATTGCGGGCCTCCATCAGGCTTTCGCCTGACTTCGCCCTGTCCAGGGAAAGATCACCTGGTTTCTAGTCTCACCCACGTGACTCCGGGCCCTATTAAGACCCAGCGGCTCGCCTTGCGGCTGCCCGCACTTCGGTTTCCCTAAGCTTACGATTTCTCTTAGGCTCGCCACGTAAGTGAACTCCCCGGTCCGTGATTCGAAACGGAGCATGGAACCCTGGTCCACAGCGTCCTACCGACACGTCACCGTGCCATCGTTCCGCTGCTTCTACCCTTTAGGGCCCCAACCGTCTGTAACTGCGTGATTTCAGGCTCTTTTGACGCCCCTCCCGGGGGTCTTTTCAACTTTCCGTCACCGTACTAATACACTATCGGTCTTGAGTTGTATTTAGCCTTGGAAGTTAATGCCTCCCACATTCACACTGCATTCCCAAGCAGTGCTACTCAGGAACTAGGAACATCCACTCAACTTACGTCTACGGGGCTATCACCCTCTACGGCTAAGCTTTCCAGAGTAATTTAACTTCGTTGAGTAGGAAAAATCCTAGCCCAAACACCACATCTACAATGCGTTTCCGCACGTATTCAGTTTAGGCTGTTTCCCGTTCGCTCGCCGCTAATAAGGAAATCACTGTTGTTTTCTCTTCCTCCCCCTACTAAGATGTTTCAGTTCGGGGGGTTCCCGCTCCAAACGGAGCAACGCACAAGTGCGTTTGGAAGTCCTATTCGGGGATCCTCGGATCAACGTCTGCATGCAACTACCCGAGGCTTATCGCAGCTTGCCACGCCCTTCATCGGCACTCAAGCCAAGTCATCCACCACACAGCGTAGTAACCAGCAAACCCGGTCCCACAGCTGGAGTCGGAGCCTATACACGGCGTCATCGCCTAACGGGGCTGGCGACCCCAATCGGCTTCACCCTTCACCCCCGACATTTCTCTCGGGGGCTGCATCAGTGTGATTTTGAATGGTCGAGCAGGTGCTTCCTTGCTTCTGCTTTCTTAGGAGGTGATCCGGCCGCAGGTTCCCCTACGGCCACCTTGTTACGACTTAACCCTCCTTACGAGGCCCAAGTTCGACACGGCCAACATTCGACCATGCCTCACCCAAACCTCATTCGGGTGGTTCGACGGGCAGTGTGTGCAAGGAGCAGGGACGTATTCACCGCCGGATGATGACCGGCAGTTACTAGGCATTCCATGTTCACGAGGGCGGGTTGCAGCCCTCGATCCCAACTGAGGTACGGTTTAGGGGTTGGCTCCCCCTCTCGGGGTGGCAGCCCTCTGTCCGTACCATTGCAGCCCGCGTGTGGCCCGGGAGATTCGGGGCATACTGACCTGCCGTTGCCCGCCCCTTCCTCAGCCTTATCGGCTGCGGTCCCGCAAGAGTGCTCAGCAACCCTATAGGTTCTGATGGCAACATGCGGCACGGGTCTCGTTCGTTATCTCACTTAAGAGAACACCTCACGGCACGAACTGGCGACGGCCATGCACCGCCTCTCAGCTTGTCTGGCAAGGTCTTCAATCTGGCCTTCATTCTGCTGTCGCTCCCGGTAAGGTTCCCGGCGTTGACTCCAATTAAACCGCAGGCTTCACGCCTGGTGGTGCTCCCCCGCCAATTCCTTTAAGTTTCAGCCTTGCGGCCGTACTCCCCAGGCGGCACGCTTAACGGCTTCCCTGCGGCACTGGGGCGGCTCGTGGCCGACCCAACACCTAGCGTGCATCGTTTACAGCTGGGACTACCCGGGTATCTAATCCGGTTCGCTACCCCAGCTTTCGTCCCTGACCGTCAGACGTGTTCTAGTGTACAGCCTTCGCCACTGGTGGTCCTCCGGGGATCAATGGATTTCGCCCCTACCCCCAGAATACCGTACACCTCTCCCACTCTCTAGCCAGACAGTATCTCCCGCAGTCCAACGCTTGAGACGCTGGATTTGACGGGAGACTTACCCGGCCGGCTACGGACGCTTTAGGCCAAATAATCATCCCCACCACTCGAGGGGCTGGTGTTACCGCGGCGGCTGACACCAGTCTTGCCCCCCTCTTATTCCCTAGGCTTTTTAGACCAAGGAAAAGCCACCTTCTTCAGATGGCACTCGAGGTAACCCCTTCGCACTTGAGTGCATTGAGGAGGTTTCGCGCCTGCTGCGCCCCGTAGGGCCTGGACCCTTGTCTCAGTGTCCATCTCCGGGCTACCACTCTCATGGCCCGTACCGGTCAAAGGTTTGGTGAGCCGTTACCTCACCAACTGCCTGATCGGCCGCAGCCCCATCCTTAGGCGTGCGAACACATTTGGGCGTGATACCATTCCAGGACATCACACCTATCGCGGATTAGCCCCAATTTCTCGGGGTTGTCCTCGTCCTAAGGGTAGGTTAGCTACGTGTTACTGAGCAGTGTGCCACTAACATAAAGTTCGTTCGACTAGCATGGCTTAGTCCCACCTCGATAGCAGTGGGGTCCGACGGGATCAATCGGAATGAATGATGACCGCAAGTTACTCACTCGTCTGTATTGAAACGAGGAAGCATTCTGCTCGACCCTTCTCGGACCCGAAGACGTCGCCGTCTTTACTCGAGTCGTCATACATGTTCCCGTCTCTGGAGGTCGATACTTCATCCAGAGGCCAAAGCCTCAGTCATATCGTAGCCGCCGACTGACGACGGGGCGCGATTACTCGCACCACCCTTTCCACAGCGTAAAAATAAAAACGTTATGCTTTTGGGATGCGAAAGCTTAAAAAGCCGATAAGAGGTAGCCGCAGTCTCATGTCTCAATATATAGGGCTACAGAATCTAAGTGGCTGTGACGAGCCATCGACGTTAATTCATTAGAATCTATTCAAGCAAATTTTCTTGATCTAGCTGTTCTCTTTCACTCTTCCTCTTCTTAACCCGCTCGAGCTCAGCATAGAGGAACTCCTCATACTTTTCTTCGAAACTTTGTTGGGCCTTCCCGGATCGTTCAGTAACACGGTCCCACACCGAAGAGGTTACGCCGCTGATCCGGTTTACAGCCTCCTCCGCCACGAACTTTCCCTTGGAGTACACGGATAGACCCAGCTCGTTCACGAGCTCAAGCTGCCGCTCAAGCTGCCGCTGAAGTTTAGTGTACTGTTGCAGGGCATCTTCCCCCTTCTCCGTGATGGTGAAGCCTCCCCCCTCTATCTCAGTTATTAGACCTTCCCTCACCAGCCTCCCGAGGAGCGGGTAAATAAGGCCCGGGGATGGGGTCCAGTCACCCCTGCTCCGCTCCTCAGACTCCAAGATGATCTCCTTGCCATTCATGGGTCGCTCTGTAAGAAGGTGTAGAACATAGAATCTCGTGAATCCTCTGGGTACTTTTCCTGATACCTTTGACATCGAATCACCGACGATTAGTCGTGTGTGAAACAGCGTCGGAGAAATATAAGAATATCGCTAGAGATATGGTGGCTGGGTATGGAACGCGGGTATAGAGGAAACGGATAATTAAAAAAAGATAAAATCGAAAAAATGAAGAAATAACCATATTAAATATATAACGGGGGGAGTATTTTTTAGGGATTTGAATTGTATAACCTAGATTCAAGTCCAGAGGTAAGTCTGGGAGACGAATTAACCGTATTAGTACTAAAAGGCAAGGGAGATAGCATTATCAGCCGAATGAAAGACGGCAGAGTCATTTTATTCAACAGGGAGAACGTTTTATTCAACGAACTCGAACCCGGGATGACGGTACAGGCCAAGGTGAGCTTCATAGCACAGAACTACATAATAGTAGACCCCGTCTCTCCGCCGGAGAGGGGTATAGGAGCGATCAAGCTAGGCTTACAGATGGTCTCCGAAACAGAGAACTGGGAAAACGCCGTTATGGCGAATGCATTACTATATGTAATCGAGATGCTAGAGGAAGGAGTCTAGACCCAGAGTCTTTTTCTTCCATTATTTTAATTTAAAAACGATTCTCAGGAAAGAGCCGAGAAACACGAGGCCCTCACGAATACTGAATTTGCTTTCACCGTCGGCTCTCTCGTAGAACGTTATAGGCACCTCGCAAACACGGTAACCCTGTTTCACTGTTTTATAGAGACTCTCGAACTGGAAGTCCCACTTGTCACAGTGGACGTTGGGCATAACGTCTTCCCAGAGCGCCCTTCTGTACACCCTCAGACCACTCGTCCAGTCAAAGACCTCTTCACAGGTAAGAAGCCGTATAACGCTGTTTGTCACAATGCTCAAGCAATCTCTCCAGAACGATCTATCCACGATGCATCCGCCGTCGATGAGCCTACTCCCGATGACAAGGTCCGCTTCCTCTGCGGCTTTCAACATCTCCGGAAGATAACACGGGTCGTGGCTGAGGTCGCTGTCTATCGACACGATGTAGTCGCCTGAGCATAAACTGTAGCCTTCTTTATATGCGGTTCCAAGGCCTCTCTTTGAGCCTCTGTGCAGTACTTTGACGTTTGGGTTTACTTCTGCGATGGAATCGGCTATCACGCCGCTTCCATCTGGGCTGTTGTCGTCGACTATTATTATTTCGTGGGGGACGCTTCTAAGTGCCTCCTGGATTCTTTGTATGTTTAGTCTCAAAGTCTTGATTTCATTATAGACTGGGGTTATAACCGAGACCTTTCCATCCATGGGGACAGCCCCAGTAGCGTTGAGGGAGGTAAAAGAATTAAGAGTACAGTTTCAGGGATCTGAATGTTAAAGTTACACCCCTAGAACTGATACAGAGACAAGCCGCTCAGGGGGACATAAAGCTCTACAGAATTCGACCCAATCTCACCCCGGGGAACTGCGTTACGGATCGCGATAATCCATATGGGGTTCTTCTATAACGGCGGAGGAGAACGCACAGTACTCAACCAAGCACTCGAACTCGGGAGAAGAGGGCATGAGGTAGAAGTATTCGCACCAATAGTAAACGCCGACTGCTTCCCTGACCTCAGAAAAGAGGTTAGACTCACCGAGACGAGCGCCCTGCTGCCACCGAGCATGCCGCTGCGAAACGCCATTGGTATGATGTACTCCAGCGTACTGGTGCCAAGAAAGAGGCTAAGCGGCTTCGATGCCATAGTAGCACACGGCCAGCCAAGCGTATGGATGGCCGTAAACGTGAAGAAACGGTATGGAACCCCCGTAATATCGTATCTTCACCAGGTGAACAGGTTCTTCTCTCCGAGAGACGTCGACAAGGAGTCAGGGTGGACGACAGACAGTAACCTTCTGATACTCGAAGCATTACACAGAGGGAACCTGATTCTAAAGAAACTCGACACATATAGCGTGAACAACTCCGATGTCGTGCTGACGAACTCTGAATGGATAAAAAGAAAAATAATTGACTACTACGGGGTTACCCCCAACGTATGTTATCCAGGAGTAAACTCGGCGAAGTTTAGAAAGAGTAACGGAATACGCGGAGCAGCTTATCTGCTCAGTACAAACAGACATTATCCACAGAAGCGCCTCGACTATTTACTGTATTGCATGAAGGCACTCGTAAAAGATTACCCCAACCTCATGTGCTACATCACCGGGGGCTTCACGAAGCATACAAGATACCTGAGGAAAATAACTGAACGATTCAACTTAGCTGGAAACGTGGTCTTCACCGGAAACCTCCCCACCTGTGAACTGGTAAAACTCTATCAGTACGCGTACGCCTACACCTTCACGTCGCCTGAAGAGGATTTCGGGCTCGGCCCCATCGAGGCAGCCGCATGCGGAGTGCCTTCAGTGGTATGGGACAACGCGGGCCCAAAAGAGACGGTGATCCATGGAAGGACAGGTTTCCGCGCGACTCCTTACAGCGTCAAAGAACTGGCCTCGTTTCACAGGCAGTTATTGGAGAACCCCGCTCTACGCGACGAAATGGGGGATAGAGCATACAAATATTCTAGAAAAAAGTTCACTTGGGAAAAACACGTGGATATATTAGAGGATATTCTATTAAAAGTATGTTAAAAGATGCTTTAGAAGACTGCCTTCTATTATAGTAGTTGTCCCCCAAACAGGCGTGGTCTGTTACATTATTGTTTATTAAATTTAAAAAACGTTATTTTGTGGGAAACGCAATGGAAACAACATCAAAACTAGACATTGGTAAAAAAATCGCTACAATATTAACTATACTGGTTCTGTTAACGTCTTCAATAATCCCGTTGGTGTTTGCGGGGACGCCGCCCACTATGCCGGGAAACGAGGAATACATGAACGACGAAGGTGTCCTAGACTCCGACTCGTTTGTGCTATACCCATACGAGGAAAAGAGCATCAACATAGGCTTCAGCAAGTACGGTGAACTCATAGACGGCGACGCAGGCGTTGGACTGGAGTACGACGGCGTGGATGTCTTCGCGAACCCCGCCGTGGCCGAATGGAAGTGGAGCAACGGCTGGGTCATGGAGATACACTACACCGAGCAGAACAAACTAAGAAGCCTCTGGGCCTACGCCCTATATTCCGACAACAGCGGCGTCGGTGGGATAGGCGGCGACTGGAAACAGATGCAGCAGTCCAAGGACGGCAGCGCGATCGGAGACGAGCACGGCGGAAGAAGGACGAGCGGCTGGGCCGAGACGGATGACATCCGTCTCATCTACGACGGGCCGAGGAAAGCCATCTACCTGCTAAAGACCACCATCTACGACAAAGACCCGGGAGGGACCGGGAAGTGCCTCGTGGAGATAACCATCCAACTGGTCTTCAACAAGGTGAAGAAGTACGTAATGGAGATCAAGGACATAAAGCGATGCGACGACAACAAGTTCGACGGCCCCTTCCAGATAGAGTTCAGCCAGAGGGGCGAGTGGGACATCGGCACAGAGTCCAACAACGAGGCCTGGGCCGAGTTCTACGACGGCTTCGAGACGAAGTACTGGAAACACCCCTTCTACTTCCCGTGTGATCAGAGGGAGCCTGTTGAATTCGACGTGTGCCAGATGATCGACCAGGACGAGACACTCGTAGGATTCGCGGCATTCTGGCCCAACCTCATAAGCAAATGGGTCACAAACGTGGACAGCATCGACCACCTAGGCGGAGACGACATACCCGGAAAGCTTGAGACCATGGAGACCGAGGAAAAGTACATCGACGTACCGACGGCCCTGCCGCCATTCGTGATTTGGCCTAACTACCTGTGGCTCGACGGTGACACGCTAGTAATCGACCTTCAGGACGAGCTAGTGGAGTACCCGAGAGGAGCCTGCGAGTGGAGCGACGAGCCCTGGGTGTTCAAGAAGAACGTTCAGGGAGATTACGTAAAACTCGTACCAGGGCTACACTTCGAGTGGACCGGCAATGTCGAGATTAATCCAGACTACTGGGTGCCCGGCGACAAGTTCGTAGTCGTGTACAAGAGATGGATGAAAGGCCACGAGGAGCACGTGATAATCCCAGCAGAGTGCAACGAGCTTCCAGCCGACGAGATATCGTACGGCATGCTCGATGAGCCGAAGGTGCCCTACGTGTTCGCCGAGTGGGACTTCGACCTAGACTACGACAACCCCGAGAACAGCACACAGCAGTTCAGATGCGTCTCGGTCTACGGCCTCACCGACTACAACAACGCCATAGACCCTGACATGCCAGACTATTTGGGCGAATACAGGATAGACGCGGAAGTCACCTACCAGCTCAACGAGATCTTCAACCCGTGGGACCTAAAAGACGCAGCCCATAAGGACACGTTCCGCTGGGCCCAGAAAGGCACCTACGATGGAGACCCCATAGAGCTGACATCCCACCTACACGACAAGTACGGCAACACAAGAGACTGCCTCGACGAAGACCACGGCCTAGTGCAGTATCCAAAGTGGGGCTACTACTGCCACGACGACGAGAAGGTGATCCTCTACGACTCGACCGGCACGCTAGAACCGCTGCTGCTCGAGAGAGGCATCCCCGAACTAGGTAAAGAGAAAGACTACCTGATCGACCCAGCGACGTTCACGTTGACGTTCTTCAAGGAGTTCCCCGGCTACGACCTGTACAAGGTGCTCTACAGCACCGAACTAGTGGATACCCCGCCGCAAGGAGCAGACTGGAGCGTCGGCCGATGGGAGTGGATCGTCGTCGGCGAGCCAAGCCTGGCCTCTGACAGCATAGGCACAGGCATGGTCGCAGCAGCGTGGCTCGACTGGAAGAACGTGGAGACCTGGCTAAGCGGCCTAGACGTCGAGGCAGACGTCTACGGGCCCGCCATCCCATACGTGCTGAGGCCCATGGACGGCGACTACAAGGACGACCTGGGGAGACTGCACCTCAAGGACGACTGGAGCACACCGGACGACTGGGCAGGCGAGGAGATCTACCCATACGCCATCAGCAGCAGCAACGTCATCGTGGTAGGCGGACCCCTGGTCAACCTGGCGGCAGAGTACTACAACGACTTCACCGACGCCTTCGTGTTCTCCGAGTACGGCGACGGGTTCTACGCGCCCGGATGCTGGGCAAGGACGACCCAGGGACCCTACTGGGAGGGAATGGACCCGGTCATGGCCCCCGACGACGAACTCTGGTATGACAGCACGGTGGCGATCCCTGACGACGAAGTGGGCTACGCCATAGTATCCACGTACAAGGACCTCAACGAGACCAAGGGCTTCATCGTATACGGGTACACCGCCGAGGACACGTACTACGCGTGCTACGCCCTACGCGGAGGACTACTGGAGTACCTCCAGCACGTCCAGGACGGAGTGACCACAATAGTGCTCAGGATAGACTACGAAGAGCTACACCCGGTGGGCTTCCACGTGGAGGAGGAGCTCGGGCCATTCACAGAGTGCACGGGATTCAACACCAACTTCAAGACGGGACAGTACTACGAGAACTACAAGGTAGTCAAACAGATGGTAGAGGACCGCGCAGCCGAGCTGGGCATCTGCTACAAGCTGGTAGACATAGAATATTGTTCACAGGTCCACCCAGACCCATAGACACCCAATCCCCTTTTTTTGCATCAGCAATGTTTTTCAGCGCCCCAAACCCCATTTAATGGGTAATCCTTTGTCGAACAAACAGCTGCTGGTAAGCAAGATAGAGAACGGCATAGTAATCGACCACATCCCCGCAGGCAGGGCGTTCCAGGTGCTGAGGCTCCTCAAGCTACCCGCCGACGCCAGAGCCCTCATCGCCCAGAACGTCGAGAGCGGCAGCATGGGCAGCAAGGACCTCATCAAGATCGAGGGCACATACCTCACCAGCAGCGAGATAGACGTCATCGCCTTCGTGGCGCCGGACGCCACCCTCAACATCATCAACGACTGGCAGGTCAAGGAGAAGCGCAGCATCTCCATCCCCGAGACCCTCGAAGGCACCTTCAACTGCCCAAACACGCTGTGCCCCACCAACGCCAGGTACGGGGCGCCCAACACCAGGTTCCGCGTGGAAAGGGGAGAGCGGCTCGAGGAGACCAAGCTCCACTGCACCTACTGCGGAAGCATCACCTACTACGGCACCATAAGGGACAGCATCCAGAGCGAGAGCTTCAGGATCGAGCGCCGCGGCCTCGTCTCCAAGGGCAAGATAGAGAGCGTGTTCCTGGACGTCCTCATGAAAGGCGGCGCCCTCAGGTTCCCCCCGAGCCCGGACCGGCCCTTCATCCTCAAGAGCGGCCGCCCGAGCCCCTACTTCGTCAACCTGGGCGCCCTCACCGACGGCGAGAGCCTGGGCAAGCTCAAGTGGGCGTTCGCCAGCTACATAGCGCTCCTCCTAGAGGAAGGCGAGATACCCGACTTCGACTACGTGTTCGGGCCCAGCTACAAGGGCATAAGCCTCGCAGCCCTCACATGCGAGGGCCTCAACGAGCTATACGGCATGGGCAAACGGTACATGTACGACAGGAAGGAGGCCAAGGACTACGGCGACCTCACCAGCGACCAGGTGCTCGTGGGGGCCGGCTACTTCAAGCCAGGCCAGAGGCTCCTCGTCGTCGACGACACCATCACCACGGGCATCACCAAGGTGGAGACCATCGAGAAGCTCAGGATGCTCGGCGACCACGAGGTCGTCGGCCTGGTCATAGCCGTCGACAGGCAGGAGCGGCTCGGCGACAAGGACAACGTCGAGGACATCAGCGCCGTCCAGTACCTGGAGCAGGAGATGGGGCTCAAGGTCCACAGCATACAGAACATAGGGACCATCTATGGCCTCATCAAGGACAGCCTGAGCGAAGAGATGCGCGGCCTCTGGCTGGACTATTACCGCCAGTACGGCACCGTGAAGCTGGACTAAGCCCCGGTTTTTATTCCCCCATTCACTCGTCAACCCATGGAGAAGTACGACGCCATCGTGGTGGGCAGCGGAAGCGGCATGATGATAGCCGACGCCGCCGTGAGCCGCGGAATGAGGGTGGCCCTCGTCGAGATGGACAGGCTGGGCGGCACATGCCTCAACAGGGGCTGCATCCCCAGCAAGATGGTCATATACCCGGCCGACCTCGTCAACCAGATAAAGCACGCCGAGCGCCTCGGGGTGCACGCCAAGATAGAGAGAGTCGACTTCGAGCAGATAATGAGGCGCACACGGGAGTTCGTGGAGCACGACAGACGGCCCATGGAGGAGAGCATACCAAAGGTCGAAGGCCTGACCTACTACTCGGTCAGAGGCGAGTTCGTCGACGACCACACCATGAGGGTCGGGGACAAGCTCATCACCGCGGAGAAGATCTTCCTCGTCACGGGAAGCAGACCCCTGATACCGCCCATCAAGGGCCTCGGCGAGGTGGAGTACATCACCAGCAGGGATGTCTGGGAAATGGACCGCAGGCCCACGAGCATGATCATCGTGGGCGGCGGCCTCATCGCGTGCGAGATGGCACACTTCTTCAACGCCATGGGGACCGAGGTCACGGTGCTGAGCAGAAGCCCCAGGCTCATAAAGCAGGGAGAGCCAGAGGTCTCGGAGATACTCCTCACAAGCCTCAGGGAGAGGATGCACATCGAGGTCGGAGTGGAGGTGAAAGAGACACGAAGGGTCGGAGGCCAGGTGGAGGTCACGGCTGTGGACGGCGACGGCAACACCAAGAGCTACAGGGCGGAGAAGCTCTTCATAGCCGCCGGGAGAGCCAGCAACGCGGACACGCTTAAACCGGAGAAAACCGGCGTCGAGGTAGACGACCGGGGCTACATAAAGGTAGACGAGAACTACCTGACGACGAAGCCAGGGATATACGCGTTCGGCGACGCCATAGGGAAGGCAATGTACAAACACGTCGCCAACAAGGAGGCGGAGCTGGTGTGGCACGGCTTCACGGAGGGACACATGCACCCACTGGACTACGACAAGGTGCCCTACGCGGTCTTCACGTGGCCCCAGGTAGCGTCCGTAGGCCTCACGGAGAGGGAGGCCGCGGCCAGGGGCCCAGCTTACCTGGTCGGAGAGTACAACTACGTCGACACCGCCAAGGGCGCCGCCATGGACGAGGAGGACGGATACGTCAAGGTCATCCTCGAGGACGAGAGCTACAAGATACTGGGAGCCCACATCGTAGGCCCCTTCGCACCCATCCTCATACAGGAGATCATCAACGTGATGAACGCGGGCGACGGATCGGTGTGGCCCATAGCGGACTCCATGCACATACATCCCGCGCTCCCCGAGGTCGTGCAGAGAGCCGTCTACAACCTCAGGGCCCCCGGCCACCACCACTGAGGTTTAAATAACGCCGCACGTCTTCCACAACCAGTTTCTGGTGAGTAAAAGTGACCGAGTTGAAGATAGGGGATAAGGCCCCCGAGTTCTGTCTACCCGACGCAGAGAGGGGGCGGGTCTGCCTCAAGGATCACAGAGGGAAATGGGTGGCGCTCTACTTCTACCCCAAGGACAACACCAAGGGATGCACCATGGAGGCCCTGGAGTTCACGGCTGCCGAGGACGACTTCAACGCCAAAGGCGCCGTAGTTATCGGCGTAAGCCCAGACAGCCCGGAGAGCCACACCAAGTTCAAGGAGAAACACGACCTAGGCATCACGCTGCTCAGCGACACAGAGAAAGAGATACTGACGGGCTACGGCGTCTGGCAGAAGAAGAAGATGTACGGCAGAGAGTACATGGGAGTGGTCCGCAGCACCTACCTGATAGACCCCGAGGGGAAGATAGCGTACATCTGGCCCAAGGTGAAGGTGGCCGGCCACGCCGACGCCGTCATGGAGAAACTGGTAGAGCTCCAGGGCATGGGAAAGCGTTGAACATAACCGACGGCATCCACGCGAGGCGCGCGTACAGGAGCCTCGAACCTGTAAAAATATCAAGGGAGCTGGTTGAGGACCTGGCCACGCATGCCGGGCTGTCGGCGAGCTGCTTCAACAACCAGCCGTGGAGGTTCGTCTTCGTCTACGACAGAGAGAAGCTGGAGGAGATGTGGGGCGCCCTGAGCAGAGGCAACAAGTGGGTCGAGCTCGCGTCCATGATCGTCGCCGTCTTCAGCAGGCCCGAGGACGACTGCAGGATAAAGGACAGGATGTATCACCAGTTCGACGTAGGCATGGCGACGGCTACCCTCATACTGAGGGCGACCGAGCTGGGGCTGGTCGCCCACCCCATCGCGGGGTTCAGCCCAAGCAAAGTGAAGAAGATACTGGAAATACCAGACGACTACCATGTCATCACGCTGGTGAACATCGGAAAAAAGTCCAACACCATTCACCCCTACCTGAGCGAGGATCAAGCACGAGCCGAGAAAGAGAGGCCAGAGCGCCTCCCCTTGGAGAAATACGTTTTCCACAACAGGTACACGGGAGAGTAAACGTAGCGACCAACACCGAAGAAATAAGGCTCATAGAATGGCTCGGCGCTGCTTATGTTCGCGGTGAATTCGTATGCGAGATACCTACAACTGAGTAGAACGAGGTGTTGAGTCTCCTAATAAAGATAAAATAAGGGGGGGTTACTTGGTGGTCAGCGTATACTTGACGCCGAGAGGCCCAAGCGCTGTGTCGATCTTCTCGATCAGGTTCTCGACCTGAGCCATGGTGGGTTTGGTAAACCACTCGAAGAAGAAGTCGTTCTCGCCCAGGCTCTCGCCCGACTTGCTGATTATGTTGTTGCAGCGCTCCTCGCTGATGTCGTCGACCCCGAGGAACGCCATTACTCCATCAGGATTTTCGAAGGACATGTCTGATGCTCCGTAGCCTGCTCCGGCGCCACGGATATTGGGGGCGCCTATAGCGGCCTGGATGGTGGTGTCCATGATGCAGACCTCCGGCATGTCGATGGCTACCTTCTCGAGGGCTTTCAACGCCTTCAGTAGCGGTGGACCATATATCTTTACGTAGCTTTTCATGTAGAATCTCCATGTGGGTGTGAGAAGTCAAGGTTATTAAATGTTTACGATAAAGGATGCGGGCCAACGGCGAAAAAATCATGATTGTTTAGCCTTTTCTAAGGTTTAGAACTGACGGAAACATACTTTCGGATAAAAAAAAGTTGTCGCCTTAGATTCGTGTTTTTAAGATTTCTTTCACACCGGGTTTTGTTGACCTGATCCCTGTGTGGTTTCGATATCTCACACATAGGGAAACCGATTTAACCCGATTACATACACCTAACCCATGCTAAACCCTGAAGCCAAGGGAGCCATCACCTTCTTCTACTACAAGGACCTCGCCAAGGCGGCGGATTTCTACGGGAAGGTGATGGGATTCAAACTAGTCCAGGACCAGAGGTGGGCTAAGATATACAGGATCAACGGGGACGCCTACATGGGATGCGTCGACGGCAGCAAAGGCTACCACAAGCCCAGCGATGAGAAGCCGGTGATGCTCACGGTCGTCGTCGACGACCCCGACGCATGGTATGAACACTTCAAGAAGCACCAGGTAGAGACCCTCAACGAGCCCCACGACGACGAGGAACTGAACCTACGAATATTCCTTCTGAGAGACCCTGAAGGCTATGTCATAGAGATACAGAAATTCTACGAAACGTTTCCATAGACAAGCAGGTTTACACCTTTTCTAGCGTAAACAGCTGGATCCTTTATAAGTGAAGCATGGCTGGAATCGAAAACTGCTTATACTGGATGAAAGTCACCTTTTTTAGTCAATAAGAAAGATTCTAAACGCAATTTGGAGTATCCGATGATGGATCAAATTGAACAGAAGATCAAGACCGAGTTAGAGAGATGTGAATGTGAAGCGGTCTTGGCGTTCGGGGTGGACAACTTTAACTACCTGACACGCACCGTCCTACCCTTCGCAGAGCATTATTTAACACGTAGAGCGATGGCCGTGCTCCCAAAGGAGGCGGCCTCGGTGATAATCTGCCCATACGACTGGTCCCAGGCGATAAAGGATCAGGGCTGGAAGGGAGAGATCGTCGCCTACGACGAAAACGAGGCCGTCGGCATAGAAGCCATGGTGAAGAGCCTGGAGGAGCTGCTGGTCAGCCTCGGCCTGGACGAAAAGAAGCTGGGCCTCGACGGCTCACGGATCACGAAGGCGCTGATGGACCAGCTTAACACAAAGTTCCCCAAGGCTGAGTGGCAGCCCGTCGACCCGTTGCTCAGAGACATGAGGATAACGAAGACGCCGGGGGAGATCGGGTTCGTAGAGAAGGCCTGCAAACAGGCAGACAGAGGCATAGTGTATGCCCTGATGCACCTGGAGGGAGCCGCGGAGAAACCGGGGTACACCATCGCCGAGTTCACGGAGCGGATAAGGGTCCATGTCAACGAGAACGGGGCAAGCGGGGTTGGGTTGCTTAACACGGCGTTCGGCACCGACGGTCAGATGTATTACACGCCTCAGAGGGGTTGGGTTAAGAGCGGCGAGCTCTTCAGGATGGATGTCAGCGCCCACTACATGGGTTACTGGACGAATCTGGGCAGGATGGGCGTCACAGGTAAGCCCACGGCGGAGCAAGAGGAAGCCTACAGAGAGAACCTGAGGCTCAAGGCTGCGGCTCATGAGATGCTGAAGCCCGGCGTCGCCGCCAACGAGGTCTACGCCCACGTGGCAAGGGCCGCCGAGAGGCAGGCGATAGGCTTCTGGAAGGAGGCCAGCATCGGCCACGGTGTAGGCGCGAGCCACTACGAGCCACCTTACCTGAATCTGAGCAGCAGCACGGAGCTGAAGCCGGGCATGGTGATCGCCCTCGACATATACACCAACGGGCCGAGGCAGGAGCTAATCCACAAGAAGGACGTCTACGAGATAACCGAGGAGGGAAACAGGAAGCTGAGCTGGTACCGGAGCTGGGACGAGCTGTACGCCGTCACAGGCTTCAGGGCCACCCACTAGGAGGAGAATGAGATGAGAGACGAGTTGAAGACAAAGATCGCGGACAGCGTCAAAGAGTCCCAGTACGACGCGGTAGTCGTGTTCGGGGCCGATAACATACAGTACATGTCAGGCGCCTACCTCCACTATCCCTCGACGTTCCCGGACAGGTACATGGCCGTCTTCTGGGCCAAGGGAGAAGAACCCATATGTATCGTGCCCCCCGAGTGGGAGAGCAGCTTCCTCAAAATGGCCTGGGTCAGTAAAACCAGGACATACACCGAGAAACCGGGCAGCCCAACCAGCGTAGCCGAGGCCGTCGCGAACCTGGCGCGGAACACGGTGAGGAAGACGGGAAAGATAGGCGTGGACGCCGAGAGAACGGCTCTGAACCTGTACAGGCGGCTCGAGGCGGCGCTCGAGGCCTTCACCCTCGTGCCATGCGACGACTGGCTGCGCGAGTTAAGGGTAAAGAAGACCCCCAAGGAGCTGAATCTGCTCGAGACGGTGGCTTCGATGACCGACCACGCCATAGCGGGTCAGGCTCACCACGTCCTAGTCAAACAGGCAGCCACGGAGATGAGTAACACGGAGAATGTCAGGATCCACGCCATAGAGAGAGGGCTCGACGAGGTTGGCCACCACGCCATCGCCCAGGTGACGACCGGCCCGAACACCAGCAAGTTCTGGCCAGGAGCCCCCATGTACGGCATAGGGTTCGACAGGATCCCCCAGCACAAGGAGTTCATGAGGCTAGAGCTAACCGCCACCCTGGACGGCTACTGGAGCAGCGGGGCGAGGATGCTCACCATGGGAGAGCCCGCCGAGGAGCAGAAGGCCGCCTATCAGGGTCTCGTCGCCCTCCGCGAGGTGGCCCTCCAACAAATGAAGCCCGGCGCCAGGTGCAGGGACGTCTACACCGCGGTGAAGCAGGCCGCAGATGAGAAGGGTATCCAGCTAGTATCTAACCTCGTCTTCGGCGCAGGGGTGGGGGTCACCAACTACGAGCCTCCATACATCTCGGGAGCGGACGATACCGAGCTGCAGCCGGGGATGGTTGTGGTGCTGAGCCCTGTGGTCAAGGCGCCGGGCGGTGAGCTGCTCATGGGTAGGGACACCGTGTTCATCACCGAGAAAGGCGCCAGGGTGGTGGGCTGGTTCAAGGACTGGCGCGAGCCCTTCATCTGCAACTACACTTACTAACCCAAATTTTTTCTAGCCTCCATAGCATCCAAGATACAGAACACACATGTCTTTTCACGTAGAAGACGTCGAGGTCAAGCCCGGGGAGAAGCACGCCGGATACCTGAGCGTAGGCTCAGCCTCGACCCACGAGGTGAGGATGCCCTACATCGTCGTCAACGGCGCCGAGCCGGGGCCTGTACTCACCGTGCTCAGCGGGGTCCACGCCGTGGAATGCACCCCCGTGGAGGCCGTTCTGAGACTCGCCAAGAGCGTCGAGCCGGCGGACATAAACGGCATCCTATTACTGGTGCCTATAGTCAACACAGAGGGGTTCCACGCCCGGAAGCCTTACAGCAACCAGCTGGATCACCTGAACCAGAACAAGGTGTTCCCCGGAGACCCCGAGGGCTCCATGACGCGCCGCGTCGCCCACGCCGTCTTCGACAGCTTCGTCTGTAAGTCAGACTACCTCGTGGACTGCCACAGCGCGGACCTGGGCGAGGACGCCACCCACGGCATGTTCATCTACAGGACCGACGACGAAGACCTGACCAGCAAGATGACCGAGATGGCGAGGTGCTTCGACTGTGACTTCATTGAGACCACAGAAATCTCGGGGAACACGGGGGAGGCCGTCAGACTCTACGGCATACCATGCATCATGACCGAGAGCGGGGCGCCCTACCCCATCAGGGAGGACGACGTCCTCTACCACTACATGGGGTTGAGGAACCTCATGCGCCACATAGGGATGATGGACGAGGAGGCCGCCTTGGGAGACCAGCGGGTGGACCCTCCGACCCAACGTGTGTATGCTAGGAGTGGGGGGCTCTGGAGGAGGAAAGTCGAGGCAGGCCAGCGCGTCAAGGAGGGGGAGCTTCTCGGCATGGTCTCTGATCTCCACGGGGAGCCCCTCCAGGTCGCCACTGCTCCGTTAAAGGGGGTGGTAAGCTTCCTCAGGGTCCACTACAGCGTCAACGAGGGAGACACCCTTTGCTGGGTCACCGAGACATAGATGGACGCGAAGTCTTTTACTAAGAAGACGCCCGTAGCTGGGCATATTTTTTATAGCGGACGCGACGTATTCAGCACTCGCCGGTATCCATCATGGTCTACGACTTCCTAACCCTAGACGACGTGGATGTTGCCGGGAGGACCGTCTTTCTACGAGCGGACATCAATAGCCCTCTCGACCCCGCCAGTAAGAGGATCCTTGACGCCTCTAGGTTCCAGGCGGTGGCTCCCACCCTCAAGGATCTGAGGGAGGCGAAGGTGGTGCTCGGCGCCCACCAGAGCAGGCCGGGCAGGTACGACTTCACCGGGATGGAGATGCACGCCAGGGTGCTGCAGATGTACGTGGAGCAGAAGGTCAGGTACACCAGCGACATCATAGGGGACGAGGCTCAGAACGCCATCAAGGCCCTCAAGCCGGGGGAGATCCTCGTCCTCAACAACGTGAGGATGCTCGAAGAGGAGAACCATATAGCGCCCGCCGAGGAGCTGGCTGGCACGAAGTTTGTGAAGACCATGGCTCCTCTCGTGGATCTCTTCGTGAACGACGCCTTCGCCGCTGCCCACAGGAGCCAGCCCAGCCTTGTGGGGCTCTGCAACACGACGCCCATGGTTGCGGGGAGGCTCATGGAGAGAGAGCTACAGGCCCTGAACAGGGTGCTGAACAGCCCTGCGAGGCCCGCCGTCTACCTCCTCGGCGGCGCCAAGGTGGATGACAGGATACCCGTCATAAAACGGGTGCTCAGCGACGACATCGCCGACAGCATCCTCATTGGTGGCCTCATCAGGAACAGTTTCCACATGGCGGAGGGGGGAATGAGGCACCACTACGAGGAGCTGGACGAGGAGGGAAGGAAACTCGTGGACGAGGCAAAGGTCATACTGGAAGAGTTTCCCGGCAAGATGGTTCTCCCGGTGGACGTGGCACTCGACGTGAACCGGGAGCGCGTCGAGATATTCGCAGGAAAGATCACCGACGAGACCAACATCTACGACATCGGTCTCAACACCATCGCCCAGTTCAGCAGCAGGATCATCAGGGCTGGCACCGTCGTCGCGGAGGGGCCCCTCGGCATGTTCGAGCGCCGCGGCTTCGACATCGGCACCAAGGAGCTGCTACGCTGCATGGCGCGCTGTAAAGGCTATACCGTAGTCGGAGGAGGACACTTGGGAGGGATGACTAGCATGCTTGGATTAACGGAGCAGATGAGCCACGTCAGCACGGGAGGAGGAGCAATGCTCAGCATGCTCGCAGGGGAGACGCTGCCCGTGGTGGCGGCCCTAGAAGAGTCGAAGCGGCGGCGCGGGTAGCCGATCTCTTTAAAAGCTCTTCGTCCGATACGGTTTGCGCTGGGACCGTGGTCAAGCTTGGTTAAGATACGCGGTTTGGGTCCGCGTGATCCCCGGTTCGAATCCGGGCGGTCCCACCAATCGTAAAGGTTAAAATCACGCTGTTCGACT
>CAZTZC010000022.1:15307-21188 GCA_964618045.1 uncultured Candidatus Bathyarchaeia archaeon | reverse complement strand
GGCTTGAACATTGTCGTCTGGAGGTCATCCATTCGTTTAGCCAGCGTAGGCCCCCCCACCTCCAGGTGCTCGAAGGTGCTCCTGCTGCCTGCCGTATATATGTCGTCCGGCTTCACCTCCGCCTGCAGGCTCCAGTCCCCGGAGAGCTCCGGCGTGAACACCGTGAGATATGTTCCATCGTTCCTCGTTAGGGCCAGCAGGGTGGTCTGGTTTACGCCGCACTTAGCATATATGTACACCTCGTACCCGACTCGGGCCTCGCTGAACGCGCCGGTCAGGTTGACGCTGCTGCCGAGCCCTATCTCGTTGTCGCTCAGGTTCAGCGTGAGGGAGGTCGGCTTCCTCTCGACCCTGAAGGTCTCCTTGTTTGAGGTGGCTGGGCGATAAGATAGGTCTCCCGCGAACACGGCCTCGGCCGTCCAGCTGCCCAGCTGGTTGGGCATGAACACGTGGGTGAACGCCCCGGCGTCGTCGGTGGTTAAATCGAAACCTGTGACCTTGCCGCCAATGGTATACTTCACCTTGACCTTCCCTGGCTGCGAGAGCTCGCCTGTGAGTGTGACGGTCTCTCCGCCCCGTATCTTCGGTTTATCGATGGCTACTGAGAGGTCTGAGCTCGTCCTCACGCCTACTCTGTCGGAGAGCTTGGCGGTGTTCCCCATGACGTCCGTGGCTTCCCAGTAGTAGTCTATCACGGTGCCTCCGTCTTGGCCAGGGATCGTCCCGTTGTACATGTCTGCCTTCGAGGTGAAGGGCGCCATGCTCCAGGTCTTGCCGCCGTCCACAGAGTAGTATAGGTCCACCTGGTTGATCTCCGAGTCGTCCTCGATGCTGCATTTAACTACGGCGTCGGTGTCGCCCTCTATGTCCACGGGGGACCCTGCGTCCGTGATTACGGGTAGCGTGAAGTCGGTCTGTATCATGAACCTGAGGGTGCCGTTGCAGTACTCGGACATGAGCAGCAGGTGGTAGAGAAGGGGGTTCTTGATGGGCTGCTTATAATTTATGAGCATGTCGTCGCCGCTGTGCTCGCAGCTGGCCGAGGCGTTCAGGTGCCTGAAGCCCTGGGGGTCGTTGTTGAAGCCACCGTATATCCCGCTCCTGTTGGCGTATAGGCCGGACTCCCACGGCGCCATGATCCCCATGATCTTCCTGCCTTTCCCCTTGGTGGGGTTAGCCATGACGTAGAGCCGGGCCTCGTACATGTCCAGAGTGTCCGGCACCTCGATGATTATCTTCAGGCGATTAGCAGAGGACTCGAACTCGTAGACCCAGTCGGAGTCGTATAGGAACTCGTCCTCGACGGGCTCCTGGAGGAACCGGGTGTACCACCTGTTGGGCTCGATGTGCTCGACCACCATCAGCGTGGCGTTCTCCGCCGCGTCGCTCTCGTTGGGGTCGTTCCTGACCGTCACGTAGTAGTTGCCGGACTCGCTGGGGGTGAAGTACCGTCCCATGTCGTCGTTGCTCACCTGCTCAGGGTACCCGGCGGCCTCCGTGTGACTCGAGAGAAACAGGGGCTCGTCTTCCGTCTCCTTGTAGAGAAATATGTCGTAGTCTGTGAGGTGCCTCGTCAGATTTGCGTAATCGCCTATGAGGTATATGTGGTACGTGTGTCCGCCCTCGAGCGTGTAGTTGTATGTGACTACGTCTCCCGGCGTCGTGAAGTTGAGATCCAGCGCCTGGGGGTACCCTGGCTTGATGACGTCGATCCACTCGCCGTCGAAGGCGAAGTCGGGTGCAGCCGTCGCACCGACCGCGCTCGCAGCCCAAGCTACGAATAAGAATAAAATTACCAACTGTAGGGTCTGGTAAAGGCTTTCTCCGCGTGGCTGCATCGAGGACACTTTTTGTATGATGGTTCTTCCAGTGTTCCTCAGGTTAAAGTGATTATGAACGAGTAATCAGGTACAGGATTCGACGTTAGACCCGCGGAATAGTAATTATCAGTATATAGAAGCTCATGAGAGCTTTTTTATAGTAAATGCAAGTTCAGGCTTATCTGATTCTTTCCAGACAATTTTTGCCGCGAGAGACGTGCGTTATAAGATTTGAGAACCTTTTCTCCTACAATGTTCGATGACCAATCTGCAATATATCGACTTTATCCCGTCTGTCGAGACTAATGGTAGACAGGGTCTCGTGTCTTGACATCTATCGTCATCATTCTTCATCGTTGGATGAGATAAACCCGTTATGAAAAACCTAAGATTTTTATAGATATATATAGATCGTCATTGTCATGGGAAAACTCCTATTGTCCCTAGACAACGAGACAGATCAGAGATTCCGCGAGATCGTCATAAGGCTTTACGGCAATAAGAAAGGGGCCCTAAGCATTGCAGGCGAGCAGGCGATCAGGGAGTGGATTCAGCGCAACGACGTCCAGCTGAGGTTCTAGGGATATATAGTAATACTATGTAATCAAAACATATAGTAGTAACACGTATCATATTTTATTATATTCAAACACATCGTTGTATATCCATATCCGTGGAACGTTTATACAGACACGTTGCTAGAGGGTACCCATGACCATCATCCCCGTGAAGATCAATAGAATGTGGCAGGAGACGCCTACCGTCAAGGTACTCTGTGGGCCCCACCTATGATACATTCCAAAGCGTACACGCTTAGGAAGATGGGTGTCCAGAACAGCCGCATAAGGTATGAGCTGTGGTGGTAGCTTGGGGTTCTGTTCCCAGTGGCTGGGAAAACATATTATTTGATGCCGTGGTTTTTTGTCTGTTGCCCATGATTTGAGAAAAGGGTTTTTATCGGTGGCTTAGAATAGGGGGCCGCCGTCCTTCTCTAGGAGCCGTACCCAGAAAGTGTTTACCTCTTCCTGTATCTCGTCGACTTCGTCGTCGGTGATGTGCCTGAACCGTCCCTGGCTCTTCAGCACCTCCTTCACCGGTTTGAGCTCCTTAGGCTTGTAGGTGATACGTAGGCTACCCTCGACCGCCTCGTAGAGGGGCCAGAGCCCGCTGAGCACCATCTCCTTGGCAACCTTGACGCTGTACCGGGGGTCGAACCTCCACCCTGTAGGGCATGGGGCGCTCACCTGGATGAACCTGAAGCCCTTCACATCCTTGGCGTACTCCAGCTTCCCCATGAAGTCCTCGGGGTAAGCCACGCTGGCTGTGGCTACGTAGGGCACCCTGTGGGCGCCCACGAGGATCGTCAGCGGTTTCCTGGGCTCCTTCTTTCCGCGGCTATACTCCCCGATTGGGGTGGTTGTCGTGGCGGCGTACTTGGTGGTGGCGCTGCTTCGCTGCCCTCCGGTGTTCATGTAAGCCTCGTTGTCGTAGCATATCCAGAGCATGTCCTCGTTCCGCTCTGCGGCTGCGCTGAGGCCTTGGAACCCGATGTCGATGGTCCCGCCGTCGCCGATGATGCCGACGACGCGGATGTCGTCGCGTCCAACCCTGTTGAAGGCCCGGGCGAACCCTGTCATCATGGCTCCCGCCCCCTCGAAGATCTCACCGTAGAAGGCGGGCTGTGTTATGTTGCCGAATGCGGGGCCGCAGCAGGCCACCTCTTGCCTGACCATGCTCTCGCCCATCACCTTTGACACCATCCTAGCCACAATGCTACCGGCGCATCCCTGGCAGGCGCTGTTCGCTGGTGTTATAAACTCCTTCTCGTCGAGTCTCGTTAAAGTTACTGGTTTACTCATCATTATTTCCTCCTAAGCCCACTCCACCTGGGGAGACACCTTCTCACCGTAGGCGGCCTTTAGCGTCTTCTCGGCCATCCGCTTCAGATCCTCGACGCGGACCTCCTTGCCCCTCATGCCGGCGTGGAAGCATAGCGTCGCAGGCCTCTCGTCCACGTCGTAGAGGGCGTGCCTGACCTCGGTGAAGGTGATGCCGCCCCGTGTGCCTGTGCTTACGTTTCTGTCGATGACCCCCATGGCCTTGGCGTACCCCGCTATCCTCTGGAACTCCTCTTCGGGGAAAGGCTTGAAGCTCTTGATGGCGACGAGGCCGATCCTCTTACCGTCCCTCTGGAGCTGGTCAACCGCCGTCTTCGCTGTCGAGGCGATGGTGCCCATGGCCACCAGCACGGCGTCCACGTCCTCGCACCCGTACTCCTCGACGAGGCCGTTGCCGTAGCTCCTCCCAAACTCCTTCTCGAACTCGTGGTTCACCTCCTTGATGACCTCCTTGGCGTTCATGGCCGCCTGCTGCTGGTCCCTCCAGACCTTCTGGGGGTCTACATAGGGGCTCCACATCTCCATCATGAGCTTCATGGCCTCCTCTTTCTCCTCGGGGAACATGGGGATGGGCCGCCTGTAGGGCGGCAGGAACGCGTCGACCTCCTCCTGCGCCGGAATCTCCACAGGCTCCGAGGTGTAGCTCAGGATGTAGCCGTCCCCCATGAAGATCATGGGCAGCCTCACCCGGGGATCCTCGGCGATCTTGAAGCTCATGATGCCCGTGTCCAGCAGCTCCTGGCTGTTCTGGCACTCCCACATGAGCCACCCCGTGTCCCTCTGGCTCATGGTGTCCATCTGGTCCGGCTGCATTCCCTTCGTCGAGCGGTGCACCACGGCCATGACCAGCGGCAGACGCGCCCACGTCGTCATGTGCATGGGGTGGTGCATGTACAGGAGCCCGGGGCCGCTGGTCGCGGTGAAGCTCCTCACCGTGGTCGCCGCCGTCATGGCGCTGCTCTGGCAGCTCAGCTCCCCCTCCATGGTCACGTAGTCGGCGTCGATCTCGCCCGACGCGATCATGTCCGCGATATATTGTACTATGGTGGTCTGGGGCGTTATGGGGAACGCGCTCACGTACCTGACCCTCGCCAGCTTAGCCGCGTACGCCACCGCCTTGTTGCCCACCATAACCTCGAACTTCGCCACTCATCTCCCCTCCTAGATTGTCTCCTCCACGAGCTCTATCGCCCCCATGGGGCACTCCTCGGCGCAGATGCCGCAGCCCTTACAGTGCCTGTAGTTGATCTCCGCCTTGCCTTCGACCATGCCGATGGCGACCTCGGGGCACAGGATGTAGCAGCGGCGGCAGCCCACGCACTTCTCCGTGTCCAGCTCCGGCCTGTACAGTCTCCAGCTGCTGACGTCTCTGTCCCCCGGCGTCGGCCTCACCACTTCTACCGGCTTTACGGCCGAGACGTCCACCGGCTCAGTGGCCTGTTCGTAAGCCTTCCTCACCGCCCGGACGTTCATCTCTGCGATCCTGCCGCCCCATTGTTCCCTGATCGCCTTCTCAAGGGATTCCAAGGCGACCAGGCCCGTCACCTTGGCGAAGGCGCCGAGGATGGCGGTGTTGGTTATGGGTCGCCCTATCTCCGTCATGGCTATGCCTGTGGCGTCCACCGTGGCCACCCTGAACCGTCCGCCGAGGCCCGTCTCCTTGCCGCCGCGGGGGTGGTTGATCAGCAACAAGCCGCCTTCCTTCAGCCCCTCCGTCACCGGCACCGTCCTCCCTAGCAGGGGATCCAGCACCACCACCATGTCCGGCTCGTGGACCAGGTCCCTCTCGTTTATCCTCCGGTCCCCCACCCTGAGGAAGCTCACCACCGGGGCCCCGCGGCGCTCAGTCCCGTACATGGGGATACCCAGGGTGAACTTCCCCTCGTAGTAGAGGGCAGTGGCGAGCACCCTGACGCCCGTAACGGCGCCTTGGCCGCCCCTGCCGTGGAATCTGATCTCCAAAGCTTCTCATCCTCGTTGAGTTGAGAGAATTGGACGATATTAGGAATATAATGTTATTCCCAAAGCAGAAGACACAGTGTGGACAGACACGGGCTATCGTCAAACGTATACCAGCCCGCTCCTGGCGACAAGGTGCACCGTGGGCAGCGCGACCACCATGTTGGCGGACACCGAGGGCGTGGCCCTCAGAGAGGATACCAT
>CAZTZC010000022.1:8126-15207 GCA_964618045.1 uncultured Candidatus Bathyarchaeia archaeon | reverse complement strand
GGGGTGCCCCAATCAACGCCGTCGCCGCTCACCGAAACGTAGTTGCCCCTAGTGATCAGCTCCATCTAAGTGGAAGTGTCCTTCTACCCCGGCGACGCATATGCGGCGGCACCTGTAACGACACCGCCATGAACCAGACGCTCAGGGTGGACGGCAAGACCGACCCCCGGCTCTTACTGAAGCCAGGCGACGAGATCAAGGCGTAGGTCAAGAGAGAGGGTACCTAGAGAACAGGATAGTCGCCAAGGAGTAACGGTTTTACTCTCCCCCCACCACTTTCTATGAACCGAGTTGTCATTCATCGCCGTAGACATCGGGGCCACCAAGATCCGTGTAGCCTCAGGTAACAGGGAAGGCATCGATGAGAAGACAGTCGAGACCACCGACAGGTTGAATGGTCCCGAGGGGGTGTCTCTACAGATAATAAGGATAATCAGGGAGCTGGTCGACAGCCCGGAGGCCATCGGCATAGGCTCTATAGGGCCAATAGACCTTGAGACCGGCATGATAACCAACACTCCCAACTACCCCTTCAAAGTGATACCCGTGGTCAAGCCTCTCCAGCAGGAGTTCAAGGTCCCTGTGAAGATAGTCAACGACTGCACCACCGGGGTTCTTGGGGAGCACGTCTACGGCGCCGGTAAAGGTATCTACAACATGTTCTACGTCACCATCAGCACGGGCCTCGGAGGAGGAGCCATAGTCGACGGCCACTTGCTGGTGGGTAAGGACGGCAACGCGGTGGAGGTGGGCCACCTAACAATATACCCAGACAGCGAGATAATCTGTGGCTGCGGCGCTCCAGGCCACTGGGAGGCTTACTGCAGCGGCATGAACATTCCCAGATTCGCCCAGACGCTGCTGCGGCTCAGCGATTGGCGGAACAGCCTCCTGGCTGTACTCTGTGGCGGCGACGCCGAGGCGATCACCACGGAGATGATATTCGACGCGGCCAAGCAGGGCGACGAGGCAGCCCTCGGGATAGTGGATGAGGTGGGTAAGATAAACGCCGTTGGGGTAGCCGACATCGTGAACGCCTACGACCCAGAGCTGATAACCGTCGGCGGCGGCGTCGCCCTCAACAACCCTGAACTGATAATGAAGCCCATACAGCGCTACGTGGCTAGGCACGTCATCAACAGGCTGCCCGAGATAATGATCACGCCCCTAGGGGGAGACATAGTCCTCTACGGAGCCCTTGCGCTGGCGTTGGAAGCGGAATAAACTCATTTACATCCACGCCAACAAATATGGTATGACAAACTTCTCAGATGAATCGAAATCAATCCTGGATAGGATAGCCTCGGATGCCATGGAGAAGGCCCACGCCCCGGGGGTGAGCTTAGCGCTCCTCAGGGACGGGGAGATCGTCTACAGGCAGGGCTATGGCTCAAGGGACATGGAGAAGAGCCTACCAGCGACCCCGGAGACCCTCTACGGGATAGGGAGCTGCACCAAGTCGTTCATATGCCTGGCCGTGATGCAGCTCGTCCAGGAAGGGAAGCTAAGGGTAACCGACCCGATACGTGATTATCTCCCGCTGAGGATAGGGTTCAGGGATAGCCCTATCACTGTGCATCATCTCATGTCTCACAGTTCGGGGATACCGAGCCTCGGCACGGCCAACATCCTCATCGAGAGGATGAGCCTCGGCGAGGGTTGGATACCCCTAACAAGCGAATCGGATTTCTATGGATATATGAACGCAGCCGGTGACCAGGTGGACGCCAGACCCGGCGAGAAGTATTTTTACCTTAACGCCGGGTTCACGCTGCTCGGCCTACTGGTGGAGAAGGTTAGCGGGCTGGGGCTGGAGGAGTACCTCAGGAAACGCGTCTTCAACCCCTTGGGCATGGAGCGGACGACGCTTCTGCGTGAGCGGTTCGACTCGGACGGTGACGGGATGACGGCGTACTGGAAGGAGCCTGACGGCAAGCAGAGGGCCACGGTTCACCCGTTCCACCCGCTCATATACGCGCCTGGGGGGATACTCAGCTCCGTCGTCGAGCTGACCCGGTACCTGACGATGTACCTCCAAGATGGTGAATATGGTGGCGAGACCATTCTCGGTGAAGACCTGTTGAAGGAGATGTATAAGTCGCATACGAGGCGCCCCGACAACGTGTTCGGTAGTAACGGTTACGGCTACGGCTGGGGCGTCATGGAGTTCCTGGGGCACGAGCTGGTTGTGCACACGGGCTCCACCGGGGTGTCCGCCGCCTTCCAGGGGTTCGTACCTGAGCTGGGTGTGGGGGTGGCCTACCTGAGCAACACGGGGTACTGGGGCAGCGCCATACCCCACGCGGCTCTGGCCCTCCTCATGGACAGGGACCCGGTGAAGGATGTGCCTTACCTGGCTCAGTGGGAGCACTGGAAGAGGCTTGCTGGCACCTACTCGTCGTATCGGGACGTCTTCAATGTCGAGGTGGAGCAGAAGGGAGGCATGCTTGTGGGCACGGCTAAGAGCAGGTGGGGAGACCAACCGGTGCCGTTGATACCTGTGTCGGATGATCCCTGCTGCAACGAGTTCTGGGTGTACGGCAACGAGACTGGGAGGATGAAGGTCTGGTTCGAGCTTGACGAAGGGGAGATCAGGCTGTACTACGAGAGGTGGGTTCTCAAGAAGCCTATCTAGAGGTTTTTTATCATTGTGACGCCGTTGGCGTCGTCCCTGTACTGTATGAGCTCCCCACCGTACAGGTAGAATACTAGCCCTAGGTCGGCCTCTCTAATAACTTTGCAGTTAAGCTCAACGCCGTCGTGTATCACCGCCGAGGTCTCGCGGTCCACCGTCAGGGTCAGCCTTATAACTGCTCCAAGCTGTGGGATGAACGCGTCGACCACGTATCTCTTCCCGGGCATGAGCGTGCTGGACTGGAACAGGATCTCCCAGTACCCGGGCATCTGGTTCTCGATCAACAGCGTCTCCTCGGCTATCTGCTCGGTCAGCTCCATGACTTCGCCGTCGGAGTCTAGGGTGATCTCGACCTTGCCTTGGGTGAAGGCGGCGCGGAGCCGGGTGTGTTTGTCTTCATCTGTCGCGTTCAACGCGTAGCCGAGGGGCCTGTAGAGGCGGTCGAAGACGTACTCGCCCCGGAGCAGGAGGGATTTGCCCTCGTATGTGATGTCCGTCGTGGAGATCATGGTATACTCGGCTGATGCTCCGCCTCCCTCACGCCCTGCGACGATGTAGCTGTGGGTACCCACCTGCTGACCCTCCCTGTAGAACGTGTACACGTGTTCTATCCCGACTTGGAGCTCGGGGAGGGTAATCTCGATCCCTGTCTCAGGGTAGAGCTTGTCGAGGTATAGCTCGACGAGGACGGACGCCCCGAGTATTAGCACTATGCCTGCTACCATCCACTGGCGCCTCAACCCGGTTCAATGATACTGGAGGCCGCCCGGGTTTAAAGGTAAGCCAAACAGAATGGATGGAGAAAGGGTCTAGGAGGAGTAGGTCTGGAGGGCGTTCTTCAGGTTGTCGCCGGCTATGACCAGCTTGATCTTGAGGAAGTCGAGCTCCTTCAAGTATCGCTCCCTTAGCTCGAGCCTGTTCTCCACCATCATGCTGGTGTTGGCGGGGTGGGGGCTTCCCGGGCTCCTGAGGTTGTTCAGGGCCTTCAGGGGGTCGCTGATCTTCTCGGCGATGCCGCTGCTCACCTTTATGTCCTTGTTGAACAGCTTCTTAGCCGCCTTCTTTACGTCTTCGGGCTTGAGTTGCTCCAGGGTTCGGCCGTCGGCTATGAGGTTGTTCACCACTTCCGCCGTGACCTTGTAGGCTTCGCGGAAGCTGAGCGTTTCCTCGGCTAGCACCTCGGCGAGCTGGACGGCGTATATGAAGCTGCCCTTGGTCTGGGCCAGCATGGCGTCCTTGTTGACCTTCATGGTCTTTATGGCGCCGTCGAGGACCTCGACGCTTGTCTTGACGGTGTCGAAGGCTCTCCAGAGGGGTATCTTGGTCTGCTGGAGGTCTTGGTAGTAGCCTGTGGGGAGGCCTTTGACCATGGTCATGAGTTCCTGGAGGCAGCCATATACCTCGGCGGTTTTGCCTCTGACGAGCTCGATGGTGCTGGGGTTCTTCTTCTGGGGCATTATGCTGCTGCTGCTGCTGTACTCGTCGCTGAGTTCGATGTACCTGAACTCGCTGCCGCTCCATGTTACGATGTCGGCGGCGAGCCTGCTCATGTTGCCCATGAGGATGGCTAGGACGCTGGCGGTCTCCACGGCCCAGTCGCGGCTGCTTGTGGCGTCGACGCTGTTCTCCTGTATGCTGTCGAAGCCCAGGAGCTCGCTGGTTCTCATCCTGCTTATCCTGAAGTTGGTTCCGCCGATGGCTGTGGCGCCGAGGGGGTTCATGTTGACGCGTGTGTAGCACTCGTTGATCCTCTGGTAGTCGCGGAGGAAGCAGTCGGCGTAGGCTACGAGGTAGTGGCCGTAGCTGCCTATCTGGGCTTGCTGGCCGTGGGTGTAGAGGACCATGGGGGTCTCGGTGTGCTGGTCGGCTACTTCGCAGACGGTTTTGACGAGGCTGAGGAGGTTCTCCATGATCTCGATGAGCTCCTTCCGGGTGACCATCTTCATGTCCACCATGACCTGGTCGTTGCGGCTGCGGCCTGTGTGCATCTTGCCGCCCACCTCTATGCCGATCTTGTCGATGACGCGGGCCTCTATGTACTCGTGTATGTCCTCGTACTCGGGCCCCACCTCCAGGTCTCCGTCCATCCACTCCTGTTTGACCTGCTGGAGGGCGGCGAGGATCTTGACGAGGTCTTCTCGGGGGAGGATGCCTTGCTCGTGGAGCATTATGTCGTGGGCCATGGTTCCGTCTACGTCTTCCGTGAACATGCGGAGGTCTTCGGCGACGCTTGTGTGGAACCTGGCGGTCCTGTCGCTGAACTCCTTGGCTAGCCTTGTCCTGAATAGGGTTGACAACTTTGTTGCACCGTTGCGTTGTTTGGAGGGGTGGACGGTTTAAATAGGTTGCGTAGGCTAGGGTTCGACGCGTTCGTTTTGGTATACGCCGCGGTAGCCTTTCTCGACTTTTTCGGTGTGGAAGAATATTAGTTGGGCTATGCGGGCGTCTTTTTTGAGGCGGATGCCGTGGGGGTTGTGGACGGTGAGGAGGCTGCTGCTTCTGCCGTGGTAGCCGGGGTCCCAGACGGCGGTGGCGAGGGCGGCGCCGTTTCTTAGGAGGGTTGATCGTGTGCGGGCGATGGCGGCTACGTCGAGGGGCATGTTGACGGTTTCGTTGTAGACTACCTTGTAGGCGCCTGGGGGGAGGCTGTACCAGCCTTCTGGGTCGGGTTCTATGGGCGTTGTCTCGGCTATTATGCGTTCCTGGTTGCTGTAGTCGGCTGCTCCGCTGCCTGTGAAAGACTCGATGTGGTGGAGGGTTATGTCGAAGCCGCTGGGTTGGAGCTGTGTTTCGAGGTTTTTGTAGTGGGTTATGAGTTGGTGGTTTGTTATGAGTTGTCTGATGGTTTGGTCGTTGAGCATGGTTTCTCTGGTGTATGGGGGTGGTTTGTGTATAAATTGTTGTTTGGGTTGTGGTTGTGTTTGGTTTTGGGTTGGGTTTGTGTCAAGTTACTTGTAATCTTGGGAAATGATTTTGGGTTGTGGGGTTGGTGATGTGTGGGTTGTTGCCGTGGCTGTGTGTTCCGTGAATTTTTGGGGGTTGTGGTTGGGTGGTGTGTTTTGGGTTTGTACCGTGTTACCGGGAATAAGCGTTTTTGGGGTGCGTTTCTGTGTTCGGTGGACTACACTTTTGTATGTAATTTGATCAGAAAGGGGTGTTTCTGGGGTTGTTTTCGGTGGAAGGGGCGTCGGTTCGGCTTTTCTCGTATACCCCCCTCCCCCTTAGATGATGGTGGGTTTAGGTGGCTTGGCGCGTTGATTTTTCTCGATGTGCCTGACAGAGGGATGTAGTTTCCTTTTTCTTCTGTGCGCGTGAAATTACATCATGAATTTGGTACTCCCAATCCAGGTCCCTCCGGCAGCTGAATCATACCGTCAACCATTGTAAGGGGCGGAGTGCCAGCTGGAAAGGAGAGGCCTTCCGATATGAGTGGTATTTCCATCCATTCCATGTTCATCTGAGTAAGGGCCCAGTGTGCGTTGGCGTAAGACGACGGCCCGATAACAAATGAATGGGGGCATATGACTGAGTTGTGAAGATCAGCTAGGGCCGACACTTTACGAGCCATGGTCAGTCCGCCGATTTTGGTTATTTCAGGCTGGATAAAATCAACGGCTCCGCCAGTCATTAGGCTATTAAAAGCATTAAGTGAATATTCGTTTTCACCAGCGGCCAGTCTCAGGTCAACTCTCTGCCTAAGTTTGATCATGGCCAAATGGTCCTGCATGGGGAATATGGGTTCCTCCAACCAGAAAACACCCATGTCAGCCATTTGCATTGCCGCATCCTCGGCTTCAAGCGGCGTCCAGTGCCCATTCACGTCCACCATAATCGGGTAACGATCAGGAGCTGAGTCGATGGCTGCGGCCACTAAATCTAAGTCGTATTCGTGTAGTTTTACTCCAGCGAACCCAAGCTCAACCGCTTTCGCTACTTCTTCTCTGACTAATTTCTCCTGACGATAAGGGGGTAAGCTGGCGTAGGCCTTTATTCCGTCTCGAACCGGGCCGCCTAGAAGAGTTGAAACGGGAACGTTGAGCCTTTTACCTAAAAGGTCCCAAAGGGCTAAGTCGATTCCGCTTAGCCCGCAAAGGAGGATGCCCTCAGTTCCGTACCGGTATGCATGGTGAAACATTTTGTTCCATAAAAATTCGATGTGAGTGGAATCCTGGCCTATGACTTGCGGCTCAAGAACGTTCTCGATAGCACTTTGCACAGGTTTTATAGAAAGGCCCCACCAGGCTTCTCCCATGCCCTCAAAGCCATCATCGGTGCTTATGCGGACATAGAGTTGGTCGCGAATCCCGTCTTGGCCTTTAAAAACGATCGTTTCCACTTTTTTAATTTTCATATATATCCTCTAAAGAAAGTTTGATCTAGACTTGGGTTTTTAAATATATCATAGTATCGCAAGTGTGTGTGGGGGGTAAAATTATGGATAAAATC
>CAZTZC010000022.1:0-8026 GCA_964618045.1 uncultured Candidatus Bathyarchaeia archaeon | reverse complement strand
GGATAAAATCATCGATTTGATTCTGAAATAACAAGACTCAATTCACTTAACGTGGTGTGTATTAAGTGTGATTAACGATACAGATATATGAAATCGAGTACTGGTCAAGCCTAGACTCAAAATACATCATACTATCAATAGAGGCAGAATCTGAAACAGATGCCATTAAACAATTCAAGAGCATGCATCCACATAAGAAGTACAGATTGCTTGATCCTCTAGATGAGTAAAAATAAGTTGTTTTAGGGCTTCTCTGGGTGAAAGAAAGCGTTCTGTGCCATGTATACGAGTATTCGCACTTTAAGGATGATTCAGGCTTCTGGGTTGTACCCTTTCTCGAATATCTTCCAATTGAAAATGTCTTTAAAGACTTTTACCTTACCAGACTCAAACTCCAGGATGTCAACCACAGGCACCACCCACCGCTATTTCGGTTTTCGCCATAGCTTGACATCCTCCATATCGGTTATGTACTCGAAACCGCTTTCAATTGCTTCCTGCGCCTCTTCGATGGTGCGCGCAAGTCCTAGTATGCCTTAAATTATCTGTTTTAATACTACGGTTCCTCTGATATGTTGTCGATGGCTATGCCTAAAGTAATGGTCGATCTAGAAAAGTGCTCGGGCGCTGGAGTGTGTAAGAGTGTGTGCCCAATGGATGTCTACGATCTCGTAGAGATGCCAGAATACAATAACGACACCAAAGCAGATCCAGCGAGAATGGAAGACTGCATAATGTGCATGGCATGCGTCAGTGGATGCCCCGAGCAAGCGATTACCGTGGAAGAAGCATAGAGGCCCACGGAGGCATAAACACGAAGCCCATAGGTCCTTTGATGTGGGAACACAGAGTAATCGAGAGAATAGTCCCCGTGCTTGAAGAGGAGATCAACCGGATAAAGAAGACGGGAAAAGCAGACCCCCAGTTTATCGTCTCCGTTGTGGACTTCTTCAGGACATACGCGGACAAGGCTCACCACGGTAAAGAGGAAAACATTCTATTCAATGCGCTTGAATCGAAGACGATTGACGAGTCCCACGCCGTTATAATGAAGGAGCTTACGGAGGAGCATGAGTACGCCAGGGCGACCGTAGGCAGGCTGCTGGAGGGAAGAGACATGTGGATTAATGGAGACAAGGGAGCCCTCGACCACATAAATGCCGCTCTTAAAGCCCTCGCCGAGCTCTACCCCGCCCACATCGAGAAGGAAGACAAGCGTTTCTTCCATCCAGTGATGAAGTACTTCAGCCATGAGGAGCAGGATCAGATGCTGGAGAACTTCAACAAGTTCGACAGGGCCATGATCCACGAAAAGTATAAGGGATTAGTAGAGGAGCTCACAGGCTCTCCTCTGCTGTTCCCAGCCTCTGAAGCGTCACAGAAACAGCCTCTTGGATATGTCTGCTCTGTATGCGGGTATGCTTATGATCCTGCAAAGGGAGACCCAGAACATGGGGTAAGACCAGGCACTAGATTCGATGAACTACCCGAGGGCTGGGTCTGCCCCATATGCGGTGCCTACAAGACTCTATTCAAGCATAGCTAACAAACCTAAACGACATCTACACCGTGAAACAGTTCAACTAGACCACCCTCAGAAACGTTGTGTAAACGACCATAGCCCAGTATTTTCTCCTATTATGTATCGGGTATAATGAGGGGAGAACCTCCATTGCATGTATGTTTTTCACTCATTTAGTCATTCTACAGACGATGAGATAAATTTATAACAATTTTGATAATATTATAACCAAAATGTGCTGTAATGGTGGCCATAGTAATTCAGGCAAAGACAAGATAAAGCTACTTCAGAGCTACTTCAAAACCCTTCACTGTCCGATAAGATGGGATATAATAGGTATACTCAGTCATGAATCCAAGGGCACTAATGAAATATACGATGAATTACTCAACAGAGGAGAGACCTTAGCGAGATCCAGCCTATACTACCATTTAAGTGAGCTACGGAAAGGAGGCATTATTGAGGTATCTGGTTACCGTGAAGAAGGAGGAGGAGCCCCAGAAAAGCTGTGGAAACTGAAAACATATGAAATAAAGATCAACTTGATCGAGGACATAAAATAAAACAGGGATGATTAATGAGTAGTCTAAAGCGTTCATTCGGGTATCTTAAACCATACTCCAAAGAAGCGGCGGGAGCCGTAATCCTATTAGTTCTAGTTGTAGCCGCTAATCTCTCCATACCTCGTCTAGTACAAGTGATTATTGATGAGGGAGTAGCGAATCAGGATCTAGATGTAATCATCAGAACCAGTTTTCTCATGATAGCTGCAAGCATATTAAGCGCACTATTCATGACGGGAAACACCATCCTGGCTATAAGAGCCTCGAGAGGGTTTGAAGCGGATTTCAGGGACGCCATCTTCACCAAGATCCAGTCCTATAGCTTCGGAAACCTGGACGAGTTCACAACTGGGCAACTGTTAACGAGACTAACAAGTGACCTAAACCAGGTGAGGTTGATAATAACAATGAGTATCCGCATGTTCACAAGAATGCCTCTCACATTCATTCTAAGCATAGCTCTCATGTGGATAACAAACCCCCAGCTATCAATGGTAATGGCAGTGCTTCTTCCCATCACGATAACTCTAGTATATTTCTTCATCCGAGTATCACAGCCCTTATTCAATAAAGTACAGGAAAAGGTCGATTACCTAAACCAGGTCTTGCAGGAAAACCTCACAGGGATAAGGGTCGTTAAGGCTTTTGCTAGAAGAGAACATGAAAACAACCGGTTCAAAAAAGCCAACGATGAGCTGTATGGATCCTCAGTTAAAATCAACAGAAACCTCAGCCTATTCATGCCCTTCATAACCTTACTGTTAAACCTAGGTACTGCCGCGGTCGTCTATTTTGGGGGAATACAGGTTTTCCGCGGGACGAGCAGCGTCGGAGAGATAATTGCTTTTATCAACTATCTCACCAGCGCCATGTTTAGCGTAATAACATTAAGCTCTATGGCAGGTCGTATATCAGCGGCAGAGGCTTCAGCTAAAAGAATATTCCAAGCCATAGACGAAGAGCCTAAGATCAAGGAAAAGCCAGAAGCGGTGAAGCTTGAAAACATCGACGGCCGTGTCGTATTTGAGGATGTAGGATTCACCTATGGTGAAGACGGCGGTTTACCCGTCTTATCAAACATCAACTTCGTTGTAGAGCCGGGTGAGACATTAGCAATTCTTGGCGCCACCGGCTCAGGAAAGAGTACACTAGTTCACCTCATACCCCGGTTCTATGACGTTACCGATGGTAGAATTACCATCGACGGAATGGATGTCAGAGACCTAGATTTAGAGACCCTTAGAAAAGCAGTGGGAATTAGTTTACAGGAAACCATGTTATTCAGCGGTACTATCCGCGATAACATTAGGTATGGTCGCCCTGATGCATCAGCAGAAGAAGTTATAGCAGTCGCGAAAGCCGCTCAAGCCCACGATTTCATAATGGGGTTCCAAGATGGATATGATACCTTCGTAGGTCAGCGAGGAGCAACCCTTAGCGGCGGCCAGAAACAGAGAATAGCAATAGCCAGAGTTCTCCTCGTTAAACCCAAGATAATGATACTTGATGATAGCACCAGCGCGGTTGACGCCGAGACCGAGATCAAGATAGAAGAAGAACTAGAGCGTATTATGAAGGATAGCACTAACATAATTGTTGCTCAGAGAATAAGCACGGTACTAAAAGCGGATAAGATACTGGTCTTAGAGAATGGAAGCATAGCGGATATAGGCAACCACAGGGAGCTTCTTGAGTCTTGCTCGATATATCGTGAGATTTATGATAGCCAGCTTGGGGGAGGTGTTCAGCTGTGAGTGCTAGGGATCAACCGGAGCCACAGAAAGGACAGCTTAGAATGATGCGGCATGGCCCTGGGCAAAGGGGAACAATAGAAAAAGCTAAAGATCCAAGTGAAACAATGAACCGGTTAGCAGGGTACATCGGTGACAGTAAAGGCACCATTGCCTTAGCGATGATGTTCACAGCGATAAGTACTCTACTTAATCTCGCTGGACCTTACCTCATTGGAGTGGCGATAGATCAGCACATTATTCCTATGAAAGTGGATGGGCTCGTCGATATAGTAGCCTTGATCGTAGTGACATATCTATCCGCTGCACTCATCGACATGGCCGTTGGTTGGATCATGTCGGGTGTCAGCCAAAAAATCTTGATGAAGCTCAGACAGAACTTGTTTGAACACATTCAGACTCTGAGCCTCAAGTTCTTCGATAACACCTCATCAGGGGACCTCATGAGCCGTTTAACTAATGATATTGACACCATCGGCGCAGTTCTTAGCTATAACCTGACGGAGTTAACTAGAAGCACTTTAATAATCGTTGGAATCGTTGTTGCAATGTTCTTACTGAACATTTGGCTCGCCTTAGCGAGTCTCATTGTATTCCCCTTTATGGTGGGTTTTACCGCTCAGATTGGTAAGAGGGCGAGATTCCGTTTCAGGGATCTGCAGCAGAATATGGGACGGTTGAACGGAGTTATGCAGGAATCCATTACAGGGCAGAAAGCGGTCATCTCGTTCTGGCAGCAAGGAACGATAACGAGAAAATTTAGGAAAAACAACACAGCTGTAAGAGAGGCTGGCACCAAGGCTGAGACTTACGCTATGCTGGTTCCACCGTTAGTATATATCTTTAGTAACGCTAACATCGCCATAGTTGCAGGGGTAGGCAGCTGGATGGCTTTAAACGGGTTAGTTACCATAGGCGTCATAAGCGTCTTCATTTCTTACAGCAGAAAGTTTTCTGATCCTCTCAGACAGTTTTCAAACCTCTACAATAGCCTACAGTCAGCACTGGCTGGAGCAGAACGCGTCTTCGAGGTCTTGGATATAGCACCCGAGATCGAAGACAGTCCTGACGCTCACTCGGTAGATGGTTTTGAGGGCAAAGTCGAGTTCAAGGACGTAGAGTTCAGTTACGTTCCAAGTGAGAAGATTATCAAAAACATGAGCTTCAAGGCTGAGCCCGGCAAGATGATGGCCATCGTAGGGCCAACTGGAGCAGGTAAGACAACGATGGTGAACCTGTTATCCAGATTCTACGATATACAAGACGGCTCCATCTCCATAGACGACGAGAACATCGTAGAAATGAAAAAGGATGACCTGCGCCGCCAACTGGGAGTAGTTCTTCAAGACGTGTTTCTCTTCAGCGGAACCGTAATGGAAAATATAAGATATGGTAGGCTAGACGCATCAGATGAAGAGGTTATCGAAGCGGCGAGATTCGCAAACGCTGATGGCTTCATCAGACGACTCCCACATGGATACGACACCATGCTTAGTGAACGTGCTGGTAATCTCAGTCAGGGTCAAAGGCAGTTGATAAGCATCGCGAGGGCTATTCTCGCTGACCCCAGTATATTGATTCTTGATGAGGCTACTAGCAGCGTAGATACTAGGACCGAGATCCAGATTCAGGAGGCTTTACATAGGCTTATGGAGGATCGAACTAGTTTTGTTATCGCCCACAGGTTAAGCACTATTAGGAAAGCGGATACCGTGCTCGTCATTAACCAAGGTGAAATAGTTGAGAGAGGATCCCATGAAGAGCTTATGGAGAAGAAGGGCTTCTACTATAACCTGTATATGAGCCAGTTCAAGGGCACAATAGATGACGCTGATTTTACCTACATTAAACCCGTAGAACGGCAAGAGCCAGTACGGCCTCAAAGTGGTTTTAGTTCTGGTATGAGAGGTGGGATGGGTGCGGGTACTAACCCGGAGATGATGCGTAAGAGGGCGTTGGAGATTATTGGCATCTTTAAAGAGAAAAACGCTGTATCAGTTGAATCGGCGAAGACCTTGGGTGAGATGGATTTGCCTCCTTACTTCTATAGGATAATGCAGAACTGTTTAGGGCCTTTGGGTATAATAGTTGAAAAAGATGGTTACTTATTTCTGGTTGAAGATAATATAGGAAAACTGTGAAAAATATCTTCATTTTTCTTCGTATAGCATATTTGATTTAATACGTGCGCGTGGAAATATGAAATAGTATAGAGATAAATGGGATAGTACTGAACTATTTTAACTACATCATGGCTCTGATTGCCAAGTACTGTCCTTCACTAAAGGGGAATCTACTCGTCCTAGTGTCTAGCCTAATGATATTGAAGTTTGCTTTACAGATGGTTTCTCCCTATGAATCGGTTTATGTTTTCGCTATCGGGGGCTCAGGTCTCACATTAGGCATCCTGTCTACGATCCAGATGCTGTTCTCCACACTGTTTAGGATCCCGGGTGGGTATCTTGCCGACAAGCGTGGAAGAAGTAGAATAATAGGATTAGCAATGATATCCTCAGCGTTTGGTTATCTCTTCTATGTTTATGCACGGAGCTGGGTATGGCTACTACCAGGCGCGGTCATACTATCCCTTAGAGCCCTTGCTGACCCAGCCACCGAGGCGATTAAAGCAGACAGTATAAACCCCGATAACCGTGGAAGAGGCTACGCGTTGATAAACACGCTACCTAACATCCCGGCTTTAATAGCCCCTGCAGTAGGTGGATACTTAATAGTTGAGGAAGGGTCATACTTCGGAATCAGCTTAACTGGAGTCAGAGCCGTATACACTTACCTCTTAATGGGAGCCATTTTATCAGGCATGATAATACTTTTTTTCCTCAAGGATGTTTACACACTAAAAGATGAAGAAGTCAGGCATGGGTTAAACATGTTTAGAGACGCCTTCAACGTGGTTAAGGCGTCTGAATCATCCATCAAGAGATTATTACTTCTTGGTGGGTTCTTCATGTTCTGCTTTCATCTGGATTCAGGCATGACGGCGATCTATGCCATCAGCTCCGGTGTTTCAACGGTGCAGTGGGGTTGGATAGTATCTATCACGTCTTTGGTTTCTCTTTTTTCGGGGTTAATTATAGGAGGACTCGTTGACAGGTTCGGAAGGAAGAGAGTCTTCATACCATCTGTTCTTGTTTTAGGTGTGAGCACTCTGTTTTTTGTTCTATCAAAGAGTTTCCACATGTTTCTCATCTCTAGGATACTTGGTGGAATAGGTCTTTACGGTAGGATGATATCTTTTCAGGTTTTGGTCGCTGACTCGGTTCCAGTAGATGTTAGGGGAAGGATCATGGCGCTGTACAGTATCCTTTCGAGTCTGGGGTCATCGTCCGCGATGCTGTTATCAGGCGTTCTGTACGATGTCTTCCGAGAGCTACCATTCATGGTATCAATCATCGCCTACGGCATGGCAGCGGTTGTCGCTTATAGGTTTCTAGACGAGTCCGAGGTAAAACAGCTGTGATAATGCACATTCGAGCGTTCGTATTATACTCCGACTTCAAGGATAAAGTCAACCTCTATAATTGTCATGAAAGGCTAAATAAGCTCAAAAACATAAATTTTTACTAGTAAAAACATGTGGGCACCCACCCCCGCACCACATAGTTGTATTGCGAACATGACGTGGAGTGGATTCGCCTCTGGTTTCGACTCTACCCTATAATAGAACAGTTTCACCCACCCGTACCCACGACGAATAGGAAAACGATAATAAAGGGGACAATGCCGATCAACCGAGAAAATGTATCACATCACCCCAGAGGATGAAAAGAAACTAGCAAAACTCAGCGCCTACCAGCAGGCCATCCTCAGAATACTAGCCGAAGTCCCCAAAGGGAAAGTAACGACATACGGCGACCTAGCTAAAGAACTAGCAAGGAGAGACCCGAAATGGTCGCCAGAAGCCAGTCGAGCCGTCGGCACAACCATGAGAAACAACCCGTGTGGACCTCAGATCCCATGCCACCGTGTTATTAAATCAGATGGGGCCGTCGGTAACTTCAGAGGAGGAGCAAGGGGGGCTGTGGAAGAGAAGATCGGTATGTTAAGAGATGAAGGTATAACCGTTTTAAATGGAAAAATAGATTTGAAGGAGTATCGACACAAATTCAAATAAATTTGTGTATATTCGACCTTTTTTAATTTAGGTTTTCTCGACAAATTATTCAAAAAAA
>CAZTZC010000021.1:0-21370 GCA_964618045.1 uncultured Candidatus Bathyarchaeia archaeon | reverse complement strand
ATTGATCAACACAGACTTAGGTGAAGGATCCGATGTCGAGAAAGCTCTCAGAGAGATCCCAGAGGTACACGAAGTTCACGGAGTCTACGGAGTCTACGATTTCGTTGTACGCCTGGAAGCGGACACGATGCAGGAACTAAAGGAAGTCATCACCTCGAAGATCAGGCGCCTCAGCCATGTCCGCAGCACCCTCACCATGATAGTTGTCGATTAGCCTTCCCCAACCCATTTCTTCCCCAAAACCCTGGACAATTGGGTTTTACCTGAGGTAGCCTAGGCTCTCCATCTTTTCTAGGACCTTCTGGACGCTTTCCTCGACCGTCTCCTTGTCAGTGTCCAGTATGAGTTCGGGGTCCGGCGGCTCCTCGTATGGGTCGTCGACGCCGGTGAAGCCGGTTATCTCGCCCGCCAGCGCCTTCCTGTACATGCCCTTGGTGTCTCGCCTCATGCACTCCTCGACTGGGCACCTCACGTAGACCTCCATGAACTCGCCTATCTCCTCTCTGCTCTTTCTACGCCTCTCCATGTAGGGTGAGACGAAGGTCGCCAACACCTTGACGCCGTTCCTGGTGAGGAGCTTCGCCACGAAGGTCACGCGTTTTATGTTCTCGTCACGGTCCTCCTTGCTGAAGCCCAGGTCGCTGGTCAAGCTTTTGCGGACGACATCGCCGTCGAGGCGCTCGACCCTGTGTCCCTGCTCGCGCAGCGCATCTGCGACTCTGTCGGCTATGGTCGTCTTGCCGCTGCAGGGCAGGCCCGTGAACCACACCGTCACTCCTTTACTCATCCCGTCACTTCCTGAATCCCTTTACTGACTTCGATCAACGTAAATATCTTCCTAGCCCATCAGCACATCCCATAGCACAGTGAAGAACTGCCTGAAGTGGCTCGTCTGGATCCTTCTCTCGCCTTCCCGTTCTTTGATCGATATGGGGACGCCGGCTACGCGGGCGCCGCGTCGATGGGCCTCCAACACGAAGGTGCCGCATAGGCAGGCTCCGTGTAGACTCATCTCTCTGGCGATCTCTCGTCTGACGGCCCTGAACCCTGTGCTCGCGTCCCCTACAGGCACCCTCATGCTTGTGAGCGACGTGAGTATCCTCTCGCTAAGGTACGGCAGCTCGGGCCGTATCCCCATGACCAGGTCGGCCTCGCCTCTCAGTATCGGCTCGATGAGTCTCGGTATCTCTGAGGGGTCGTGCTGCCCATCGGCGTCCAAGGTGACGATGATGTCACCAATTGCCTCTCTCAGGCCCCGCTCCGTGGCCTTCAGGACGCCTGCGTTACGCTGCTTCAGGACCCTTGCCCCAGCGTCCTCGGCTATGCGCGCCGTATCGTCGCTGCTGCCGTCGTCCACGACCAGGACCTCGTCGACGCAGGAGAGGGCTCCCTTCACGACTGCCTCTATGGTCTTCTCTTCGTTGTAGGCTGGTATGACCGCCGAAACCGTCGTCTCGTCTGCGGCCGTCATGGTCGTCTGCTCACCTTTGCTGAGCCCAATACTTGATGAGCTGCTTTACCCCTTCCCTCACGGTCCATCTGTTCTCGAAGCCGAGGACGCCGCGTATCTTAGTGAGGTCGTAGCTGAACCTCTTGGTCTCCCCAGGCCTCGGCGCCGTGTTCACGGCTTCCGCCGCGCCGCCGGTCTCGGCGGCTATCTCCTCCTTGACTATGTCGGCTATCTGGTTCACCGTCAGTGTCTCGCCGCCGACGTTGAAGGTCTCGCCTCCTATTCCCTCCTTGGTGAGCGAGAGCATCATGGCCTCCGAGATGTCCTGGACGTGGACGAAGTCCCTGCTGTACTCGCCGTCCCCGTAGACCGTCAGAGGCTCGCCGCTCATCCCCTGGTTCACGAACTTGGGTATCACCGTATCCCAGCGGGTGAACACTCCGACGCCGTAGATGTTCCCGAACCGTAGATTCACCGTCTCTATGCCGTAGTTATCCCAGTATGTGTTGACTATCTTCTCCCCCGCCACCTTGGTGACGCCGTAGAGGTTGAGGGGCCGCTGCGGATGAGCCTCTGTGACGGGCATCTCGACGGGGACGCCGTAGGTGGACGCGCTTGAGCAGAAGACGACTCTCCCGATGTCAAGCCTCCTAGCCGCCTCCATCACCTGGTATGTGCCATAGACGTTCACGGACACGGCCTCCTCCGGGTGCTCGTTGCACCTAACCAGCCCCGGCAGAGCCGCGAGGTGGGCGACGGCGTCGCATCCCTCCCATTTCTCGACGAGCAGTTCAATGTCGCGGATGTCGCCAACCACGCACTCAACTTTCCCGCCTCGCCTGTACTTCTTCAGATAACTGTAGTCGCCTATGCTCTCGTCGTCTATCGAGACCACGGCGTCGCCCCGCTCAAGAAGCTTGACGACAAGCGTGGACCCTATGTACCCGGCTCCCCCCGTCACGGCTACCCTCATGAACATCCCTCAATAACTTGGTGCTAAAGATAAAAATGGTTGGAGACTAGGCAGTCCACTTGACCTTGGGCATGATGCACTGCCGCTTTGCCTCGATCCTGTCCTTATACTCCATGAGCTTGGGGATGGTGATCCTGAGCTCGTCCTCAAGCGTGTTCGTGGGCTTGAAGCCCAGATCCGGTAGCCTTCTCCTGTCGGGGTTGTAGTAGTGGTCCTCCATCTCCAGCCGCGGGTTCTCAATGTTCCATATCTTGGCGTCCAGATCATACTCCCTAGCTACCTTCACCACGTGCTCGGCGAGATCGTTGACGCTGTAGCACTCGTCGAACTGGTTGAAGACCCTGTACTCCCCCTCGTCCGGCGGGTTCTCTATGGCGATGGTGAGGCACTGCATGCTGTCCCTGAGGGCGAGGTAGCCCCGGGTCTGGCCTCCCCTGCCGTAGGGGGTGAGCTCGTGGCCTATTATCGCCTGGGCGCAGAACCTGTTCAGAGCCGTGCCCCAGACCTCGTCGAAGTCGAACCTGGTGAGCAGGTCGTCGTTCACCATATCGTCTGTCACGACGCCGTGGACGACTCCCTGCATGATGTCGGTGCTCCGGAGCTTCCATATCTTGCACGCGAATATTATGTTAGCGGAGTCGTGGACCTTGGTCAGGTGGTACCAGCTGCCTGGCTGCCTCGGGAAGGGCAGCGTGTCTTTACGGCCCCTGTACTCTACCTCGAAGAAGCCTTCGGGTATGTCCACGTTGGGGGTGCCGTACTCGCCCATGGTGCCCAGCTTGAGGAGGTGGCAATCAGGTGTGTGGTTCTTCATGGCGAACATGATGTTGTTGGTGCCCACGATGTTGTTCATCTGGGTGTAGTTGCAGTGGTGTAGGTCGATCATGCTGTAGGGTGCGCTGGGTATCTCGCCGAAGTGGACTATGCAGTCCGGCTTCTCCTTGGCTATGACGAGGTCGGTGAAGCTGGGCTCCTGGAGGTCTCCCTCGTAGAACCTGAGCTCTCTTCCCGTGACTTTCTTATACGCCTCCAGGCGCTCATTCATCGGCTTTATGGGAGTGGCGCTCCAGCTCCCGATCTCATAGACGTTCCTGCGTCTACTCATGTTATCCACGCCGCAGACGTCGTGGCCTCTGCCGCTGAGGTACATGCTGAGGGCCCAGCCCAGGTAGCCGTCCATTCCCATTACCATTACGTTCATGTGTCTTTCTCCTGTAACACTATCCAGTACTGGATATTACTACTAGGAGATAGTAAGTTTTTTGTTTATAAACTTATGTAGGCATATGAACAACCTAAACACAGGGAGGAATGCGATGGAGCCCAAGGTCAACCAGGTCAAGTTCAGCCTCATGAGCATGGGACTCAACGAGTACCAGGCCTCAGCCCTGGCCCACCTCATGTACCTGGGCGAGACCAAGGCAACCACCCTCAGCAAGGCCAGCGGCGTACCCAACGCCCGTATCTACGGCGTGCTAGACGAGCTTAGCCAGAAGGGGCTTCTGATAATGAGGCCGGGTCGCCCCGCCCTATACGCACCGCTTTCGCCTGAGGAGATAGCCGACGCCCTGGTATCTGTCTCCCGGGAGGAGATCAGAAGGCGGCTAAGCGTCGTAGAATCTTACCGGAGCGAGTTCGAGTCAGCCGCGGCCGAGATGTACCTGAAGGCTGGGGCGAGCGAGCAGCGGACCAGCCTCATACGCGTTGTCAGTGTCGGCGACGTCTCGATAGAGGAGACCCGCAAACTCTACAGGTCGGCCAAAGATACGCTGCTCATCTCAACTAGGGCCATGGAGTACTTCCAGCAGGTGAAGGAAGACTTGGCGGACGCCCTGAACCGGGGAGTGTCGGTCAAGATACTCATGAGGTCTCCGGAGACCCTCAGCATTTCGGACAGAGAGAAACAGGGCTCTATTCTCGGTGCCATAGGCGACGCGTTTGAGGACGGCTACGAGGTGAGGTTCTCTGACGAGGTGGAGATCCGTGGCTGTGTCGTGGACCCGGTGGACGGCGGTAAGGCGCTGTTCCTGGTGGAGGAGGAGGGGGTTCCGTTCTTCCTCAGGGAGGCGGCTCTCACTTTTCACCCCGGCGTCGCAGGGGCGCTGGGAGCCATGTTCGACCTCAAGTGGAGGTTCGACTCCAGTCCAGCCTAACTCAGGGTTTAAATTAAAGCCTCTATTCAAATCTGTGATTAAGCATGGTGCGTTGCCCTAGTTGCGGCGAGTGGAACGACGAGGAAGCCTCGTACTGCAGGAGATGCGGACATAGCCTAGGCTCTCCCCGGCGGGACACGGGATTCAACAGGCTAACATACGATGTCGGGGCGCAGACTCTGTGGATCACACGGGTCATAGCGTACGCCATCGACTCGTTAATCGTCGGCGCGCTGGGGGCGTTGCTGGCTTTACTGGCCTACGTGCCTCTGTGGATAGGCTCCGTCTTCTCGGGGGAACTGAGCTGGACTGGTGTCTGGCGGCTGCCCTTCATCCTCGGGGCGGGGCAGGTGATATACTTCACCGTGATGGAGTACATGTATGGGGCTTCGCTGGGCAAGCAGCTCCTAGGCCTCAGGGTGGAGGTGCCTAACGGCGGCAAGCCATCACTGACGGCCGCCTTCACTAGGAACGTCTCCAAGATCCACGGCTTGATCCTGTTCATCGACGTCGTCATGGGTTTAGCCTTAACCGACGACCCCAGAGACAAGTTCACCGACGGCGTCTCGGGCGCCTACGTCGTACGAGGCGGTGGAGGACCTTTGTTCCGTGGCTTCATGTTCGACCGTCTTGTTCTCCGTTCAGTGGGCAGCGACTGGGCCGAGTTCAGCGAATGGGGTGAAAGGGATTTTCTGGAGGGCGTGGGGTTCGGCGTCTTCCTCTTGGTGGTCGCCACCATCGCGTTGAACTACCCGGGGGTGCATCGCGTCCTCTTCGATTGGGTCCGTAGCTGGGGCGTGTCGGGGTTGACCCCTGTCCCGGGGCAGCTTCTGCCCCCGCTCTACTGGTTCTTCACGGCCATGGGGACCTGGAGCCTGATTTCTGCGGTGATAAGGTACTACTCCGGGTGGAACAGCTGGCGCGCCGCCCAGGACGTCGTGGGAGGAGTGTTCAACTTCTTCATGGTGTACCTGATCCAGCGCTACGGGACGGCGGCGTTCACCTGGAGGATACTGTTCCCCGCCTTCCTCGTCTTCGTCGGGGCTCAAGTCGTGATATCGGTGTTCATCTTCCCCTCCATGCGGCGAAGATAATCTTCTTATGATTACCCCCCGCTTCTCATTTGGACGTATATGAAGGTCCTCGTGACAGGCGGAGCCGGCTTCATAGGCAGCCACCTGGTGGATAGGCTCATGGAGACGGGAAACCAGGTAAGGGTCATGGACAACCTTGCTTCAGGCTCACTCGGTAATCTGGACCGATGGATGGACCACCCCAGATTCGAGTTCATCGAGGGAGACCTCCTCGAGAGAGACGCTATACTTGATGCTGTGGAGGGGTGCAGCCAGGTGTTCCATCTAGCGGCGAACCCGGAGGTCCGGGCCAACAAGGCTGGCCCCGAAGAGCATTTCCGTCAGAACATCGAGGCGACGTACAGCCTCCTCGAGGCTATCGCTGAAAGGGGAGGTATCGAGCTCCTCGTATTCGCATCCACGAGCACCGTCTACGGCGAGGCAACCGTCCTGCCGACCCCAGAAGATTATGGGCCGACGAAGCCCATATCCATGTACGGAGCCTCCAAGCTGGCCTGCGAGGCCCTCATCAGCGCCTACGCGTCCATGCACGGCTTCAAGACCGTGATATACAGGCTGGCGAACGTCGTGGGGCCCAGGAGCAACCACGGCGTCATCTGGGACTTCGTCGGGAAGCTCAGGGATAGCCCCGGGGAGCTTGAGGTGCTGGGGGACGGCACCCAGTCCAAGTCCTACCTGTACATCGACGACTGCGTCGACGGTTTCCTGAAGGGTGTAGAGTCGGTCGAGCAGGTGGCAGTGTTCAACCTAGGAAGCATGGACAGGACCAGCGTGCTCAGGATAGCTGAGATAGTAAAGGAGGAGGCTGGACAACCCGAGGCCAGGATACGTCTCACGGGCGGCGTGGACGGGGGGAGGGGGTGGAAGGGAGACGTAAAGCTCATGCAGCTGGACACGGCGTCTCTGCGCAGGCTCGGGTGGGCCCCGAGACATAGTAGCGAGGAGGCGGTCAGGCTGACCGCGAGAGCCGTCTCCGGGCAGAGGCGTTGAAAGGTTTAATTCTTTATGCTTTACATCTAAGCTTGGTGTATTAGGTGCCTTACTGCCCACGCTGCGGCTTAGAGGTCTCAGACGAGACGGTTCACTGTCCCAGATGTGGCACCGAGATACATTACCGTAAAGTCGCCGAGGAGCCGGAGCGGCAGGGGGCGATGGCGCACCTGAAGTACGCCGTAAGCGTCGCCAGAGATAAGCCCATGGTCTTCGGCCCCTCCCTCGTAGAGGTCATGATCGCCTTCGTGAACCAGAGGATTATAGAGTCGTGGGCCGTCTACAACGACTTCATCGACGCGATATGGGACTACTTTTACTCCCAGACAGGCGTGTCCCCGGTCTCGTACGTGTCCACAGGCTTCGAGTTCGACTACACGCGGTTCATAGGCTGGGTCCCGATAGCCTTGATACTGTTATCTTTGCTCTCGTGGGTGGCATCTCTCGCCTCCATAAGGGCTTCCTGGAGGGCTGTTCGCGGCGAGGAGCCGATGTTTCAGGAGAGCTTCTTATTCGTTGGGAAACGTTTCTTGCGCTTCGTGTACGCGTCCATACTCATGACAGCGTTTTTCGTATTAGCCTCCGGTGTGGCGGTCATCCCTTTGTTCTTCATGGAATCCATGGGGGGCGGCTATGTGTCCCTCATATTCTTCGTCGTGATGGTTGGTATGATGGTTTTCGCCATCCTAGCCGCACCCACCTTCATTTTAATGATCGGAGAAGACGAGGGGTTCATACCTTCGCTGAGGAAGACCATCAGGTTCACGCGGGGCTCCTTCTGGACCTACATAGGGCTGGGCATACTGCTGGTACTATTTGCCTTCGGGCTCGGTCTGGTCCCCTACGTCGGGTATTACCTCTCCTTCATCATTGGGGCCGTCGGGAACATCGCCATAATAGATCTCTACAACCAGTACAGGGTGGCCAGTGAGCTGAGATAGACCTCAAGTAGAAGTCGTGAGAAAACCTCGAAGCCGTTTAAAAGGGGAGTTCGAGGGAACGCCGAGTGTACAAAGTCGACTTGTGATGTGCTGCTTTGTCGCCTAATTACTTATCTCCATCCTCGTCATTTTGGCGATCAGTAACAAGGTAGTTCAGCAGAGCGTGAAACAAATACAGGTGGAGACGCTTCCAATGGATGGCGTCGTCCTCATGGATTTTTAGGTCGCAGCCTGAGCGAGTCACTTTACGCGTTGTATGTGCATAGAAACTCTTTTTCTCTGTCGCCCTTAGCATTTGTGAGGGATCATGTATTCTGAGAGTCACTGTCACCTGAGTGGGATCACAGACGAAGGAATCGAGAAAGCCAGGAGCGACGGGTTCAGGCTGCTGTTGAACTCCGGCATCGACCTAGACTCGTCCATCGAGGCGGCCGCCTCGGCCAAGAAGTGGGACATCGTCAAGGGGTGCGTGGGGATACACCCATGGTACGCCGACGAGTACACATCAGAGGTCGAGAACCGGTTCAGGGCGCTTGCCCAGGAGCCCGAGGTCGTCGCCATAAGCGAGATAGGGCTCGACTTCAAGGGCCGCATGACCAAGGAGTGGATCAGGGAGGAAAGGTACATCGACAGGAACACCCAGATCGAGAGCCTCAGGGGCCAGCTGAGGCTAGCCAAGGAGCTGAGAATCCCAGCCATAATCCACGACAACGCGGAGGGGACGGAGATCATCGACATCATGCTAGAGTCAGGGAGCACAAATACAGGGCTCGCCATCCACGGGTTCAACAAGGACCCGGGCTACGCCGAAACATGTGTGAACGAAGGCATCTACCTGTCGGTTGGCCTCAGGCCGTTGAAGGCCGCTGAGCCTAGTTTCGTTGCAGCGGTGAAGAAATTACCGTTGGAGTACCTCCTCACGGAGACCGACTCAAACGATCCTCGGGGAGTCCTCACCGTCTGCGACATGATAGCGGAGATGAAGGGACTTACGAGAGAGGAAGTAGGGGAAGCCGCCACCGAGAACCTCATGAGGCTCTGCAGGCTCTAGCCCCTCCCTTTTACCGTTTTAATTAACACAGTCAATTTTATTGATTGGTTCAACGTTCTTTTACATGAAGAAACGTTATTAGCGGGCAATATAGTGTTCTTTGAAGTGTTCGAATTTGACTCAGATGCTGGAAAAGGTGCTAGCTAAGTCCAACTTCAACGAATTTGTGACCTCTCTTGGCGAATACGGCGATCTTATCGCTCCTGTCAAGACTAGCGAGAAAGTGCATTCTTTCAAAGAGATCGAGAGCCTTACTGATATCGACCTCTCATATGTAAGAACCATGATTCCGCCGAAGAAGTTCTTCATCAATCCAGAGGAAGTCATCTTCGAGTTCAACATCGACGAGGAAGTGTATACAGAGCCGCTTAGGGGTGATGAGACTATAGTCCTCCTGGGTATCCACTCCTGCGACATAAACGCGTTGAACCTCCTCGCCAGGGTATTCACGGAAGAGCTACCAGACAAGTATTATTTAGAGAGGAAGGAGAGGGCCTTCATCGTTGGCGTGAGCTGCGTACCTGACGAATACTGTTTCTGCCACTCAACCGGGACGAGCCACGCCCAGGAAGGATTCGAGCTTTTCCTCCACGACATCGGTGACAGCTATTTCGTACGTGTGGGGTCCCTCAAGGGCCACGAGTTCATAGAGACACATCCATACCTATTCGAGGCGGCGGAGCAGGGTCACTATGAAGCCTTCAAAGAAGCGGAGAGGAAGATGCATGCATCTTTCACAAGAGAACTTGAGATGACTGGCCTACAAGACCTCCTCGACATGGCGTATGAAAGCGAGGTCTGGACCGAGTATGGTGACAAGTGCCTCGGCTGCGGCTCCTGTAACCTTGTCTGCCCACGATGCCGGTGTTACGATGTACAGGACCACATAAATCTAGACATGAACACCGGTGAGAGAGTCCGGATATGGTACTCATGCATGCTGAGGGATCACGGCTTGGTAGCCGGAGGCCACAACTTTAGGCCGACGGCTCGTGAAAGAATACGTAACAGGTTCAACTGTAAGGGGAGCCTACGCGAGGACATGCCAAACTGCGTTGGCTGTGGACGCTGCACAGTCTTCTGCCCGGCAGAGATAGACTACGTCGAGGTCATGAAGAAGGTGCGAGGTGACATCAGGTGAAGGTGAACCCCCTTGAGCCGATGAAGGCCAGGATCATAGAGATCGAAACGATGACCGAGATAGAGAAACTGATCACCATAAAGTTTCAGGACAAAGAATACGCGGAGGGCTTCAGATACATGCCAGGCCAGTTTGTGAAGCTCGGGGTCATGGGCGTCGGGGAGGCCCCTATAAGCATATGTACCGCCCAGAACGACGAGCACGAACTAGAGTTCTGCATAAGGAACACCGGAAGGGTGACAAACGCCATTCACAAACTAGAGGTAGGAGACACGGTGTGGGGCAGAGGCCCCTACGGGAACGGCTTCCCCATGGAGGTGTACGAGGGAAATGACCTACTCCTAATTGCAGGTGGTCTCGGCATCGCCCCCATACGAGGTGTTCTCCAGTACGCCCTGCAGAACCGGGAAAAATATGGCGAGATCGCCGTCCTCTACGGCGTAAGGTGCTACGATCTGATGCTGTTCAAGAAAGACATTCTGGACTACTTCAGGAACGGTGACAGGCACGGCGTCAAGTTATACCTGAGCTACGAGGACAAGGAAGATCAAGTCTGCTACGGGCTGGAGTGCGAGAGAGACGACAGATGCATGCACGGCATGGTGACGGGTTTATTCAAGAAGATCGACCGTCCGTCCAAGAAGACCTACGCTGTGATAGGCGGTCCGCCGATCATGTACCGGTTCACCATCATGGAGCTGGAGAACCTGAACTTCAGGCCCGAGAGAGTCTACATGACGTTGGAGAGGCGGATGCGCTGTGGCGTCGGCCAGTGCGGGCACTGCATAGTGGGCACTGGGAAGAGCATCAAGTACGTATGCAAGGACGGCCCGGTGTTCACGCTCTGGGACGCCATAAACACCAAGGGGATGATCTAGATGAAGCCCAGAGTAGGAATATTCAGTCTGACGGGCTGCGCCGGCGACCAGCTCCAGATACTCAACATGGAGGACGAGCTTCTCGATCTGGTCAGCCACATCCACATCGTGGACTTCCAGGAGGGAAGCAGCCACAAGGAGGAGGGCCCCGTCGACGTCGCCTTCGTTGAGGGCAGCGTCTCCACCGAGACGGACCTAAAGCACCTGAAGGAGATACGTGAGCGCAGCAAGATACTCATAGCCTTCGGGAACTGCGCCGTCGAGGGCGGCATACAGGCCATGAGGAACAAGGAGGGCTCCATCGACGGAAGGCTGAAAGATGTCTATGGCGTCGAGACCGGTTTCTTCGACGCCAAGCTCAGCAAGCCGCTCAGCGAGTACGTCGACGTAGACCTCAACATACCCGGCTGCCCCGTCGAGAAAGAGGAGACCCTCAGAGCCATAACGTCGCTGCTCCACGGCGACCTCCCGCCAAGTTTCACCTACCCGGTGTGCGTGGAGTGCAAGCTCAACGAGTACCCCTGCGTCATTGTCGAAAGCGGAAAACCGTGCCTGGGGCCGGTCATCAGGGCCGGGTGCGACGCAAGGTGTCCTGGCCTGGGGCTGGACTGCATAGGATGCAGGGGGCCAGTGGACTCGGCCAGCGGCTTCGCGGCGGAGTTCAGCATGTTGCTGGAGAAGGGATACAGCAAGGAGTTCATCCTGAATAGGCTCCGCGTCTTCAGCGGAGAGGTGAAGGAGGGCTTCCTTGGAGGTGAAGAGTGATGACGCGTAGGCTCACAGTGGACATGCTCACGCGGGTGGAGGGACACGGCGGCGTCGAGGTGGTGCTCGACGGCGACGAGGTGAAGAACGTCAAGTTCAACATCTTCGAGGGGCCGAGGTTCTTCGAGTCCATCATCAAGACGGTCAACTACGAGAAGATACCAGACATGACCCGCCGCATATGCGCCATATGCACGGCGAGCCACAGCCTGGCGTCCATCGGCGCCATAGAGAACGCCTTCGGCGTCGAGAACACGCCTCAGACCGAGCTGCTGCGAGACCTGCTGATACACGGCGAGATGATAGAGAGCCACGCACTCCACGTCTACATGCTTGCGCTCCCCGACTTCCTGGGCTACCCCGACGCCATCGCCATGTCCGCGGACCACATAGACGCCGTGAAGAACGCGCTGGCCCTCAAGAAGACGGGAAACATGATCCACACTACCCTGAGCGGACGAGAGGTTCACGGCATGAACGAGAGAGTCGGAGGATTCTCCAAGACACCCACCGAGGAAGAGCTCACTAAGGTGAAGAAGATGCTGGAGAAGGTGCAGCCTGCGGCTGAACTGGCCGTCGAGCTCTTCAAAGGCTTCGATCTCCCCGCTTACAACGAGTCAGACAACGTACTGATGGCCATCGATCCGGGTGAAAGGTTCGGGTACCTCGGCACACACGTGCTGGTCTCAGGCGGAGAGAGACACCCGCAAGAAGACTACATGAAACTGACCAACGAGAAGGTGTATAGACACAGCTACGCCAAGCACTCCTCGTACAACGGAGGCCCAATCATGGTCGGGGCGCTGCCCAGAGTCCATCTCAGCCACGACAAGCTGACGGGCACGGCTCGGGAGCTGTACAGGGAGCACAGCGACATGGTCGATCCACGGAACACGCTGAGTAACAACTTCTGCCAGGCGCTGGAGCTCGTCCACGACGTGGAGAGAGGCGTGGAGACCATAGACGCCCTTCTGAGCGACGGGCTCGAGGAGGAGGGTTTCGCCGAGTTTGAGGCCCACGAGGGCAGAGGGATAAACGCCGTCGAGGCTCCGCGTGGCCTGCTGTACCATGACTACAGCTTTGACGAAGACGGCTGCATAACCAAGGCTAACATAATAACGCCGACGGCCCAGAACGCTGCTAACATCGAGAAGGATATACGCGTGATAGCGGTGAACCATGTGGGCGAAGACGACGAGCTCATGAACGACATCGAGGTAATGATCAGGGCTTACGACCCATGCATCTCATGCTCGGTCCACCTCGTGAGGCTGAGATAGCCTTCACAAACTCTTCTACCCTTGACTGTTTTTAAAACGGTTCATAATCGACCGACCAATGGCTTTGATGAAATTAACCGCCACAAGTGAACCAACCCCTACACATGGCTTCATGATAGGTTTCTTGGGGATCATTCTATCCACAGGTCTTCTTATGGCGAGCCTCTGGCAGATCGAGATAGTGTCCGCGTTCCCTGGCGATGTGTTCGATTTTCCTTTCTACCAATGGAGGGTGAACAAGTGGTGGGCCCGGAACTTCTGGTACCTCATCAACGTGATCTCTTGGGTGCTCGCGGTGCTTTCGACGGCGTCGATCGTCAGGACACACCACGGAAGGTAGTAAAGGTTAATTCACGCCGTCACCGTCTGTGTCTGTCTGAGTTGAACGAGGAGACGAGGAAGGCGCTGGACCAGATCAGGAACATCGGGACCAACCTCACGTTCGAGGGAGAGTACGTCGCCGACTTCATCGAGAGGCTGGACAAGGTCATCGAGGTAGTGGGCGTAAAATTGGACGGAGACACCCTGAAGATACTGGTTGGCGAGCCCAGGGACTCCTCTCAGGAGGAAATCCTACGGGTCCTGACGAAGGCTAGTCTCCTCAACGTTACCGCCGCGGGCTACGAGGACACGGAGTACGGGAAGATGCTTTACTTCGAGTACTATCTGCCGCCGTGGAACGCTTCGTATGTGGGCCAAGTCTAGACCGTTTTTGTCCTAAACGAATGAGACATAAAGCACCTATGTTTACGAGCAGAGGGACGCGGTTACAATCAGTTAATCAAAACCTCTTGCTACAAAAATAGTACGGGTCATCGATGGTGGTAAGACTCGTCTCTTAACGTTGGGAAACGCAATGAATTAACGAGTCTTACCGATATTGATAATGTTAAATTCTTTTTAAACCTTGACATGTGTAACTGTACGGAGAACTACTTGGTGACAGCATCGGCTTTGGGCTGGCCTCGGCTCCTAAAACACCTTGTCCTTCTGTTCAGCACGATAAAGCTTCTTGTAGACGGAGTCCCACTTGCCCTGACTCATCTTGTCGCAGATATCCTGCATGACGTTCCTGAACGCCTTCTTCTGGACCTCGTCCTCGTACTTGTAGTACAGGGCTGAGAGGTCGGCCCAGACCTCCTCCTCTATGGCCTCCAACTCGACGTCGCTAGGCGGAAGTATCTGGTCTATTACCTCCTTAACCATGCCCTTGAAGCCGTTCTGTTTCTCTTCAGACGCCATTGGCTACCGGAACACAAACGACAGATCGGTTCATATAAGGGTTCCGAGAACAACCCCCCTAATTTATATTTATAGATAAAAATCATCCCTTAATATCTACGGAATTAATATTTTTAATATAGATTAAACTTCTGTTTCACTGAGCTAGAACTAAACCATGAATCAGGAGACGAAAAAGTGAAAAACCTTTTTCTGAAACATAGATAAAAGCAGGGGCTAATGGGAAAAAATCTTATGATTCAGTGAAAAACATTGAAAACGTGTAAGAGATGCCGCATAGACTTCCTCCCATATTAACCGCGCACACCGCAAAGAAGCTGCTAGACGGAAAAAACGAGGTATCTCTTGACTTGGGTCTTACGACAACGGAAATAAAACGGACAAATGAAGGAATATCTTTCCCTGGAGGAGAATGCGTCGACTACGGATCACTGGAAAAGATCGCGGAAAAAGCAGACGCGGCGTACTTCGTATCAGGCGATGACGTGTACCAAGTCGCCACATCAGGGAAACACTTTTATAAACTAGTACCGACGCCCGGTGCCCCGACCCTGGAGATAGACGGGATAAGGATGCACCGCACCAAGGAGACGACCCCAGACGAGGACACACGGAGAAAACTTGACAAGCTCAGAGTAAGAGGAGGGACGGTGCTCGACACGTGCACAGGCCTCGGGTACACAGCGATAGAGTCTATGAGGAGGGGCGCATCACAGGTAGTCACGGTGGAGCTTGAGCCGTCTGTGCTATTGATAGCTAGGATGAACCCTTGGTCCCGCGGGCTCTGGGAGGGACGCGGCGTCCACATGCTGCTTGGAGACAGCTTCCACGTGGTGAAAGGCTTCCCAGACGGCTGCTTCGACTACGTCGTGCATGACCCGCCGCGCCACAGCCATGCGGGGCACCTCTACAGCGGAGAGTTCTACGGGGAACTGTGGAGGCTGATGAGGCCGGGTGGCAGATTATTTCATTACACCGGTGAGCCGAGGTCAAGGTATAGGGGAGTAGACCTAGGCAGAGGCGTGGCATCTCGCCTCAGAGAAACCGGTTTCGTTAACGTTTCCTACCACGACGACGTCATGGGGCTCACTGCACTGAAGCCGTGAGACGTCTCAGCCTAGCTCATCGAGAACTCTGTATATCTCGTCCTGATCAACTGCCTCGATGGGCTCAAGGTTCCCCCTCTCGTCTATGAGGAGCCTCCCCTCAGATAGCGGAGTCACCTCGCCTATGACCGAGGCTTTGATACCTTCCTCCGTCAGGGCTTCAATGATCTTTTCAGTCTCGCTCGGCTGAGCGGTTATTAGGAGCGCCCCCGAGCCTAGGAGCCTCAAAGGGTCCACGCCCAGTGCCCCACATATCTGCCTTGTCTCGTCGGGTATGGGTATCGAAGCCTCATCCACCCTCAGGCCCACGCCCGCCGCCTCGGCCATCTCCCATAGCCCGTTTATGAGGCCACCCTCCGTGGGGTCGTGAAGGGAGCTGGGTAGGCCGGCTTCAACGGCCCTCATGGCCTCCGGAACGACGCTGATCCATCTGATCATCGCAGCCCCTCTTTCGACCACCTGGTCGTCAACCTTCCCCTTCAGATGGTCTCTGAGGTCGGACGCGATGACGGCGGTCCCCTCTATCCCCGCACCCTTCGTCAGGATTATCAGGTCTCCGGGTCTGGCGCCGCCCGTCGTGATGTACCTGTCCCTCTTCGCCTCCCCCATCATGAACCCAGCCAATATGGGCCTATCCAGGCCAGGGGTCGTCTCGGTGTGCCCCCCGACGAGGCTGGCGCCCACCTCCAGGCAGGCCTCGTGAATGTCATCCATGATGTCCTCAAGCAAGGACTCATCCGCCCCCTCAGGGAGGAGGGCGATGCAGACGAACCAGAGAGGCCTCGCCCCTGTGGACGCAATGTCGTTGGCGTTTATATGGACGGAAAGCCATCCGATGTTATCCTCGGCACCAGTTATGGGGTCACCCTTCGCGACCAGCACCCTGTCCCCCATGTCGATGACGGCGGCGTCCTCGCCCACGCCCGGGCCGCTGAGAACCCTCTCGGTGGGGGCACCCAGCCTGTTGAAAACTAGTCTCCTCAGGACGTCGGACGGAACCTTCCCTGTCTTGAAGCCTAGCGGGGACATGGCTGCACGACTATTGTTTACTGTGTCTCGATATAGGTTTTCCCGGCGAATCCACTTTCACCCACCCCTCCACTTTCTGTGTGTTAGAACCTACGAAATGCATAAATTCCCTTTCTGCGACCCCTCAACAGGGGTTAGATGACAAAACGAGGCGTCTTCATCGACGAGGCCATACTCGACATCAGCTACGTGCCCGACGTCATACTCCACCGCGACGCGGAGTTCAGGGCTCTGGAGAGCCTTTTCGACCACATGGTCGCGACCCCCTACGAGATGAGCCAGAAAGCCATCATACTAGGCGGCGTAGGCAGCGGCAAGACCCTCCTGGCCCACTACTACGGGAGGAGCCTCCGCAGGAAGGCCGAGCGCCGCCGCGTCACCTACGAGTACATCCACGTCAACTGCAGGGAGCAGAGAGGCAGCCTCTTCATGATCCTCAGCCAGGTGGTCAAGCGGCTGCGCCCCGAGTTCCCCGAGAGGGGCTACGCCGCCAACGAGCTCATGGACATACTCAGGCAGATCATGGATGAGGACAACGCCCAGATACTCCTAGCCCTGGACGAGGTGGATGTCCTCATCGAGAACGAGGGAAGCGACGCCCTCTACTACCTCACAAGGTTCCACGAGACCGAGCCAGACGAGCCCCGCCGCCTCAACATCATGTTCATCAGCAAGGACCAGGAGGTCTTCAGGAAGCTGGACAGGAGCACCCTGAGCAGCCTCCAGCGCAACGTCATAAGGATGCGGGACTACGACCAGGCCCAGCTGGCCGACATACTCATGTACCGCGTCGAGAAGGCGTTCAGGAAGGACGCGGTGCCCCCCGAGATAGTAGACTTCATCAGCGAGCTGGCCTTCAAGGAGAACAGCGACGCCAGGTACGCCATCGACGTCCTCCACGGCTCAGGCAGGATGGCTGAGCAGAGCGACGCAGCCCAGATCCAGCCCGAGCACGTACGGGCGGCCGCCATGGGGGTCTTCCAGACCCTGAACAAGGAGGCGGTCCGGCAGCTCAGCCCCCACGAGAAGCTGGTGCTCCTGGCGGTGGCCCGGTTCTTCAAGGCCAACGACGTGACCCACGGCACCACCGGCGAGATCGAGGAGGCCTACCGCCTGGTCTGCGAGGAGTACCGGGAGGAGCCGCGGGGCCACACCCAGTACTGGAAGTACCTCAAGAACCTGAAGAGCCTGGACTTCGTCAACGTCAGGCTCCAGGCGAGCAGCCAGGGCAGGACCCAGCTCATCAGCCTGGAGAAGATACCCGCCGAGGAGCTCGAGAAGGAGGTGGCGAGGATCATTGATGCGTCGTAGGGAGGATCGGATGGTCGAGGAGATCCTCGGCAGCAGGGGCCGCATCAGGGTGCTCCAGGTGCTCACCATGAGCGGGGAGCTCAACATAAGCGAGGTGAGCCGCCGCACCGGCCTCAACTACACAAGCGTGGAGAGGCACCTAATGAAGCTCAAGGAGCTGGGGCTCCTAAAGGAGAAGCGGTACGGCAAGATCAGGATATTCCAGATAGAGTTCAGGAGCCTCAACATAGTATTCGAGAACGGCAGACCCGTGAACGTCCAGATCCAGGGCGCGAGCTCTTAGCCCACATTCCTCGTGTGAGGTATGACTGGGACGCCGCGGAGCCATGGACAGAACCGTGAACTACCCGGCGTCCAAGATCCAGACGATGTTTTTTGAGAACGAGAAGCACGTCGCTGACTAGGTTCACGCTGTTTTTCGTCGTCTTCATACTGGCCGTGATGTACCTCGACGTAAGCCATAGGGTGGTACGAGTCGAATCAGCCGTCAAGGTGGCGTACATAGACCCGCTCCATGCAGAGAACCCGGGGTTCTACGAAGACATCCACGCGCTGTTCAGCGGCGAGAGATACGTGTTTGAGCCCTCCCTAGGGGAGAACGTCACCGTCGAGCACCTAAGGAGAATCCCCAAGGGATACGACTTGATCATCTTCCGGGTGCACAGCACCGTGAACGACGAGATGGTCTGGTTCTTCACGGGCGAGGAGTACAGCCAGGACAAGTACGTGCTCGAGCAGCTGGCCGACGAGGTGCACCCCGCAAGGCCGAGCCTCGGCTCCAGACGCCTCTTCGCCGTCGGCGCCGACTTCGTGAACCATTTCATGAAGGACAGGTTCCGGGGCTCAACGGTGCTCGTGATGGGCTGTGACGGAATCAGGTCCACCGACCTGGCCCAGGCTTTCATAGACAACGGCGCTGAGCTGTACATCAGCTGGGACGGGCCGGTGACTCTGGGGCACACCGACCTCGCGTTCAGTTGCCTGCTGAGGGCGATGATAGAGGAAGAGATGAGTCCAGAGGATGCGATGACCTACGCCATAAACATCGTCGGCCGTGACCCCGACTACAACTCGTCTCTATCGTGTTTCACACGTTGAAAACCATCGAACAGAGGCGGGGACGAAATAAGAAGTATTTTTAAATAGGCTTCGGGTTGTTGAGAGGGTAGAACGCGCAGGTTAGTATTGGCTGACACTGTGCGAAATATAGGCGGATAACGAATGATAGTCCCTGTTCGGTGCTTCTCATGCGGGAAGGTCATAGGCGACAAGTGGGAGGAGTTCAACAAGCGTGTGGAGGCCGGTGAGAACCCGGGTGAGGTCCTCGACAGCCTAGGCGTCACTAGGTACTGCTGCCGCAGGATGCTCCTCGGCCACGTCGAGATCATCGACGACGTATTGAAGTTCCACGAGGATCGTGAGAGCCCCGACCTCAGAGGAGGAACCAGCTGATGGAAGTCGAAGTAAACGAGAACCTGCTCCTACCCCAGGAGATACTGCTGAGCGCGGGCGTCCACATAGGCACCCGAATCAAGACCAAGGACATGGAGCCCTTCATCTACAAGGTGCGGCCAGACGGCCTGTTTGTGCTGGACATGGAGCAGATGAACGAGCGCATCAAGATGGTGGCCCGTTTCCTGTCCAGGCTGGACATGAGCAAGGTCGTGGTGGCCAGCAGCAAACGGTACGGCAGGAACCCCGTCGAGAAGTTCTGTGAGATGCTCGGGTGCAGATCATATCTCGGGAGGTTCACGAGTGGGTCCTTCACGAACCCGGAGTACGCGGACTTCTTCGAGCCCATGGCGGTCATCGTCACCGACAGCCTCGCCGACCAGCAGATAGTCGAGGAGGCTAGCCAGATCGGGATACCGGTGGTCGCGCTCTGCAGCACGGACAACAGCCTCAAGAACGTGGACCTAGTTATACCGGTGAACAACAAGGGCCGCAGGAGCCTCGCAATAGTCTACTGGCTCCTCGTCAGAGAGATCATGAGAGAGAGAGGAACCCTCCCCGCCAGCGGAGAATTCGGCGCAACCATCGAGGACTTCGAGACAACGCTGTAGGTGAAGGGTTTGAGCGTCAGGCGGCCGGTAGTCGCTGGGGCTTTCTACCCCGCGCAGCCTGATCGCCTCAGACAGCAGATAGAACAATGTTTTAATCATCAACTCGGACCCGGTAGGCTGCCCGGCGAGACGCGGACAGGACGCACGATACAGTCAGTCGTATGCCCCCACGCGGGCTACGTCTACTCAGGCCCGGCGGCGGCGCACTGTTACCTCGCCCTCGCCGAGGAGGAGAAGCCCGAGACCGTAATAGTCATCGGGCCCAACCACACGGGATGGGGGACCCCCGTGTCCATGATGGGAGAGGGCAGCTGGGAGACCCCGCTGGGACGCGTGCCCCTGGACACGGCCCTCGCCAAGAAGATACTCGAGCACTCTGATGTCATCGACTACGATCACACGGCATTCCTGAGGGAGCACAGCGTCGAGGTGCAGGTGCCTTTCCTGCAGTATATCTACGGTGACTTCAAGCTGGTGCCCATATGCATGGGGTACCAGGACCTGGAGACGAGCAGGGAGGTAGGCGAAGCAATCCACGGGGCCACGAAGGATAAGAACGTACTGGTGGTCGCTTCGACGGACATGACCCACCAGGAGCGCCAGGAGTCGGCGAACAGGAAGGACAGGCTGGTGATCGAAGCCATACTGGAGATGGATGAGGAGAAGCTCCAGAGAGTCGTGAGGGAGCACAGGATCACGACGTGCGGGTACGGCCCGGTGTCGGCCGCGTTGGTAGCTTCCAAGCTCGCGGGGGCCGGCAAGGCAGAGTTACTTTCATACTATACCAGCGGAGACATTATAGGAGACCATAGCGCGGTCGTGGGCTACGCCGCCCTGAAGATAACCCGGTGAGTGAAGACGATGCATGTGGAGGCAACGGCGCCTGGAAAGATGATACTGTTCGGTGAGCACAGCGTGGTCTACCGGGGGCCAGCCGTCGTCCTCGCCATAGACAGAAGAGCGCGGGTGGACGCGAGCAGGCGCGACGACCGAAAGATCTACATTGACGCCGACAACCTCGGTTTCTCCGGCTACTTCGAGGACGACGTCTACCACGCGGTCAGAGGAAAGGCTTGGAGGGGCAGGAACTTGGCGGCTCTCAACGTGGCGGCCAGGAAGACCATGGGCCGGCTCGGCGTCGAGTCAGGCGTGAACCTGAAGGTGAGGTCCATGATACCCATTGCGGTGGGGCTGGGCAGCTCGGCCGCCATATGCGTGGCCACGGTGGGCGCCGTGGAGCGGCTCTTCGACGCCGGCCTAAGCAAGGAAGAGATATCCAGGCTGGCGTTCGAGGGTGAGACCATAATACATGGGAAGCCCAGCGGCGTGGACAACACCGTCAGCACCTTCGGCGGCGTGCTGAGCTACGAGAGGGACTCAGGCATCAAGCACCATAAACTGGACTCGTCCATGCCCTTCATCATCGGCAACACGCTGAAGAAGCGGTCCACCAGGAAGATGGTGGAGGGCGTCGCGGCTCTCAAGGAGAGGAACCCGGCGCTGATGGACTCCATAATAGACGCCATGGGTGGCTTAGCCGGGGAGGGTCTGGACGCCCTGCTCGCCAAAGATATTCATCGCATCGGCGACCTCATGAACATGAACCACGGCCTGCTGTCGGCGATAGGCGTCTCGACCATGAAGCTGGAGAGTCTGGTGCACACCGCGCGGCAGAACGGGGCCCTAGGGGCTAAGCTCACCGGCGCCGGCGGCGGCGGCTGCATTATCGCCGTAGCCGAGGAGGATAAGATGAGCGCCGTGGAGAAGGCCATCAGGCGCAGGAAGAGCGAGAGCTACAGGGTCCAGCTGACGGAGCGGGGCGTCGAGAGCAGGTGGATTGAGGAAGAGAATGCTGATTCTTAAGCTCGGTGGGAGCGTCGTCACACACAAAGATAAGCCGTTC